>DVGB01000023.1 GCA_018712955.1 Candidatus Aveggerthella stercoripullorum
GTCGTAGCGACGGCCCATGAAGCGCTTGATCGAGAAGACCGTGTTGGTGGGGTTGGTGACGGCCTGGGTGATGGGCTGACCGACCTGCTTCTCAGCGTCGGACTTCATCTTCTGCAGGACCATGGCGGAAATCTCTTCCGGCATGTAGTCCTTGCCCTCGATGTCGACGACCGCACGGCCGCCGTTGCCCTGGTTCACCTTGTAGGCGACGGTCTTCTGCTCTTCGGTAGTCTCGCCGTAGGAGCGGCCGATGAAGCGCTTGACGGACGCGACGGTGTTCTCCGGGTTCGTGACCGCCTGGTTCTTAGCGGCCTTGCCGACCACGCGCTCGCCGTCCTTGCGGAAGCCGACGACGGACGGGGTGGTGCGGTCGCCCTCGGCGTTGACGAGAATTTCAGGCTCAGCGCCCTCCATGATCGCCATGGCGGAGTTCGTAGTGCCAAGGTCGATGCCGATAATCTTGCCCATATTCTATGTCCTTTCGGTTGCGGCCCAGCCATCCGGGCCATTCCTCAGTGTTACCTGTTCCGTTCCGGCCGAGCTGGCGAAGCGCAGCGCTGGCTGTCTTTTCGCGCGCGGCCGGGTCGATTCGTCCGAAAGCTCCCGACACGCGCTCGCCGAGAAGAGGAGGAGGGGCAGAAGCGAACGCGTGTCGGAAGCTTTCGCATGTTTCTTTCGACGCTTGCAACTATAAAATCTAAGTGTGTCACTGTCAAGTTATTTCAAACCTTGTTACCTAGGTAATCTGTTTGTAACCCGTACGTTATGTTTTCTAGCCCATGGCTCAGAAAATGCAGGTCACACGCATGCAACTGCGGTGCTCGTTTGTGGCATTTTGGCAACAGGACGGGAGGACGGCGCTCTTCGGAAGCCCGCACCGATGCCGAAGGGGTTGCTGCCCGTGTCTTGCCCGTTGGCCGAAGCGCCCCATCCCGAACCGCTGCCATTGCGCAGCGCCTCAAGGGCGTCCGCCCCGGCTTTCATGGTTTCGACCGCATCCAGGCCGTCCAGGACGTTGTGCAACCTCCAGAATGTCCGCCCAACTTGCAAACCAGCTATCTCCCCTTCGCCATAACGGCCGTACGCAAAAGAAAGAATCGCTTGAGAAAAATCCTTTGACACGCGTCCAGATTCTGTTATCCTAATATGGCTGCATTCGAGATGCGCCGTTACCTCAGCTGGATAGAGGGACTGACTACGAATCAGTACGTCGGGGGTTCGAATCCCTCACGGCGCACCACTTTTTCAGCGCTCGCAAAGCCCCGGTTGGGGCTTTTTGCTTTTTTGGGAATGCCGTGAGGGATTCGAACCCGAGAGGGGGCAACATGCCTTTCGGCATGTTGCCTGCCGGAGCGCGCTGAAGGCGCGCGCAGGCGGTGCGACTTCGCGAAGCGAAGGCGCGGACATCCCTCACGGCGCACCACTTGCAGCATTTTTTATGCCCCGGGCCAGGGGCATTTTCCATGCCCTGACGCGTGAGGGGTTCGAACCCCGAGAGGGCGCAACGGCTTGAACGGCCGTTGCGGCGCGAGCACCGCGAAGCGGGGCGCAGCGCTGCGGGTTCGCGAAGCGAATCCGCTGAACCCCTCACGGCGCACCACTTGCAGCATTTTTATACCCCGGCCCAGGGGCATTTTTCATGCGCAGACGCCGCCGCAACCAAAAGATACAGAAATGCAAGCCGTTACTTTTCCATGGCGAAACGGTCGAGCAGCACACCGTTACGCTCAACGCGCTCATGCTCTACCACGCGATAACCTCGGCGCTCGAAGAACGGACGTGCCGTGATAGAGGCTTTCGTGCTGAACGACGGCGCAGGGCACGCCGCCTCAAGCGCATCGCACAGCGCAGTCGCGATGCCTCTTCCCTGGCAATCCTTGCTTACATACAGGTAATCTAGGTAGCCGCCCTCATCCATCGAGGCAAAACCGACCGGCTGATCGCCCTCGACGGCAACGACCGTCCGGCCTGCACACAACGCGCGGTCGAACGGCACAGGCGCAGGCGGATGCGGCGCCCAGGCATCAAGCTGTGCGCTCGTGTAATCGCGCGCGTTCACGGTGTGAATCGTCTCGTAAAACAACTTCGCCAGCACAGAGGCATCAGTCGACCTATACTCCCGCACCATCACGCCCATGCACACCGCCCCCTTTGCGCGCGTTCGACAACACGCTTTCAGTCTTTCGTATCACGCACGGTCTGCTTTCGCAATGCCCGAACGCCACAACGACAACGAGAAACAACTGCGAACCGGTACGCTGAGCATGAAAGGCACATCGACAGCACGCTTACTTCTTAAGCGCGGCCCGAAGCGTTCCTGCATCTTTTCAAGGGTGTTTTGGCCAAATACGAAAACTGAGCAGCATAGTTCTCCCTTTTTCCCGCGCCGATGGTGCAGCCATTCTTTGCCGACCTGGGAAAACATCTGCACATTATTGCAGAACGCCTTCGGCATGTCGCAGGCAGCATCCTTTCATGATGCTCAGCTTTCGAATTTGACCATACTAGGCCGTTTTTTCTGCACGACAGTCCGATGGCGTCATGGAAGACAACCCGGCAGCGTCATGCACGACAGCTCGGCGGCGCTCAGCAGCCTACCTCACTCCGTGCTAACTGCAGGGATTGCAGCCCTCCCCCCGTTCCATGCGGACTTCGCGGCGGCGCGACCTGGCAACGGTACTCATCAGGCCCGCCGCGCTGGCTTGATCGCTATTTACCGCAGCCTGCGCAGGCGGAACCGTCGCCGAAGAGGAGCTCGCGCTCGTCGCCAGGCAGCGCCTGGCGTGCCTGGTCGCGCAGGTTGTTCACGCCGATAAAGAACTGGCGCATCATGACCACCATGAGGTAACGGCCCTTCGCCGTGAGCGTCAGCTCGTTCTCGTCGTTCGTGGCGAACGCCCCTGCAAACTTCATGAAGTCCATCTCCAGCGGCAGGCCCCGTTCGACCGTGCAGCCGAAATCGCGCTGGAACTGCTGTTTGTCCAGACGCAGGCCGAACAGTTGCATCATGAACCGATAACGCATGCGGTCGCGCAGCGAGAACGTGGCTTTGCCGGAAAGGGACATCCGCCCTGATTCGATGGCGTCGTTGTACTCTTTGAGCGAGAACGTGTTCACGTACAGGCTGCTGCCCAGATACGTGATGCCGCCAGACCCGATGGCCGGGTACTCTTCATAGTCCACCACGTATTCGTCGATCATCGGGCCTTCGTCATGGCCCGCTGCGCGGACGAGCTTGTGGGCGCCCAGGTCGGGCCGCTCCTGCGCACCGCAGTGTTCCGGCTCCCCCGTACGCGAAGGGTCGGCCTCAGGAACATTCGCCGACACACCCTGCCCTGCGGCATCGCCCTCGGACACTCCAGCCGTGGGAACGATGCGATTGAACGTCCAGGCGCTGCCGAACGTGTACGCCGGGTTTTCGCCGCCTGCAAGCGTTTCGGAAATGATCTCGTAAAAAAGCTGTTCGCGCGCGTAGTCGACCTTGCCCACCGTGGCCGCCAGGCTGCGTTCCACGGAAGGAGATGCCATGAGCGGGTAGAACGTCGTCTGCCCGGCGCCGCTTGCCAGGACCATTTCCAGGTCATGACGCAGCATTTCCTCCGTCTGCGCCGGGAAGTTGAAGATCATGTCCACGTTCAGCGACGTGAAGTAAGGCGCGGCGACCTTGATGCGCTCGAAAATCTCTTCGGCGCTCCCGTACTTGTCGTAGCGGTCCATCTGTTTGAGCAGGCCGTTGTCGAAACTCTGCACGCCGACGGACAGGCGCTGGATGCGCCCCTGCAGTGCCTCCAGATATTCGGGCACCAGGTGGTTCGGGTTCGTTTCGCTCGACACTTCGCGGATGGAAAACAGCTCGCGCGCCTCGTCGATGGTCTGGCACAGCTCGTCAAGCATGATCGTCGGCGTGCCGCCGCCGATGTAGAGGCTCTCGAAATCGTAGCCGAGGTCTTTCAGCATGCGCATTTCCGTGCGCAGGTTACGGAAATACGGACGCGCGCGGTCCTCTGAGAACGGAAAACGGTTGAACGAACAGTACGGGCACAAACGCTCGCAGAACGGAACGTGCATATAGAGCATGTACGACTGCCCTGGCACGGGCGCGGGGACGCGCGCCTCGGTCGCCGGTTCAAGCTTCAAGTATTGCTTCGTGCACTCCCGCACGATCTTCGTCAGCAAGCGTTCTGAAAGCATACATGCGCCTCTTGTCAGGTCGTTTCTCGTTCGGACGGTTGTTTTCGCTAACGCATCAAGATACAACAACCTACGGCAGCTGTCCTCGATGTCACAAAACACCATGAATACGGGTCGAGCGG
>DVGB01000024.1 GCA_018712955.1 Candidatus Aveggerthella stercoripullorum
CCGTTACGTCCTGCGGACAGGGCGCCCCGGTGGTAGGATATGAACGCTCGCTGTGAGCCTTGCACCCGCACGAAAGGAACGCTCGTGGACACTTCAATGAACGTCGGCTTCATCGGCTTCGGCAATATGGCGCAGGCAATGGCAAAAGGCCTTGTGAACTGCGCGTCCTTCCCGGGGCACCACATTTCTGCCTGCGCTGCGCACTTCGACAAACTACAGCAAAATGCGCGGGCTATCGGCGTGCTCCCCTGCGAAAGCGCCCAGGACGTCGTGGCCTCGAGCGATCTGGTCGTCGTGGCGGTAAAGCCCTATCTGGTAAAAGACGTCCTCGCTCCGCTGCGCGAGCAGCTTGCAGGCAAAGTGGTCGTGTCCGTGGCGGCGGGCGTTCTTTTCGAAGACCTCGAAGGAATGCTTGCTCCTGGCACGCATCACGTAAGCACCATCCCGAACACCCCCATCGCCGTCGGAGCGGGCGTTATCGCCTACGAGGAAGCGCATTCGCTCACGGATAACGAGCTCGCCGCATTCCGCGCTCTGTTCGAGCCCATCGCGCTTCTTGAGCCCGTGCCGGGACATTTGCTTGCGGTCGCAAGCGCCGTTGCGGGCTGCGGTCCTGCGTTCGCGTCGCTGTTCATGGAATCGCTCGCTGACGGCGCCGTGAAAAACGGCATGCCGCGCGCAACGGCGTACCGTCTGGCAGCGCAGATGATCCGTGGAACAGGCGCCCTCTACCTGGAGAACGGCGACCACCCCGGCGTCATGAAGGACGCCGTCTGCTCTCCCGGCGGCACCACCATTCGCGGCGTAGCGGCACTCGAGGCAAACGGTTTCCGCAACGCCGTCATCTCCGCCGTCGACGCAACGCTCGCGAAATAGCAGAACGCACGTTTGCGCTCTGTTTGCATGCACACTGCCCGTCTCCGCGCTCTTGCATGCGCACTGCTTTCGCTCTCAGGGCAAAAAATCATCGAATGGTACAGGAAGACCCCCGAACAATCGGGGGTCTTCGCTTGATGGGCTCTTCATCCGGTAATGCAGCGCCGTTCGCCTTACTTTACACGCCGTTCGCCCGTATAAACTTGGCATGCCATGCGCATACCGCTCGACGTTCGCACGCCTGTTGATACCCTTCGTACTTTTTTCGTCCTGAGAGCGTCCTGAAGCGTGCGCAATCCGAGTTATCGCAAGCATTATCGCGGGCGCCCAGGCTCCTCGCACGGCTCAAGCCGACTGTGGCAAACTTGCTTCGCACGGCTGGAGCCGACAGCGGCAAACTCCGGGCGAACCCGCGCTTTCGGCATAACCCGGTAGGCATTAGGCTACGCGCCCAGCTCCGCCTCAACAACCTGCGCCAGGCGCTCGCACACCTCGTTCGCCTGCGCTTCGTCGGCCGCTTCCACCATGACGCGCACGACCGGTTCCGTGCCAGACGTGCGGATAAGCACACGCCCGTCTTCGCCGAGCTCGCCTTCCGCAGCCTTCACCGCATCCCATACCGGCGCACAATCAGGCAGCGCATGCTTGTCCTTCACGCGCACGTTGATAAGGCGCTGCGGGAAGCGCGTCATAACGCGCGCCATCTCTGCGGCAGGCTTGCCCGCACGTTTGCATGCAGCCAAGAACTGCAGCGCGGTGACCAGGCCGTCTCCCGTCGAATTATGCTCGAGGAAAATCATGTGGCCGCTCTGCTCGCCACCCAGGACATACCCGCTCTTGCGCATTTCCTCCAGCACATAGCGGTCGCCCACCTTGGTCTGCACGACCGCGATGCCCGCATCGCGCATTGCGTGGACGAACCCGAGATTGCACATGACGGTGGACACGACGGTATCCCCCGCCAGCAAGCCACGCTCCCTCAAATCGACTGCACAGACCGCCTCGACCATGTCGCCGTCGATTTCATTGCCCTCGGCGTCGATAAGCATCACGCGGTCCGCATCGCCGTCATGGGCAATGCCCACGTCAGCACCCGACTCCTCCATAAGCGCGTGCAGCGGGCCAAGATGGGTAGACCCGCACTCCACGTTGATGTCCGTACCGTCGAAATCTTCGTTGATGGCGATGACTTCGGCGCCCAACGCCCGCAGCGCATCGGCACTCGTGAAAGAGGAGGCGCCATGTCCCGTGTCCAGCGCAACCTTCATGCCGTCCAGGCGAACGCCCGCCTCTTCCACGGTCTTGACCGCATGGTCGACATAAATCTGGCAGGCGTTCTCGACCGGAATGGCAACGCCCACCACGTCCCCCGCAGGCAGCGCTTCGGCAGGCACGCCTTCGCGGACAATAGCCTCGAACTCATCCTCGACCTCGTCGGGGAGCTTGAAGCCCTGTGCGTCGAAGAACTTGATGCCGTTGTACTCCGGCGGGTTGTGGGAAGCGGAAATGACCACGCCCGCATCGCACGCAAGCTCGCGCGTCAGCAGCGCCACGCCCGGCGTCGGGATAATGCCCGCCAAAAGCGCCGTGCCACCCATGCTCATGATGCCTGCTGCCAGCGCCGATTCCAGCATGTCGCCGGACAGGCGCGTGTCCTTGCCGACCAGAATGGATTTTCCCATTTTAAGCACGGCAGCCTGGCCCAGTCGAAAGGCCATCTCGCAGGTAAGCTCGGTGTTCGCTACGCCGCGCACGCCGTCAGTCCCGAAAAGTCGAGCCATCGCCCACTCCTCTCATCTTGAAAAAGGCGCCCTGACCACCGGTCAGAGCGCCTTTCTGCGCTCGTTGCTCGAACGCTCATCTATGCAGTTGCGCTGCCACGGGAGCTTTTTGTTTCCCAGGTCGCCGAATAGTCAGCGAGGGCGTCCCTGGCGAGTGCGGCTGGCGGGAAAGCCCGACGAAGCGGCCTTTGGGCCGTGAGGAGGGCTTGGAGTGCCAGACGCGCCGTCAGGGGCGACCGCAGCGTCGAGCTGTTATGCCGTTCGGAAGAACGGCATAACAGCTTATTCGTCTTCGAGGTCGTCCTCGTCGTCCTCATGCTTCAGGCTGAAGCCCAGGTCGCCGACGGAGCCGAGCAGCGCGTCGAGCTCCTCGATGTTGCGCTGGTAGGAGCGCGGCGGCAAAGCCTCGCCGAGCATGTCCTCGCCTTCGGTGTTGAAGGTCGGCGGCTCGTCGCCACCGATGAGGATGGTGTCGTCCGGGCTGAAGACCATGTCGAGCAGCTGGCTCATATCGTCGGTGGACGCGTTCAGGTCGTCCTCGATGACGTAGCCGAGGTTGTGCTCGTCCAAGCCTGCCTTGAGCTCTTCGATAGCCTTCGTGCCAATGCCCTCGATGCGCAGCAGGTCGTCCTCGGTATGGCCCACGAGGTCTGCCACGGTCTCGATGCCCGCCTCGGAGAACTTGTTCGCCCAACGCTGGGACACGCCCAGATCGTCGTAGATGTACAAACGAGCATCCTCGTCGGAGAGGTTCGTGGCGCGATGGCCCATGGACATGCTGCCGAAGTAGCTGCTGTAGCCCGAGCCGGAGCCCAGGTACGCGTCGCCGTCGATCGACCAATCCTGCGGCTGCGGGAGCAGGCTCTCGATGTCGCGCAGCTCATCCGGCGCAAAGTCAGGCAGCACGTCGGTCGCCGTAGCGTCGCCTACCGGCACGCCCTTGTAGGTCAGGCGCACGTCGCGGTAACGGCTGAGGCCCGTGCCCGCAGGAATCGGCTTGCCGATAATGACGTTCTCCTTGAGGCCCGCCAGGTGGTCGATCTTGCCTTCGATGGCAGCATCGGTCAGCACCTTGGTGGTCTCCTGGAAGGACGCAGCGGACATCCAGGAGTCCGTCGCCAAAGACGCCTTCGTGATACCGAGCAGCAGCGGCTGGCCCACCGGCGGCTCCTTGCCTTCGGCAATGAGCTCGTTGGCAACGTCCTCGAATTCGAAGCGGTTGACCTGGCGTCCCGGCAGGAAGTCGGAGTCGCCCGCGTCGAGGACCGCCACCTTGCGCAGCATCTGGCGCGCGATGACCTCGATATGCTTGTCGTTAATGTCGACGCCCTGGGAGACGTAAACGCCCTGAACCTGGCTAACGATGTAGCGCAGCGTGGTGTTCGGGTCGGTCAGGCGCAACAGGTCGTGCGGGTTCACGGAACCCTTGGTCAGCTGCTGGCCCACCTTGACCTCGCACCCGTCCACGACGCCCGGAAGCATCTGCGCACGCGCCGAAACCACGTACTCGCGGTAGTTGCCTTCCTGGTCGTGGATGGTCAGGGTCTTGGAGTTCTTGTCGCCCGAAATCTGCAGCGTGCCAGCAATCTCGGCCAAAACCGCCTGGCCCTTCGGCTTGCGCGCTTCGAACAGCTCGGTAACACGCGGAAGACCGTGCGTGATGTCCTCGCCAGCAACGCCGCCGGTGTGGAACGTACGCATGGTCAGCTGCGTGCCCGGCTCGCCGATGGACTGGGCAGCAATGATGCCGACCGCCGTGCCGATGTTGACCGGACGGCTCGTGGCAAGGTCCCAACCATAGCACTTCTGGCACACACCGTGCTCGGCACGGCAGGTCATGATAGTGCGGATGGTCACGCCCTCGACCCCTGCCGCCTCGAAGCGACGAAGCTGCTCGATGGAATCGAGGTAGGAACCGGCTTCGGCAAGCACTGTGCCGTCCTCCGCCACGACATCGTCGAGCAGGCAACGGCCGATGAGGTTCGCGTCCAGGTCGCCCTTTTCGGTGAAGAGCGGATAGGTCACGCCCTCGGTGGTACCGCAGTCGAGCTCGCGCACGATAACGTCCTGGGCGACGTCGACCAGACGACGGGTCAGGTAACCGGAGTCGGCCGTACGCAGCGCCGTGTCGGCCAGGCCCTTACGGGCACCGTGCGTGGAGATGAAGTACTCGAGCACGGACAGGCCCTCACGGAAGTTCGCCTTAATCGGGCGGTCGATAATCTCGCCCTTCGGGTCGGACATCAGGCCGCGCATACCGGCAAGCTGACGAATCTGCTTGATGTTACCGCGGGCGCCGGAGTAAGCCATCATGTAGATGGGGTTGAAGCGGTCGAAGTTCGCGGACATGGCGTCGCCGACCTCTTCGTTCGCCTGGTTCCAGATGTCAACGACCTGCTTGTGGCGCTCTTCCTGGCTCATGAGGCCCATCTCGTAGTCCTCGTCGATCGCGGCGACGCGCTCGTCGGCGCGAGCAAGGATTTCGCCCTTGGTGGGAGGCACCGTGGCGTCGTAGACGGACACGGTAACGCCCGCGCGGGTCGCATAATGGAAGCCAGCGTCCTTCAGGCCGTCGAGGATCGGCGGCACTTCGGAGAGCGAATAGCGGTTGCACACGTCTTCGACCAGACGGGAAATCTCCGTCTTGTTCATCTCGTAGTTCAGGAACGGATGCTCCTCCGGCAGCACCTGGTTGAAGGTAATGCGGCCGATCGTGGTCTCGATGCGCTCGCCGGCCTTGCGCTCTTCGTACTGGCCGAATGCGGTAGCAACCTGCATGTCGCGGGACAGGCGCACCCAGATGCGCGCCTGCAGGTCGACCTCGGCGCGAGCATCGTAGGCGTTGAGCGCGTCAGCGAAATCGATGAACGCACGGCCTTCGCCCGGGAAGCCTTCGCGCATGGCGGTCAGATAGTACAGGCCGATAATCATGTCCTGCGTCGGGACCGTCAGCGGACGGCCGTGAGCAGGGGATTTGATGTTGTTAGCGGACAGCATGAGCACGCGCGCCTCTGCCTGCGCTTCGGTGCCCAGCGGCACGTGGACGGCCATCTGGTCGCCGTCGAAGTCAGCGTTGAACGCGGTGCAGACGAGCGGATGCAGCTTGATGGCCTTGCCCTCGACGAGCACCGGCTCGAAGGCCTGGATGCCCAGACGGTGCAGCGTAGGAGCGCGGTTCAAGAGAACCGGATGCTCGACGATGACCTCCTCGAGCACGTCCCACACGTAGCTGGCACCGCGGTCCACGGCGCGCTTCGCAGCCTTGATGTTCGCAGCATACTCCAGCTCCACCAGGCGCTTCATGACGAAGGGCTTGAAGAGTTCGAGCGCCATCTGCTGCGGCAGGCCACACTGGTGCAGCTTCAGGTTCGGGCCGACGACGATGACCGAACGGCCGGAGTAGTCGACGCGCTTGCCGAGCAGGTTCTGGCGGAAGCGGCCCTGCTTGCCCTTGAGCATGTCGGAGAGCGACTTCAGCGGGCGGTTGCCCGGGCCCGTGACAGGGCGGCCGCGGCGACCGTTGTCGAACAGCGAGTCGACGGCCTCCTGCAGCATGCGCTTCTCGTTATTGACGATGATCTCCGGGGCGCCCAGGTCGAGCAGGCGCTTCAGACGGTTGTTGCGGTTGATGACGCGACGGTACAAGTCGTTCAGGTCGGACGTGGCGAAACGGCCGCCGTCGAGCTGCACCATCGGGCGCAGGTCCGGCGGAATGACCGGAATGACGTCCAGGATCATGTCGCCCGGCTTGTTGTCGGACTTCAGGAACGCGTCGACGACCTTCAGGCGCTTGATGGCCTTCGCGCGCTTCTGGCCCTTGCCGTTGGCAATGACCTCGCGCAGCTCTTCGCCGACCTCTTCCAGGTCCATGGCGTCGAGCAGGTCGCGCACGGCCTCGGCGCCCATGCCGCCCGTGAAGTAGTCGCGGTAGTTCGCGCGCATCTCGCGGTAGAGCACCTCGTCGGGGACGAGCTGCTTCGGCTCGATCTTCAGGAACGCGTCGAACGCCTCGGCGCGCAGCGCCTTGCGCTCGGTGAACTCCTCATAGATGTCGGCAATCTCCTCTTCGACCTCTTCGGGAGTCATGCGCTCGTCTTCGTCG
Source organism: Candidatus Aveggerthella stercoripullorum (assembly GCA_018712955.1). GTDB lineage: Bacteria > Actinomycetota > Coriobacteriia > Coriobacteriales > Eggerthellaceae > Aveggerthella > Aveggerthella stercoripullorum. Next base: position 6,760 of record DVGB01000024.1, read on the forward strand.
ATCTCGTCGACGAACTCGTCGTCCTCGGGCACGTAGTCCACGGACAGGCGGCGCGTCGCCTCGATGAGGCGGTCGCGCTCGGCGTCAAGCTCCTCAAGGTCGGCAGCCAGCTCGTCGCGCAGCTCGTCGACGTCCTCTTCGCGCGCTTCGCGGTCCACCGAAGTGATGATGGAGGAAGCGAAATAGAGCACCTTCTCCAGCTCTTTCGGCGGAATGTCGAGCAGGTAGCCCAGGCGAGAGGGCGACCCCTTGAAGTACCAGATGTGCGAAACGGGCGCAGCGAGCTCGATGTGGCCCATGCGCTCACGACGCACCTTGGAGCGCGTGACCTCGACACCGCAGCGCTCGCAGACGATGCCCTTGAAGCGGATGCGCTTGTACTTACCGCAGGAGCACTCCCAGTCCTTCGTGGGACCGAAGATCTTCTCGCAGAACAAGCCGTCCTTCTCCGGCTTGAGCGTACGGTAGTTGATGGTCTCGGGCTTCTTCACTTCGCCGCGGGACCAGCCGCGGATGTCTTCGGCGCTGGCAAGCGAGATACGGATCGCGTCGAAGTTGTTCACGTCGAAATCAGTGGTCATGCCTTACGCCTCCTCTCCGGTTCCGCCGATCAGATCGTTCGTGTCGGTGTTGATACCACCCATCAGTTCTCCCAGTTCAGCAGCGATGTTCGCCAGAGCGTCGTCGCCTTCGTCCGCCTTCTTCTGCTCGGCGGCAGCGTTTGCCAGCGCATCGAGCGGGCTCTGGTCGACGCGCTTGGCATCCTCTTCGTACTCGCGCGTGACGTCGATGACCTGGTGGTCATGGCCCTCAAGCTCGACGTTCAGGCACAGGGACTTCATTTCCTTGACGAGCACCTTGAAGGACTCCGGAACCTCCGCAGCCGGGATGTTCTCGCCCTTCACGATGGCCTCGTAGGACTTGACGCGACCGGACGTGTCGTCGGACTTCACGGTCAAGATCTCCTGCAGCACGTTGGAAGCGCCGTACGCGTACAGCGCCCACACCTCCATCTCGCCGAAGCGCTGGCCGCCGAACTGCGCCTTGCCGCCGAGCGGCTGCTGCGTGATCAGGCTGTAAGGGCCGGTCGAGCGAGCGTGGATCTTGTCATCGACCATGTGGCCGAGCTTCAGGATGTACGGGAAGCCCACGGTGATCGGCTCGCGGAACGGCTCGCCGGTGCGGCCGTCGAAGAGCGTCGTCTTGCCCGTCGGGGACAGCTGCGGGACGAACTCGTCGCGCGCCATGTCGCCGTACTTCGCATGGTTGATGTTGATGAGGTTGCGGTTCGCCTTCTCGATAACGTCCGCGATCTCCTTCTCCGTCGCGCCGTCGAACACGGGCGTGGAAACGTACATCGGGCCTTCGACCGGCTCCGTGGAGTCCGGATCTTCCGACCAGCCCCACTTCGCCGCCCAGCCCAGATGGCATTCGAGCAGCTGACCGACGTTCATACGGGACGGAACGCCGAGCGGGTTCAGGATGACGTCGATGGGCGTGCCGTCAGCCAGGTACGGCATGTCCTCGACCGGCAGCACGCGGGAGATAACGCCCTTGTTGCCGTGACGGCCGGAGAGCTTGTCGCCCTGCTGGACCTTACGCTTCTGAGCGATGTAGACGCGCACGAGCTCGTTGACGCCCGGGGCCAGATCGTCGCCGGCCTCGCGCGAAGAGCGCACGATGCCGATGACGCGGCCGCCGGAGCCGTGCGGCACCTTCAGGGAGGTGTCGCGGACCTCGCGGGCCTTCTCGCCGAAGATGGCGCGCAGCAGGCGCTCTTCGGCCGTGAGCTCGGTCTCGCCCTTCGGGGTGACCTTGCCCACGAGCACGTCGCCCGGGAAGACTTCCGCGCCGATGCGGATGATGCCGTCGGCGTCCAGGTCGGAGATCATGTCCTCGGAGATGTTCGGAATCTCGCGGGTGATCTCCTCCGGGCCGAGTTTCGTGTCGCGCGCGTCGATTTCGTACTCGGAGATATGGATGGACGTGAGCAGGTCTTCGGCGACGACGCGCTCGGAAACGATGATAGCGTCCTCGTAGTTGAAGCCTTCCCACGGCATGTAGGCGATCATGAGGTTCTGGCCCAGCGCCAACTCCGCCATCTCGCAGCTCGCGCCGTCGGCGAGCACATCGCCCGCCGCCACTTCGTCGCCCTTGCGGACGATCGGCTTGTGGTTGATGCAGCCGGACTGGTTGGAGCGCTGGAACTTCGGCACCAGGTATTCGTCGTATTCGCCGTCGTCGTTGAGCACGATGATGGTCTGGCCGTCGACGTAGTCCACGACGCCCGGATTCTGGGCAACGAGGATTTCGCCGGAGTCGACCGCAATGCGATGCTCGATGCCGGTACCGACCAGCGGCGCATGCGGGCGCAGCAGCGGCACGGCCTGACGCTGCATGTTCGAGCCCATGAGGGCGCGGTTTGCGTCGTCGTGCTCAAGGAACGGAATGAGCGACGTCGCGACAGATACCATCTGGCGCGGGGAAACGTCCATGTACTGCACGTGCTCGGGCGCGATCTCGTCCGGTTCGCCGAACGTGCCGTCCGGGCCCTTCGTGCGGCAGAGCACGCGGGCGCTCGGGACGAATTCGCCCTGCTCGTTGCGGCGGCCGAACACGCGGGTCTCCTGGTCGAACTCTTCGTTCGCCTGGGCGATGGTGTAGTTCTCTTCCTCGTCCGCGGTCAGGTAGTCGACCTCGTCGGTGACCTTGCCGTCCACGACGCGGCGGTACGGAGTCTCGATGAAACCGTAGGGGTTCACGCGGGCGTACGTCGCCAGCGAGCCGATCAGGCCGATGTTCGGGCCTTCAGGCGTCTCGATGGGGCACATGCGGCCGTAGTGGGACGTATGGACGTCGCGCACTTCGAAGCCGGCGCGCTCGCGGGACAGGCCGCCCGGGCCCAGAGCGTTCAGACGGCGCTTGTGCGTGATGCCGGCAGCCGGGTTGGACTGGTCCATGAACTGCGAAAGCTGGGAGGATCCGAAGAACTCCTTGATGGCCGCCACGATGGGGCGGATGTTCACGAGGGACTGCGGCGTGATCTCGTCCGGCTCCTGCATGCTCATGCGCTCGCGCACAACGCGCTCCATGCGGGACAGGCCGATACGGAACTGGTTCTGGATCAGCTCGCCCACCGTGCGGATGCGACGGTTGCCGAAGTGGTCGATATCGTCGGTGGTGTAGCCCTCTTCGCCGTCATGCAGCGCCACGATGTAGCGCATGGTGGCGATGATGTCCTCGTCGGTCAGCGTGGAGGAGTCGTTGTCCGGGTCGAAGCCGAGCTTCTTGTTCGCCTTGTAGCGACCGACCTTCGCCAGGTCGTAGCGCTGCGGGTTGAAGAACAGGCCGTCCAGCAGCGTGCGAGCGGAGTCGATGGTCGGCGGCTCGCCGGGACGGAAGCGGCGGTACAGTTCGATAAGCGCCTCTTCCTTGGTAGTGGCAGGGTCGCGGTCGAGCGTGCGCAGCACCATTTCGGAGTTGCCCAGAAGCTCGATGATCTCTTCGCGCGTTTCTGCCAGGCCCAGGGCGCGCAGAAGCAGCGTCGCCGGCTGCTTGCGCTTGCGGTCGATGCGCACGGACAGCACGTCGCGCTTGTCGGTCTCGAACTCAAGCCACGCACCGCGGCTCGGGATGACCTTCGCGTTGTAGATGGTCTTGTCGGAGGTCTTGTCGCGCTCAGCCGCGAAGTAGACACCCGGGGAACGGACCAGCTGGCTGACGACAACGCGCTCGGTACCGTTGATGATGAACGTACCGCGCTGCGTCATAAGCGGGAAGTCGCCCATGAAGACTTCCTGCTCCTTCATCTCGCCCGTCTCGCGGTTGACGTAGCGGATTTCCGCGAAAAGCGGCGCCTGGTAGGAGACGTCCTTTTCCTTGCACACGTCAACGCTGTACTTCGGCTCGCCGAACTCGTGCTTGCCGAACTCCACGTACATGTCCTTGGTCGCGCTCTCGATGGGGCAGATGTCCGCGAACGCCTGGGACAGGCCCTCGGTCTTGAACCATTCGAAGCTCTCCATCTGGATAGCAATCAGGTTCGGCACGTCCATGACGTCGGGGATCTTCGCGAAGCTTCTGCGATTCCGGTAAAGGCCGGTATGACCGGCGGTTTTTCCTTGCGCCACGAGGCTTCTCCTCCTTCGTGAAAATCAATGATTTTGCGAAAAAGTCGCAAGTTCTAAAAATATGCGCGCACATGCGCCAAGTCAAGAATTATTTTTAGAAATTGTGCTGATTTCCTGTGGTTTTCGGCTTTCACCTGGGATTTCGCCAACCTTCCAACAACCAGGGGGCACGCCCCGGTGCGCTCGCACGGCAGGCCTGCTATCATCGCTGCCGAAAGGCCTTGCGCCGCCCCTCCCGCCCCGTCCCGAAAGCGAGCCCGCCATGCCGCATGATTCTGCTATCCCCCGACGTGATTTTCTGAAGGCTCTCGGCCTGGGAACCGTCGCCCTTGCGGGAACCACGCTCGTCGGCTGCAGTGCGCAGGAGGGCGTCACCGCTGATCAGAACGCCGTCGGCCGTACCGACATTGCCGGAGCGGCCGATGTTTCGTTCTCGCAGTCGGTCGACGTGCTGATCGTCGGGAGCGGCATCGCCGGGCTTTCTGCCGCCATGGACCCGCTCGAAGCAGGTCTGTCCGTGCATGTGGCAGAAAAACAAAGCCTGCTCGGCGGCGAAAGCTACTTGAGCAACGGCGTGTTCTACGTCGTCGGCACGACGCTGCAGGAGACGGCAGGCATCGGCGTCAGCCCGGAAGATACCTGGGCGGGTCGCCTTGCGGCCGAAGGCTCCGCCTGGGACGAAGCGCGCGCGGCGTACCAAAAGAAACTTTTCGACCTTGCGCCCGCATGGATCGACCGCGCGCAGGCGGACTACAACGCCGTCTTCGCCGACCCTGCCGCCTACCGCGGCACGACGACGGACATCGTGCTGCCGAAAAACGGCCTGGGAGACATGACGAGCGTCATGACCCCGCTTCGCGATGCGCTCGTGAGCAAAGGACTGACCACGACGACCGGCATCCGCGCGACCGCTTTCATCCTGGACGAGGACGGCAAAGTGGTCGGCATGCGCTTTCGCGCCGAAGAGAGCAACCATGTGGTCGACATCCAGGCGCGCGCCGTCGTCGTGGCAACTGGCGGCTTTGCAGGGAACCAGGAAATGATGGCGCTCAACGTGCCCTCGCAGGCGGAGGCAGGATGCCTTGCCTCCTGCGGCCATTCCATGGGCGAAGGCCAGGATTTGTGCCTGGGCATCGGCGGGGCGCTCGCGGACATGGAGCTGGAAGACAACCTGATCGCGGACATCCCGAACGCGTCCGCTTGGGGCGCGTTCGCGCCCGTGCTGCAGCTCTCCCCCGCCGGACGGCGCTTCGCGCCCGAAGACGACCGGTTCGCTGCCGCAAACCGGTGCTTCTCGGACGGGCTCGGCTACTGGTGGCTCGTGTTCGACAACCAGCTGCTCGCCAGCACGCAGGCCACGAACGTCGCGCGCGTCCGCCAAGAGCATGCAGACCGCGTGGTGGGACCTTTCGACGACACCGGCGGCTTGGCGGAAGCGCTCGGCGTGTCGCAGGAGACGATTGACGGCACGCTTTCGGACTACGATTCCTTGGTGAAAGACGGCACGGACACGGCGGAGGGCAAAACGCACTTCCTTGCCTCCCTTGCTGCGCCGTACTACGCCGTAAAGCTGTTCCCCCGCCGCTATCGCACCCGCGGCGGGGCGGCGGTCGACGAGACGGGCCGCCTGACGCTCACTTCCGACGGGAGCGCGCTGGAGAACGTTTTCTGCTGCGGTGCAGCCGCCATCGGCACGCACGACGGGCTGTCCGCCTGCGCTGCCAGCGGCCTGCTCGTCGGCCAGTCCATCGTGGAGACCTTCGCCAACACGAACGAGACCGCTGCGGACGAAAGCGCCGCCGAATAGCCGACGTCAGGCGACCGGATGTGCAGGAGCCAGCGCGCGCTTGAAGGCCGCTGCCTCGCTGCGACGCTTCACGTCCTCTACCAGCTCAAGCGGGCTGCCTGTCTTTTCTGCAGCAGCCTCGGGCGAAAGCCCCTCGTCGTACAGGACGCTCAAGATAGCGTCCAGGCGCGGGTAGTCCAGACCCATGCTCGCTTCGTCGGTCTGGCCTGGCGCAAGCTCGGCGCTCGGCGGCTTCGTGAAAACGTGCTCGGGGATGGGCGGCGTCTGCCCTGCGGCCGCCGCATGCTCGTTGCGCCAGCGCGCCAGCTCGTAGACTTCCGTTTTGTACAGGCCGCCGATAGGCGCGAACGCGCCTGCCATGTCGCCGTAGAGCGTAGCGTAGCCCAGATAGCCTTCGCTGCGATTGCCCGTGTTCACGAGCATCCAGCCATGCGCGTTCGAAAGCGCCATGAGGCATACCATGCGGCACCGCGCCTGCGTGTTCTCCGCCGCCAGCCCGGCAAGGCGGCCGCCGCACGCTTTGCGCAGCACGGATTCGAAGGCCTCGAACGGCTGCAGGATGGAAACGACCTCTGCATGCATGCCGAGCGCGTCCGCTTCTTCCTGCGCGTCCTCGAGCGAAGCCTGCGAAGTGTACGGTCCTGGCAACATCACGCCGTGCACGTGTTCGGCCCCCATCGCGTCAACGCACATGCATGCCACAAGCGCCGAATCCATGCCGCCCGAAAGGCCCAGCACCACATCCGTAAAGCCCGCCTCCCGCGCAAACGACCGCAGCGCGTTCGTGCATGCCTCGTATCGTTCCCGTGCCGTCATGGCGGCTCCTTTCCCGTCCTCGCGGCGCCGCGCGCCCTCGTCCTTCCGACTGCTCGCCCCGCATGTCCGCTTTTGCGCCAGACCGCGCGTCTTTGACCGGGCGTCACAGCGCTGACGCCCGACAACACCCCATGAAGCGCGCATTCGGCGAGAGGCATGCGAACGCAGGGCCTGCTCCCCGGTGCGCGCTTCGCCCACCGTCGCAGCCTGTTCTGCGAACGAGCATAGAGAACGCGCGTTACCGACAGGTTGCGTGCGTGTGTCCATCATGCTGCACGCCCCTCGCGCAAAGACAACGCTCCCGCCTGCGGCAGGCGGGAGCGGAGATAAGCGCAGAGAAATGGCGTGAAAGCGAGGTACGCCCTTACTGAATCTCCTCGATGCGCTCTGCCAGCCATTCGGTCCACAGCTCCACACCGCGGCCTTTCGTCGCCGACATGGGGAAGATGGGAGCCGTCGGGTTCAGCTGCTCGACAGATGCACGGAATTCGCGCTCGTCGAAGTTGAAAACGGGCATGGTGTCCACCTTGTTGAGAATGACTGCGCGCGACGCCTGGAACACTCCCGGGTACTTCAGCGGCTTATCGTGGCCTTCCGGCACCGAAAGGATCATGGCCTTCGCGTTCTCGCCCAAATCGAAGTCGGTCGGGCAGACCAGATTGCCCACGTTTTCCACGATGATCAAATCGAGCGCGTCCAGGTCGAGCACGTCCACCGCACGGCGAATCATGTCGGATTCCAGATGGCACGCGCCGCCCGTGTTGATCTGCACGGCAGCAATCCCCTGCGCCTTGATCTTTTCGGCGTCGACAGAGCTGGCGATGTCGCCTTCGATGACCGCAATGTTGTACCGGTCGCGCAGCGCTTCGATAGTGGCCAGGATGACCGAGGTCTTCCCCGACCCCGGACTGGCCATGAGATCCAGCACGAACACGTGCTTTTCCGCGAACAGCTTCCGGTTTTCCGCGGCAATCGCATCGTTTTTCCCCAGGATGGGCTGCTTCATATCAATCTGCATGTTCTGTCCCTTCCGCCGCTCTCCCGAGCAGGAAGCGGCTCGATGCTGCAAGCGCTTCTGATGCCAGGTCTTGCCAGGTCGGCGGGCAGCAACGCTCGGACCGCCCTTCGAGCCTGCCAGCCTCCGACGCCCAAAGCGCCTCGCTGACTTCTCCTGCCCGCTGTCGGCTTACTCCGCTCGCCGCCTTTCCGGCAAGCGCGCCAATCAACCTTGCGATTCGTCCTCGTCGTCCGGCAAGTCCACTTCGATGCTGTCTATCTGCAGCTCCTTGCCCGCTATCAGCTCGGTCGCGAAGCCTCCGCACTTCGGGCACAGCATGTGGAAACGGTCGTGCTCGAACTCTTCTCCGCACTCCAGGCAGCGGCTGCGCGGCTGCACCATGTTGATGACGAGCTCCGCGCCTTCGCACAGCGTTCCTTCAGACAGCGCCTCGAACGCGAACTGCAGCGCGTCTTCGATGGCTTCCGTCATGACGCCGACGGACAGCGTGACCTTGAGCACTTTCAGAGCGCCCGCTTCTTCGGCCGTCTTCGTCACCGCGTCCATGACGCCCGTCATGATTCCTAGCTCGTGCATGGGCACCTCCTGCCGTTTTCTCACGCATCCCGCCGCACCCTCAGGCGCACGAGAACTTCCCTTCGTATGAAAACGCACCCTAGGATACCCCAGGGTGCGCCTGCTACCGCGTATTTGCGCCGCTTTTCGGCAGCCCGCCTGCTTGACGCTGCAAACAGCCTCCCGCAGAGGGCGAAATGCGCACGCTAGTTTTTCTCCTCAGCGCGCTTGCGCTTGATCTCTTCCCATTCTTTCTGCCATTCGGCATCCTCTGCTGCCTGGCGCTCCAGTTCTGCCTTCTGCTCCTTCACGCGGTTGCCCAACACGATGCGGGCAAGCAGCAGGCTGATTTCGTACAGCGCAATGAGCACCGCGACCATCAGGCCCATGGTCACCGGGGAAGCGTCCGGCGTCACCATGGCGGAAATGACCAGCAGGGCCACGTAGACAGTACGCCAGCTTTGGCGCAGCTTGCTGTACGGCACGATTTCGAACACGCACAGGTAGAACACGATGAGCGGCAGCTCGAACGCGAAACCGAAGCCCAGCTCGAACTTGATAATGGTGTCGATCCAGGTCTTCGCCTCCGGGAAGACGTTCGCGAACTCCGCGGTCTGCGACGTCAGGAACTGGACGGCCGGGTCCAGAATAATGAAGTAGCAGAACACCGTTCCGAAGATGAACAGTGCGCAGCCGATGGCGAACGTGGGAATGAACCACTTGCGCTCCTTCGGCTTCAACGCCGGCAGGAAGAATGCGAGCACCTGCCAGATGATGATGGGCATGCATGCCACCAGGGACGCCCACAGCGCCACGCCGAAACGGATGGTGAAGCCGTCGAGCGCGCCCAGGACGTTTAGGGCGATGGTGCCGTCTTCGTTCGTGGGCAGGTATTCGATCACCGGCGCCATGAGCAGGTTGATGATCGTCGGCGATGCCAGATAGAACACACAGCACGCCAAGAACAGGCAGACGACGATGCGCACCAAGCGCATGCGCAGTTCGCCCAGATGGTCGAAGAGGGGCATTCGTGCCGGTCCGATAGGCATGTGTTACTCCCCCTTCTCTTCGGACGTGGCGGACGGGGCGTTCGTCGTCGTGCTGGATGCAGCACTCGACGCAGGCTTCGCCTCGGCGGCAGGCTTTGCAGAGGACGACGGGGCAGTCGCAGGCTGAGCCGCGGCACTCGAAGCGGGCTTCGCCGCGGACGCAGCCTTCGGCGCAGGCTTCGGCGCCGTCTTTGCCGTTCTTGCCGCGGTGTCGGAGGAAGTGCCCTCGGCAGCCTTCTCCTGTTCAGCGGCGCGGCGTGCAGCGCGCTCGCGGTCGTAGCGCGCCTTGCGCTCGGAGAAGCTCTCCTGTTTGGCGACCGTCTTGTTCTCGGACTTCTTGCCCAGCTTTTCCACCGCCTCAAGCGGGTTCTTGAACGGCTCGTCCGACTTCGGGTCGTAGATTTCGTTCTGGACGACCTTCGTCACTTCCTCTTGGGCGTTCCTGAACTTTGCGATGGCCTTGCCCGCCGTCTTCGCGATAGAAGGCAGCTTGTCAGGCCCGAACAGCAGGAACCCGAACAAGAGGATTAAGAACAGTTCGGTACCACCAATGCCAAACATTCTTTTACCCCTTATACATAGGGACACGCGCGTGAACGCGCGTGTCAAGACTGCATGCTTTCCAAGCAGGACATATTATCGCAAGCCCAAGTTCGTGGCTAGCCATTTCCCCCCATCACCACAAGTGCCATGGTCGGGATGGAAAGGGCCAGCGCAAGGATGGCGCATACGGCTATCGTGAAGACTTTCTTCAGGCGCGAAGACTTCTCCCGTCGCTCTTTCTCCAAGCGCTCGCGCTCTTGGGCGCGCGCGATGCGCGCCTGGCGTTCGGCTGCGGTGACGGTGCGCTGCGGTGCGGATTTGGCCATGCTAGCCTCGCAGCTTTCCGCGGATTTCGATGACCGAAGCGATGTTCTTCGCGACCTGCACGTCCACATGCCAGTGGTCGCGCTCGTAGAGAACCTTGCCGTCGACCATGGTCATGACGACGTCCGAGCCTGCGGCCGTGTTCACCACGGCAGAGACCGGGTCGGTCGTGGGCGTCTGGTGCGAGCCGGAAAGGTCCACCGCTACGATGTCGGCGTGCTTGCCCACTTCGAGGGAGCCGATCTTGTCCTCCATGCGCAGAGCGCGCGCACCGCCCATCGTCGCCATCTCCAGCATGGTGGAGGAATCCAGGAACATGCCGCGTCCCATGGCACGCTGAATGAGCATGCCCGTGCGCATTTCGATGAACATGTCGGTGGAGTCCGTGGCGGCCGGGGAGTCCGTGCCCAGGCCGACGCGCATGCCCGCGCGCAGGTAGTCCGTCAGCGGCGGCACGCCCATGCCCAACTGCGCGTTGCAGCGCTGGCAGACAGCGATGGCGACGTCGTGGGCCTTCAGCTGCTCGAGGTCTTCGTCGTTGACGTGGACGCAGTGGACGGCCAGGATGTTCTTCGAATCGAACGCGCCCCAATTCAGCGCGTAGTTCACCGGCGTAACGCCCGTGGGCAGCCACGGCGGAACCTCCACGTAGCCGCGATGGAGCTCTTCTTTGTGCACGGAGAACGGCGAGGAGCCGCGCTTGATGAAGTTGTACTCTTCGCGCGAGGCGGCAATCTGCATGGCGATGGGCAGCGTGTCGTCGGCGTACTCCACCACCTTCGAGAAAACGAGCGGGTGGCACGCGAAGAACGGACCGGACGCGATACCGATGGTCAGCAGGTCGGAGCCGTACTCTTCCTGCCATTTCTCGACGTCGGCCGCGGCAGAGCGCATGGCGAAGTCCACGCGGCGCTTGTCCATGACGGACACTTCGCGATAGACCACCGAGCGCAGGCCGAGCTTCTGCACCGCCTGGCACGGGGCGGACGAGGACGCGACGTCGACGACGGTCGTGATGCCGGACGCGAGCGCTTCCAGGCCGCCAAGCAGTGCGGAGTCATACCAGTCGTTCGCGTTCATGAGCGTGCTGGTCTCGTTCACCAGCTGGAGCCAGGTGGCGTACGGCTCGTCGTGGACGATGCCGCGCATGACCGCATGCTCCAGGCGGGAATGCAGGTTCACCAGGCCGGGAATCAAGGCCGCCAGCCCAAAATCTTTCGTTTCTTCGCCAGCGTAGCGTGCTTTGAGCACCTCAGCCTTGCCGACGTCTTGGATCTTTCCGTCACGCACCAATACGGCGCCCTTTTCGATGGGCGCCTGGGTAATGGGCAGAACGTATTCAGCGCACAATAACATGGAATGCCTCCTGCTTCAGACGTGTCGGACAGTGTAGCATTACCGACCGGCCAGACCCGCCGCCGCGTCCGTCCTTCCCGCTATCCTCACACGTCGCCTGGGTAGACGGTAGCGAAGAACGCCCCGTCTCCATCAAAACCCGACGTGAACTCTGCATAAGACTGCTAGAATCAAGCGTCGCATTGGCCCTACGGTATAAGAATTCGGTGAGCGACGTGGAACAACTTGACATCATCTTCGTGCACTGCCCGGCAACGTACGACTTCCGCGAGCGATCTATCATGTACGGCCCCGTGTCGGACATGGTGCCTTCCACGCCCATCTTCGAGATGTACCCGTTAGGCCTCACTACCCTTTCCGAATACTTCGAACGCCACGGGCTGCACTCGCGCATCTACAATCTGGCATCCATGATGCTGCACAAGAAGAATTTCGACGTGGAGGCAAACCTTGCCAAGCTCGATTCGCTCGTGTTCGGCATCGACTTGCACTGGATGCCGCATTGCCATGGCACGATCGAGGTGGCGAAGATCCTCAAGCGGCTCCATCCGCACACGCCCGTCTCGTTCGGCGGGCTGTCCTCCACCATTTTCCACGAGGACCTTATCGCCTACGACTGCGTGGACTACGTCTTCCGCGGCGATTCGACCGAAGAGCCCATGCGCATGCTGCTTGCGCGCATCCGCGACGCGCAGCGCAACCACGTGCCCGTGGGCGACCTTTCCGATATTCCGAATCTGACCTGGAAAGACGCCGAGGGCGGCGTGCACATCAACCCGCTGTCCTGGGTGCCCGACGACATGAACGCCATCTCCATGGACTACTGCTATCCCATGAAAGGCGTGCTGCGGCACCACGACATGACCAGCTACCTGCCCATGAAAGGGTGGCTCTCCTACCCGGTCACCGCCAGTCTCTCGTGCCGTGGCTGCGCGCGCAACTGCGCAACGTGCGGCGGTTCCGCCTACGCGTTCAAAAATCATTTCGGAAGGCGCCGGGTGGCATGGCGCGACCCGCAGCTCATGATCCGCGACATCCAGCACGTGCAGGAGCACATCTGGGGGCCTATCTTCGTGCTGAACGACTTCCTTCAGGCAGGCGAAGACTACACGCACGACTTCATCTGCGGACTCAAGGGCAAGGTCAAAAACCCCATCGGCTTCGAATTCTTCGGCCCGCCGCCCGGCGGTGACGACTTCTACCAGATGCTCGACGACAACCTGGAGAACTGGTCGGTAGAGATTTCCGCCGAAAGCCACGACGACGACGTGCGCAAGGCGTTCGGCAAAGGCCATTACAAGATGACCGAGCTGGAAGAGACCATCAAAGACGCGCTTTCGCACCCGAACTGCGAACGCTTCGACCTGTACTTCATGACGGGCATCCCGCAGCAAACGGCCGAAAGCGTGCGCGAGACAGGCGCGTACGTGCAGCATCTCTACGAGCTCGTGAACTACGACCCGCGCCTGGTAGTGCTCACCAGCCCCATGGCACCGTTTTTGGACGTGGGGTCCATCGCCTTCGACAACCCGGAAAAATACGGCTACAAGCTGCGCGCCCGCACGTTCGAAGAGCACCGTGAGCGCATGATCCTCCCCTCGTGGAAGCACATCATGAACTACGAGAGCCAGTACATGAGCGTGGACGAAATGGTGGAAGCCACTTACGATGCGGCGCTCGACATCAACCGCATCAAAGGCGAGCACGGCATCCTGGACGAAGGCATGGCGCGCGCAACCGACCAGCGCATTCGCGAGGCTCGCGAGCAAATGCGGCGCCTGGACGACGTGCTCTACAACGGTACGGGACGTATCGACGCCCGGTTGGGAGCACTCAAGGAAGAGTTCGAGCGCCTCTCCGAGAACACGGTCGCGGAGAAAAGCGAGCTGAACTGGGCGTTCAAGGTGAAGCCTGCGCACGTGAAAAACCTGGCAAAACTGTGGCTCACCAACGAGCCGGCGAACTTCGCCGCGAAGTTCGCCGGGAAATGGCGATCGGCAGGCAGCGACTTCGCATACCCCGACCAGGAAAACGGCGTCTACTCCCCCGCTTGGAATCCCGACGGCACGCCGAACTGCACGTTCAAAGGCATGGAGGCCGACGGCATGCACGACGGCCGCCTGCTCGCGGACGAAGCGGGCGAGCAGGTAGCGGCCTTCGGCAGCGTGGTGGCGCCGGGCTTTTCGCAAAAAAATACGAATGAGGCGTTTGACGCTGCGAACGCCCAGCTGAAAGCAGGGCGCGCCGGCACGAACGTGCGCGCAGGCGAAGCCGCTATCCGCGCCGAAGCGGCGCGGACGGTCGAGCGCGACCCGCTGCTGGAACAGATGATGGCCGAAGAGCGCGAACGCGCGGCGCGCGAAGATGCGCTGCGCGCCCAGGGCATCGAGGTGCACCGCACACCGCGCAATGCGGACGGCCTCAAGGGGGCAGGCGGCGCCCAGGGCGCCCGCGATGCTCGCAAGCTGGAAAAGCTGCGCGATAGGAAATAGGCGCCGACCGTCGTGTGCTACACCAAGTTCGCATAATCTTGCGACTGGTGGAACACATGCGCGATCACTACGGCATCCCCGTCTATTTTGTACAAGGCCAGATAACTGCCCACCAACATAGAACGGTAACCCCGTGCAGCAAGTTCCGGCATGCGAGAAAGCGCGTGCAAGAACGGGTTTTCTGCGACCAGCGCGAATTGGCGGTCGAACTCCTCGATGAAATGAAGCGCCGCCTGCTCGCTGCCGAGCGTTTCCGCTAAGTATGCAACGATGCTTCGGTATTCCCGCTGCGCCTCGTTCAGGATGATTCGCCTATAGGCCATGCTGCTTCCTGACGGACGCAGAGAACTCGTCGTAGTCGCCATATTCGCCGTTCGACAGCTCCGACTCCGCAAGCATGAGGCGCGAAAGCAGCCGTGCTTTCGCAACTTCTTCCTGCATGATCCTATATCGGTCGCTGCTCATGCAGTGAATGGCGTCATAACCGTTCTTGGTCACGGTCACCTCTTGCTCACGGTCGACCAACGCCGTGAATGCGGCGGTGTCCTTCATGTCACGCACGGGAACGCACACCGTCATAGCCAGCCTCCCTTCGCTCTCTGTGGCTTAATTATGCCACAGAGAGCGAAACCGCAGCGCTTTCCTGCCTTCACATTTTGAGACGCGCCCGGCTAATCCGCCGTCACAAGGTACGGGGAGTTACGAGCGGACTCTATCTCGTACATGGCCTCGACGTTCTTCAGCTCATAGTCGTTCAGCGGCGTCGGCATGGCGTCGAACTCTTCCGGCGTGTAGCGCTGCGTATACCATGAGCGCGTCGCGAAATAGTCGACGAGGTCTTGGTTTTTGAACCCGCGTCCGTGGCGCGCGAATATCTCGTTGCGCGCAAGGTAGAGCTCCCACAGCGACATGTCCTCAAGCTCGCTTTTCGCAAGGTAGCGCCTGTTGCTGTCTTCGAGCACGTAGTCGTTCATGTTGACGCTGCTTTCGTACGCCGACACGTTGTCAACAGGCATGTACGAAGACTCCGCCGCACCCTGGAATGCACTGGAATCCGTGCAAACGAGCCGAATCGTGCGGTATGCCGAGGTCTCGCCCTCGAAGGTCGACGTGTAGACCACACGGTACATCGAGCGCTGGTCGGCGTAGATGGACTCGTAGATGCCTTGCAGCGCCTGGGCCAAATCCGCGGTAGAAGCGTCGTAGTACTGGCCGTTGCACGACGTGGCGAGCGAACGAAGCGACGCAGCGTCGACCTCGTCGCCGATGCCTACCAGGTACACCGGAATGCCCGTCAGGCGCGAAAGCTCGACGACGTCGGATTCCGAATAGCTGCTCGTGTTCTCCTCGCCGTCGGTGAAGGCAATCACCACGCGCGAGCCGCTTTTGAGGTTCGTGCGTTGAAGCGCCCAGTACAGCGCGTCGTAGAGAGCTGTGTCCCCGTCGGTCGACAGCGCATCGACCGCGCTGTCGAGGAGCACCGCGTTCGAAGTGAACGGCTGGCGGTTGTAGACTCGATCGTCGAAGGAAGTAATCTCAGCGTTGTTCGTGCCCGAAGCGGTGATCTCGTCGATGAACGCATGTGCAGCGGCTTTCGCATTTCCCATCTTCCCTTCGCTCGACATGGAGCCGCTCTGGTCGACCACCAGGTTGATGCTCATCGTGTCGCCTTCGCCGACGGGCAGAATCTCGCTGACCGTCGCTTGGTGCTCGGCTCCGTCGGAACCCAGCTCCACGACGTTAAACTGCGCCGCGTCGATGCCTGCGACCTCCGACCCTGCCTGGTCGGTCAGGCGAACGTACATGGTCATCTGCGGGAAGGAAGCGTTGTCGATCTGGGATATGAACATATTGAGCGCGGTTTTTCCCTGCGCCGCACCGGACGCCTCTTGTGCGCTTTCAGAGGCGGGAGCTGGCTGGGAAGCGTCGTGACGCCCACCGAGCATGAGCACGCAGACCGCGATGATGGCGAGCAAGACCACGCCGCAGATGGCGACAATGGCAACTACGCGCCAGTTGACCCCACTCGCCTGTTTTGCCTGTTGAGGAGATGCCTGCGGGTCAGCCCAAAGGCCGCTCGCGATGTTTGCCGGCTGGCCTGCCTGCTGCGCCTGCGCGCTGTCCTGGCCGCCAGAAGGCGGGAACCCTTGCGGAATTGTCGGCGGGACTCCTTGCGGACCTGCCTGCGACGCAGCTTTCCCGCTTCCGCTTTCGCCTCCGCCGACCGCAAAGCCGTTCCGCTCAAGCTGTTCGAAACGCTTCGTCTTGGCGCTCTCGCTGTCCAACGGCTCTACGCGCGTGCCGCATTCCGGACAGAACGCATCGCCCGCTTGCAGTTCTTTGCCGCAATTCCTGCAGAACATAGCCCCTCCTTACGCATGGGCGCGCGAACTCTGATAGTTCGCAAGATAGTCCGCGAACTCCGCCGAGGTGTCCGAATTCCCCGTGCGCCATGCTTTGTGGTCGACGATTTCGCTCTCAAAGCCGTAATACGCATCAATGTAGGCAATCAGGGCGTCCACGGCTTCAAGCTGGGCTTCGGGATAGGTGCCCTCACCGCCGACATGGACCATTTCGATACCGACCGAATAGGCGTTCATGCCGTAGTCCGGCGCCCACGAGCCGATAGGCACCGTGCCGACCATGTCATCGCGCCCGTCTTCGACCAGGCCGTACCGGTCGTTATGCCCCGCATCCCCATAGCCGGCGTGATGCGCGATCTCGTCGAGCGGAACGCACTGGACGATCGTGCCGTCCTTGCCCACCACGAAATGTGCTGCCACGCCGTTGTCGGCACCGTCCCAGTAATCGACGATAGTGAGCGGGTCGGCATCGCTTTCGGTGTCGTGAAGCATGATGTAGCGCTGGTAGTCCGCGCCCTTCGGCCCGTGGCTGAACTCGGCACGGTAGTCTTCGACGATGCCAAGCTGCGCACGGAGCGCCTCAGCATCGGCGCGCTTTTCGGCGTCCGTGCTCGAGTTGGCTTTTGCCTCGGCAGACTCCGCCTGGTTCGCGGAAGAGCTTTCGGCGTTGTCCGCGGGAACGTCCGAAACCGCTTCCGTCATGACATCATCGACTTCGACCGTTGCTTCCGCCTGAGCAGCCTGCCCAGACGCAGGTTGTTCAGCCTCTTGTCCAGCGCAGCCTGCAAGAACGGTAAGAGATACCGTCACAATCCCTATAGTGGCAAACGCACCGAGCTTTCGCCACGCATGCATTACATAACCCAGCATGATGCCCCTCTTTCCTCCATAAGGAATGTACGCCAGAGCGAGTGCCATGTTCAAGGACATATCGACCGCAGGCTTACCTACGCGGCAAATCCATCGCTGAAACTCCAAGCGCAAGAACGGCTTCTCCCTTCAACCGGCCTTGCCGCAGAACGATTTTGTAGAACTCCGTAGCCACCTTGCACCAAACCAGACAGAAAGTGGAAAGAATTTCGAGTGCTGAACCCACCATGCTAAAAATGCCGTCCGAGCAGGAAACCCGACCTGGGAAAACGCTCTTGCAAAGCACGCTCAGATGCCGAACAGTGTCTCTTTTCCCGCATCATGCTCGTAGGACGGGTTCAGCACTCGAAATTCTTTCCGCTATCTTGTCGTTTTGCTGCAAGTCCTGGACGAAACAGCCGCGAACAGCAGCGAAACAGGAAGCAAGCCGAGAGTCAGCCTCTTCTCGCAAACACCCCCGGAAAAGCCCGGCACCCTGTTCGCCGCCGCCGCCCAACAACAACCGCAACGCAGGTTCCAGACCGCGCCTCAAACAGATGTGATGACCTTATGAGCAACGAGTCGGCCACCATCGCCCG
>DVGB01000025.1 GCA_018712955.1 Candidatus Aveggerthella stercoripullorum
CCGAAGCGCGCAACGTCGGCGAGCTGTTCACGTTCGGCTCCCTTGCGTTCGAAGACGCCCAAAGCAAGGTTGGCCAAACGTTCGCCTACGAGGTCAGCCAGGTCATTCCCGACGGCGCCGTCTGGTCAGCAGACGGCCTGACCGCTGAGAAGGATGGCATAGTTTACGACGCACGCACGCAAACGATTCTGGTGCACCTCGTGCAAGAAAACACCGCGCAAGGACCCCAACCGACCGCGCTCGTGGAATACCCCCTGCAAGATGGCGAGGAAGAGAACCGCGTCGCATTTCATAATCAATGCGCAAAAGAAAATCCTGGAGTTGACCCGGCGCCGGATCCCGACCCTGATCCTAATCCTGACCCGGATCCCGACCCAACGCCGGACCCCGAACCATCGCCCGACCCTGACCCCGTGCCGGATCCCGACCCGTCTCCTACACCGGAGCCCGATCCGGGTCAGAACCCCGATTCCGACAATCCCCAAAACCCCAGCACGCAACCGAAGCCCGAAAACGGAAACAACGGAAAGCCCGGCTCCGGCGCCACCGCGGCAAAGGACAAGCAAGAAACAGACAACCCCAGCAAAGCCAGAGCAGACGCAAAGCAGTCTGCCGTCGCAGAAAAATCGAAGTCGGGCTCTACGCTCGTACAAACAGGAGATCCGCTCGGCGGCGTCATCGCTGCGCTCGTCATTGGCGCTGCAATCGCAGTTATCGCGCTCCTCAAGACAGCCCGCAAACGGTAACAGCCAAACAGCACTGCACGCTCAACGTCAGGCTCGCCCCGCCCTGCAAAGAGCTTTATCCGTGGAACAAGGGGCAGAGCAAAGCCACTTGCCGCATCTCGCGCGACAACGAGCAACAAAAAACCGTGCTGGCGTCCCTTCAGAGGATTCCAGCACGGTTCGAAAACAGAAGGCTTAGTGCAACGGATAAGACCGCGTCCTACTGCTCCTTCGGGGTCGGAGCAGCAGGAGCGGGCAGCTCGCCTGCGCAATGCGGGCAGCGCGTAGCGCCCTCCTTGATCTCCTCCATGCAGAACGGGCAGGTCGGAGGCACCATTTCGACCTCGACCTCTTCGCCGTCCTTACCCATGACCTTGCCGACCAGGCCCTTTGCCAGGCCCGTGCCAAGATTCTGTGCCTGGTTGAACGCCTTCACGATAACGAAGACGACCACGGCGACGATAAGGAAGTTGATAACGGCGCTGATGAAGGCGCTGAAGTCGATGCCGTTCTCCGTGCCCGGAACCGGGATGGTCAGGCCTGCGACCTCGGTGCCGCCGCCCGTCACGAGCTTGATGAGCGGGTTGATGATGTCGTTCGTCAGGGACGTGACGATAGACGTGAACGCGCCGCCGATGATAACACCGACTGCCATGTCCATCACGTTACCGCGGTTGATAAAGTCCTTGAATTCCGAAATGAGGCTCATGCGATTATTCCTTTCCTGAATGGTTCTCAAACATAGTTCGCCAGAGCCCCTATCGCCCAGCCACTGGCAAAGACGCCCGTTTGCGAGGTGTCCTGGCAAGTGGTGGCGCCAAAAGCTCGTTGGCAAACTGCTCGTGTATAGCGCAGGATGCATCATTTAGCCGCAGAACAAAAACCATCAACCAAACGTGAAATATACGGCATTTCCTTCTTGCCCATACGCTTTCCGCCTTGTGCGCCGCAATGGCAAATGCTCCTTAAAACATATATACGATAAAATGATTAATTGTGCGAAAACGCACTCTTGCAAGCATCTCGCACACGCCAACGGACCGTATCGTAGAAGGCCAAACTGACGCGCCACCGTCGCTCACCTGCCGCCAGAACGAGGAGTTAAACGCATGGACACCGACCTTGACTTCAAGTTCTCCGGAACGAACCGCGAAGTCGCCGAACTGACCAGCGCTATCCTGCATGCGCATTATTGCAGGAACGACGTTGGCTTCATCGTGTCCCAATTCGATGACTCTTTCAGCTGGTTCGGCACGGGGGAAGGCGAGCATGCCGTCGGAGTCGATACCGTCAGTGCTATCTTTCGCCAGTTCGCAGGGCAGGTTCCTGCCTGCAATATTTCAGAAGAGCAATACCATGTGCAAGAAATAGCACCCGGTGCCTATCTTTGCTCGGGGCTTCTCTGGATTGTGACCGACCCGTCGACAAACACGTACCTGCGCGTTCACCAGCGCATAACAGCTGCTTTCCGCGAAACGCCGCAGGGACTTGCCTGCTGCCACATCCATATCTCGAATCCTTCCAGCGAAATGCAGCCAGGAGACAGAGGGTTCCCCACGGGCATGGCGCGCCAATCGTATGAGTACCTGCAAGAACAAGTCGCCCTTCAACGCGCGAAGCTCGAAGAACAGACCGCCGAATTACGCGACATTTACAACACGGTTCCCTGCGCCATCATGCGATTTAGCCGTACGAACGGGCGTTATACCCTCCTTGCGGCCAACCATGCCACCGCAGACATGACCGGGGTCAAACAAGACGATGTCCAAGACATCGACTGGACGCGCGGGTTTTGCAGCTGCGTGGCAGAAGAGTACATTCCGCACATGGAAGCAGCGCTCCGAAGCCTTGTCGAGCCTGGAGACAGCACGAGCGCAACCTACCGCCTCGTACAGCCTTCCGGCAGAACGATCCACGTAAACTCGGTGAACTCCCTTATAGCGACAGACGGCACGACCGACATCATCCAGCGCATTGTGTTCGACGTGACCGAACGTATCACTCTGGAGACCGCCCTACGTCAGAAAAGCTTCGAGGATGGGCTGACTGGCCTTTACAACCGCAGCAAATTCCGTAAGCGCCTCGAGGATGGCGACTACCGGGAGACTCCACATCTGGGCATTGCGTACTTCGATGTGAACGGCCTGAAAGCCATGAATGACCAGCACGGACACGCAGCAGGCGACAACCTCATCTGCCAGGTCGCCCGCCATATCGACGGTCGTTTCGAAGGAAGGACCTACCGCATCGGCGGTGACGAGTTCGTCGTCATCGACACCGAGCTTGGACAGGAAGCTTTCGAATCTACCGTGAGAACGGTCCTCGATGAGATGGCCCATAACGGCATCAGCGTTGCGGTCGGCATTTCCTGGCGCGGCGCCGACAAGGACATCAAGGCCCAGTTCTACGAAGCGGACAAGCGCATGTACGAGGATAAGGCGCGGTACTATCGCGACGAAAAGCACGACCGGCGCGCTGACAGGCATTCCTAGAAAGGCGCTTACGCGATATGGACGAACGCGATCGGACCACGAGCACGCCCCTGGCGCCCAGCTCGTCTGCGAAAGATGCGCCCGCGCTTCCTGACGGCTTGGTCGTCTTTGCGGCATGCCCGGAATACCTTTCCACGGCACAGCATCTTGCCGCCCGGCTTTCTACCCCGCTCGCGGACACAGAGCCAACAGGCCTCGCGCTGCGACTTGACGCCGACGGGCTTTCGCTTGTTGGAGACGGCATGACCTTGCGCGCTGACCTTGCGCGCATGGCTCCGCGAATCAAACCCCATAACCTTCACCGAGAGCTCCTCGTGCGCGCAGCTAAAATCAAAGGAGAGAGCGGTCCTTTGACTGCCGTCGATGCCACGGCGGGATTCGGAGAAGACGCGCTTCTGCTGGCTGCCGCGGGATTTTCCGTACTGCTCTACGAGCGCAATCCGATCATTGCAGCGCTTCTGGAAGACGCCTTGCGCCGCGCTCGCGCCCTGCCCTCCCTGCAGGATGCCGTCAGCAGGATGCAGTTCGTCGCAGGCGACAGCCTCCAGGCGCTCCCAGAGCTGAGCATAAGGCCAGACGTCGTCTACCTGGACCCCATGTTCCCCGCGCGCACCAAAAGTGCTCAAGTCAAAAAGAAATTCCAGCTTTTGCACCACCTAGAACGCCCTTGCGAAGACCAGGACGAGCTGCTGGATGCCGCCCTGAGCGCACATCCGCGCAAAATCGTTATCAAGCGACCATCGAAAGGCCCTTACCTCGCCGACTTCGCACCGAGCTACTCTCTTGCAGGCAAAGCCGTACGCTACGACTGCATCGTCCCGCCGCGCTAGGCAGCCTCTCGCCTCTTCGTGCTATGCTCAGGCAAGGACGGAAAGCGTGGCAAGGAGCAAGCATGCAAGAAAATGACGCCGTATATGAATTCGGCACCCGAATCCGCTACAGCGAGGTCGGCCATGGCGGCTGCATGACATTGCCTGCGCTCATCAACCTGTTCCAGGACTGCAGCATTTTCCATTCGGAAGCGGTAGGATACGGCCCGGCGCGCCTGAAGCGCGAACATAAGGCGTGGGTGCTCACGCATTGGCAGCTTGTGGTCGACCGCTACCCCACGGTAGGCGAAAGCGTGACGGTCGGCACGTTCGCAAGCGGATTCAAGTCCGTGTCCGCTACAAGAAATTTCTACCTGCGCGATGCCGACGGCACGCTGATCGCCCGCGCGAAAACATCCTGGGCGTTCATGGACCTTGCCCAAATGCGTCCTGTACGCCCGACCGCAGACCACGTGGAAGCATACGGCATGCACGATCCGCTGCCCATGCCACCGGAAGAGCGCCATGTTTCCGCTCCCGACAAACTCATACCGTGCGACCCCGTGACCGTACAACGCCATCACATCGACACCAACGAGCACGTGAACAACTGTCAATATGTGCAGATAGCGCTCGACATCCTGCCCGAAGAGCCGAACGTTCACCTCGCACGCGTCGATTTCCGCCGCTCGGCCGTGCTTGGAGACCGTCTATTCCCCAGCATTGCGCGCGTAGACGAACGTACTATCGTGCAGCTGTGCGATGCCGACGGCGGCGTGTTCGGCATCGTCGAGCTTGCTTAGCGCCCTGAGCCATTGCGCGATTCCCTTGCCGCAGAATGCCCCGCTTCGCCTCGGTGCGCACGGAACAGCCCCGCAATCCAGCGCGCATGAGCGACCACATGGATGACCAGCAAGGCAAGCAGCAATTTCGCGGATGCTGCATGCAAAGGATCCCAGAAGAAATATCCGTCGGCGTACAGGCCCAGTGCAGGCAGTACGGCTCCAGAAACCAGCAAACCCGACACGGTGCACGTCATGAACGCGATAAGAATAAGCACATCGAGCACAAGGAACCCGGTACGCGCGAGGGACGGCTGCGCAAACGCAGTGCGCACGGTATCGGCCACCCAGCCCGCATGCTGCGCAACATGGACGACGAACACCACGAACACGGCAATTCCCAGCCATTCGTGGATTGCGATGCTCGTAAATGCAGGATTGGCCACCACAAGGTAGACAACGAGCGCCACCAGATCGATGACCAGGCTTGTTTTCACCTTCGAATCCATGAGACCACCTACTTCACTTTCTTGACCAGCATCACGAGCGCGACCACGCCCACGATAGGAGCAAGAATCCACAGGTTCAAGCTTGCATCAGATGCCTGGTGATAGCGGGATGTCAGCGTATCCCACGCATGGCATTCCACTGAAGAGCAGCTTGCCTCAGGACAGTTCATTTCGTGAATACCGTCAGGCTGCGGCACGTTGTCGAATCCGTGGCACGTACCGCTCGCACAGCCAACGACCGGACAGGCAGATTCTGCCGTGATAGCTTGCGGCGCGCTGACATCGGAATCTGCAAGCATGCCCGCACCGAACACGCACAGTCCCACGAGCAGGAACGCGACGAGCGTTAAAAGCGCTTTTTTCAGCATAGTTCACCGGCTTTCAACGGCAGAAAGCGCGCTCGGGAGGGAGGGGGGTGAGCGCGCTTTCTGCCAAGCATTACAGGGTGAATTGTCAGGTATGGAGACTGCGAGCAAAGGATAGTGCTGCGAGAACGCGGCGTAGACTCTCCGCGTACGCCATGGCGCCGCAAACACCCTTGCCCCGCTTCATAAGCGGGCGCCCTACCCGCGTAGAGCGCCCGCGGTGCAGAAGCATGCTTCGCAGCCGTGCGGGCTTTAGTCCTCGACCGGCTTCAGCGGCAGGAACTTCAAGCCCAGCAGGAGGAGCAGGGCGCCCAGGCCCAGGACTCCCACCGTGATGCCCAGCTCGAGCATCGACGGAGTGTAGACGAGGCCCGCGTAGGCGCCCGCCATGCCGTCAGTCCAGTTGGTAACGGAAGTGGGCGTCAACGCCATGCCGTAGTCGGCAAGGTTGTTGATCTGGAAGCCGCCGTCCAGAATCTGGAAGCGCTTGCAGAAGATGCCGACGATGGCCAGCAGCGCCGCGACGACGAGCGCCGGGGTTTTGCGCAGGCTCGGCACGAAGCAGATGACCGCCGCGATGATGCAGCCGATGACCTCAATCCAGAAGAACGGGGCCAGAGGACCGCTCGTGAGCATGGCGACGACGTTCGCACCCTCGCCGCCCGGGAAGCCTTCGGTCAGCAGGTCGCACGCGAAGAAGTACAGGTCAACGCAGACGAAGGCGCCGAGCATCTTCGCCATCTTGACGATGTTGGCCTGCTCGAGCTTCAGGTAGCCCGCCGCACGGAGAGCAATGACGACCACCAGCACGAGGCCGGTGCCGCACACGAGCGCAGAAGAGACGAACCAAGGAGCCATAAGCGCGGTGTGCCACATGTCGTGCGCCTGCTGCAGGCTGAAGATCCACGCGGTGACGGAGTGGACGAGCACAGCGCAGACCAGCGCGATGAAGCTCACGACGCGCAGCGCGGTCGCCGAGACCCTGCCCGCCTCATGGCGCACCTGCGCCCAGAGGTAGACGATGGACAGGATCAGGTACACGAACAGCACGATGATGTCCCACATCAGCGGGCTGCCGAGGTTAGAGTAGACGAACAGCTCCCACACGCGGAACGGACCGCCCAGGTCGACCACGACGTAGCCGATGGCCAGGCAGGTGCAGCAGATGGAGGTCCACACGGCGACCTTCGAAATGCCGCCGAAGCCCTTCATGCCGAACGCCTTCGGAATGGAGCTGATGATCAGGCCGCCTGCGGACAGGCCAACGAAGAACATGAACATGGTGATGTAGAGACCCCACGAGTCCATGTTGCGCATGTTCGTCTGAATCATGCCGCCCGAAAGCTGGATGCCCCACAGGACCAGCCCGATGACGGTAACGACAGCCGCTGCCACGATGGCGACGGTCAGTCCGGTGCCCCCGAATTTGGCAGCGGGAGCCTTAGGCGACGAAGCCGCCTGGATGTTCTCAGACATGATATCCCCTTTCGCCTAAACGAGGTAGTACACGGACGGTTTGGTGTCGCGCTCGGGAAGCAGCGTCTTGTACTCGCGCGTCGCGAGCAACTGCGACACCTCGGAGTTCGGATCGTCCAGGTCGCCCCAGAAACGGGCACGCCCGACGCACAGGTGCATGCAGGCGGGCTCGATGCCCTGGGAAATGCGGTGATAGCAGAAGGTGCACTTCTCCACCACGTGCTTCTGGTGGACGGGGACGTCCTTGCCGCCGGTCGCATAGTCCATGTGATACTGGGGCTCTTCCCAGTTGAACGAACGAACGCCGGTGTAAGGGCATGCGGACATGCACATACGGCAACCGATGCACTTGTCGTAGTCCTGGCGGACAACGCCGGTCTCGGGATCCTGGTAGGTAGCGCCGACCGGGCAGACCTTCACGCACGCCGGGTTCTCGCAGTGCTGGCAGGAAACCGGCAGATAGCCGAAGTGGAGATCGTCCGGATACGTACCGCCCACCATGTCGAACTGCGCCTCACCGCCGTTGTCGGTCAGGATGCGGTTCCACCAGATGTCGTTCGGAAGGTTGTTCTCCAGTTTGCACGCCATCGCGCACACGTGGCACCCGATGCACTTCTGGGTGTCGATAACCATTCCGTAGTGAGTCATTAGGCCACCTCACCTTCGTACTTGCGCACCTCGACGAGCGTGTCGTCGAACGAAGTGTTCTGGTGCAGCAAATTCATATGGTCGTTGGTCAGCTCCTGATAGCTGCCCGCCACATACGCACCACGATGCCAGCCCTTCGGCGAGGACACCATGCCCGGACGCAAGCCGTTGTCGAACTTCACGCGGCACACGCAATGGCCGCGGTCGTTGTACGCCTCGACGTAGTCGCCTTCCTTGATGCCGCGCGGTTCGGCGTCCACCGGGTTCATGCGCAGATACGGCTCAGGGTCGAGCTCGCGCAGGATGGGCGCATGGTTGTACTGCGTGTGCAGGTGGAAGCGCGTACGCTCGCAGTAGTGGTACAGCGGGTACTTCTTATGCTGCTCGGAGTCGTCGTACGCTTCGTTCGGCGTATGGTACGTCGGCATGTGATAGAACTCTTTGTCGATCGGCTTGCCAACGTTGATGCGCGCACCCGGGTTCTCCACGTAGAACTCGAGGCGGCCGGAAAGCGTCGGGAACTTGAGGTCGGACCAATGGACCCAGTTCTCTTCCTTGTCGGCCATAACGCCCTTTTCCTTCAGCGCATCAAGGTTGATGCCCCAGTTCTTCTGGGCGGCGGGCGTGTCGACGACCGAGCGCATCATCTCTTCGCTCGACTTGGCATAGAAGGCCTTCGCCTTCTCGTCGTCCATGTACTTCGCGATCTCGCGGAAGATATCGACGTCCTCTTTCGCCTCGCCGAGGGGGTCGACGACCTTGTTCGCCATGTAAAGGAACGGCGTGTGAGAGGCAGCTTGAATCCAGTCGTACTCAAAGTAGTGCGTGGAGGGCAGGACGATGTCGCTGTACTCGCAGGTCTCCGAGAACTCCGAGTCGTTGGTGACGATGCACGGAATCTTCGGCAGGATCTCGTTGATGCACTTTGCCTGAGCAGCGTAGCTGCCGACCGGGTTCGCGCCGATGTTGTAGAGCAAACGAACCGGGAACTCCTTGCCCAGGAACTCGCCCGTGTCGAGAACTTCTTGGAAGTTCAGCCACGGCAGCTCGTTGTTGATGCGGGACAGGCCCGTCGGGAACACGAGGCCGGCCATGTTGATGTCGGGCTTGCTCTTGCCAAGGTGGCCGATGGAAGCGCCCTTCTTGCCGATGTTGCCGGTCAAGGACGCCAGGCACGCCCACGTCATGCCCATTTCTTCGCAGTTATCGTAGAGATGGTAGCCAGCATAGATGGTCGACGGCGTATCCTGCGCGTACATGCGCGCAAGCTCGCGGATAGTGTCGGCCGGGACCTCGGTGATCTCTTCGGCCCACTCCGGCGTGTTCTGCGCCATATGCTCCTTGAAGAGCGTCCATGCCGTGGTGACCTTCACGCCGTTGATCTCGAACGTGCCCTCCATGGCAGGGTTCGCCACGGTGTTGAGGCTTCCCCACGTGTTCGCATCGGCATCCCAGACGACGTACTTTTCCGTGTCCGCTTCGGTCGGAATCTTGTTCGCCTTCGTGCCCTGCAAAAGCAGCATGCCGTAGAACGGGTACTCAGGAAGCTGCATCGGGCCTTCCTCGCCGAAGTCGGTGCTGCGCAGGAAGTGGCCGTTGTCCTCGCGCACCAGCAGCGGAGCGCAGGTGTGCTCGCGCATGAAGTCCAGGTCGTACCATTCGTTTTCGATGATGACGTTGAGCATGGCCATGCCGAGCGCCGGGTCGGTACCGGGCTTGATGGGAACCCACTTCGTCGCCTGGCGGGCAGCGATGGTGTACGTCGGGTCGATGACGACCAGGTTCGCGCCGGCCTCCTTCGCCTCGATGCAGAAGTGCCAGCTGTGAGGCTGCGAGTTTGGCGGGTTGGTATCCCAGATGAGCAGGGTCTTCGCAAAACGGTAGTCGCCCGCCATGTTGCGCTGGTTGAAGTCCCAGCCGCTACCGGTCACCTGGCCGATGCCGACCAGGTCGCCGTAGTCCAGGCACACGTCCATACCCTGGAACCCGAACGCGTTGCTGAAGCCAAGGCCGGCCACGAGACCGCCGTACGCGGCGAACGAATTACCAGCAGAAACCAGGACGCAGTTGGAGCGAAGCCCGTAGTTCTTGGTGTTGTACATCAGCGTGTCCGCCACGAGCTTCGCGGCCTCATCCCAGGACAGGCGCTCCCATTCGTCGGAACCACGGTTCTCCACGTGCGGCTCTTCGATGCTCCACGTCTTGCGCTTCATCGGGTACAACACACGGTTGAAGTCGTACAGGCGGTTCGCATGGCTGAAACCGCGCATGCAAATACGCTCGTACGAAGGATACGGAAGATCCTCGTTGGAACGGATGTTGACCATCCTGCCTTCGCGCACGGTCGCGATCATAGAGCAGCAGCCCTGGCAGTTGCAGCCGCATACGCACTTGATCTCCTGCTCGTCGCCTGCGGACGACTTTGCGTCCTCCGCAACGTCGGCAAGAGCAGTCAGCGTGCCTCCGCTGACTGCGGCAGCGCCGGCGACGGCGGCGGAAGTCTTGAGAAAGCTTCTGCGAGAGATTCCCTTGCTCGGGATCTTAATCTCCGACATTCCTCCTCCTAAATGACATGAAGAACGCCCCTTGCATTCTCCCCCTCTGGGGCGCAGACGCCATGCATGAACGCCGACGCCCTGTTCGCGGAGTGGCCATCTCCGCTTCACAAATTGTACATCGCGTGTACGATTGTCGCAATGCATTGCGACATTGAATTATTATCTATCTTAGGAATATAGTGGTGCCCCGAAGCACATAGCACTCCGCAAGACTGCCGAACAGCAGCGCATCCGCACGCCGAAACGTTCCGCTTCAGGAGACACCTTGCGCACAAACCCCGTGCGCCGTCGCTCGAAAAAGCATGGCAACGCACAGGACGCTACCGTGCGTGGCGCCCTGCCCAAACCGTATCCGCGTTTACAGCCCGAATCCTGCCGCTTCGTCGCTTGCCTTCGTTTCGTCGACCAGCTGGACAGGCGCTGCATCTTCAAGAAGTTCCACCTTCAGCTCGCGCAACGAAGGCTTGCCGCCGTGCAGCGCAACCACGTTCGTCGACACGCACGGACGGACCGCACTTCCGTCCGCAAAGCGCACATGTGCCGCTTGCGGAAGCCAGCGAGGATGGAAGGAGGTCGAATCACCCACCTTGTCTTCGAGGAAATCAGTGCATCCCAGCGCGCGCAGCGCAGCGCGCACCGGAGCTCGATCAGGGCCGAACACTATGCCCGTCTTCAAGAAATAGTCGCCGTAGTCGAAAGCATAGCGGGCGTCCAGGTCCGCATACGGTTCGTCGATATTGCGCACCTGCGCGCGATGCTTGTTCTCCAAAGAACAGTAGTGCATGCCTAACGTCAGGCCCTCTTCGACCGCCCAGAGCATAAGGCGTAGGCACAGCTCCTCGGAATCTTGCACGGCAAGAGAGCCGGCGTAGGTGTAGTCGTAGCACACGCGGTTGGGAGGATTGCGCAGCGTCAAGCCCAGCGAATCGAAGACCTCCCAGTTCCACATGGCGTAGGCGAACTCCAGCAGGTTGATGCCGTGAACGCCCAGGGCGTCCAGGCGCTTCAGCAAATCGCGCATGGACGCTTCGGTTCCCGGTATGGGAGGCATTTCCACCATGACCGTAGGAATTCGCTCGAGCGCCAATTCCATGATGGCGAACAGCTTTTCCTGCTCTTCCGGCTCATCGCTTTGCTTCACCGAAAAACGTATTTCGTCGAGACCGGCATCGCGCAGTCGGTCGAGCAGAGCGGCATTCAGCAAGTCGCCCGACGTGTACAAACGCGTATGGACGCCCGGGAACAGATTTCGAGCGCATTCGAAGTATGCACATGCCTCGTCCGGGTAGAGCATAGGCTCGCCGCCGGACAAGGCCAGGCACACGGGCGTACTGCCTTCGTGCGCCAGACCTTCCAGCTTTTCGCGCCACGGAAACTGGTGCTCGCAGTAGTAAGAAAAATCCTTTTCGTTCGGATTGAAGCAGAAGAAGCAATCGCGATGACAGTTGTTGGAAATAGCGAACGTGCAGCTTACGCACGAACCGGTGCACGCAACGCATCCACGGCTCAAAAAGCCGACCGACACGCTGGCCCCGCCGTTGCGAATCCGCGCGCCCGCCTTCTCAAGGCGCGCGCGCAAATCCTGCGCTTCGGCGCGCTTTTCATCGCGCAAAGCGAACTTCACGCCTGTCGCTTCAATAGAACGAACGTAGTCGTCCTCGATGGAACGGTACAAGCCGAGCGCCTTGTCCAATGCCGGATTCTCACGAAACGCCAGGCTCTCCCCTGCTGAAGCCACGACAGCCTCCCTCTCCGCCGATGCATCCAACACGCTGAACCTGCGAGTATCTGCAGGTCAGATTGCCTCTTACGCGAGATATGCGCGCAAAAGCTGCGCTACCGCACGATAGTACGCCGTCCGCGCTTCCGCCTCCAACTTGTCGGCAAACCGCGAAGCGAACGTGCGCAGATGTTCGTTTACGAACGAATCGTACGCTGCATGCGCGCTACCGCCCGGATACTCCTGCGGCTGACGGCCGTGCTCGGGAATCTCCGCGATGCCCGCCTCGATGGATGCCAGGTACTCCAGCAGTTCGAACTCTGTCGCAATGTGGTCAAGTGGGTCGTTCGCGTCCGCCTCGCGCGACTGCGCAAGACCGCAGTCCTTGCAGAAGCGCTCTACCTCCATAGCGTGCGGGTTGATGAACATCAGCGGCTGCACGCCGTCGTCCTCTGCGCGCCAGAAGCTCTCGTACGGAGAGCACACGGCCTTCGGCGTGCCGACAAACAGGCGGGTCGCGTCTGCGCGAAGATCGTGAAAGTCGACGCCTTCCACTCCTTCGGCCCAGTCCGCCGGAAGCTCCTTACCAAGCACCGACCAGATTTCTCGCGCTGCGTCCGCCCATTCCCCTGAGACGACAACCTCACGCAGCCCTTCGTCCGGGTAGCGCAGGCTCAGCGCAAGCAGCTCGCACGCAGAAGCGCGAACTTGCCACTGCGCGGTCTCCTCCGCAGCCGCAGGAAGCTTCGTTTCCATCGTCTCGTCCATGGTCTTCCCCTTTCCGCGCTCCCCTCGCGCGATGACAATGCATGTTCTGCCCCGTATTGTACGGGCAGCATCACATTGTCGCAATGTATTAATACAATTATTCGCCACGATATGCCTTGTACGCAAGGCGTGCTTTCACCATGGCAATAATGTCCTCGTCGTTCATGCCCGCGCCGTTGCAGGCACGAATCATATCGTCGATGAGCAGCTCGACCGGGCTGTCGGTCGCACGGGCAGCCCCAATCTCCTTCTGCTCGGCCACGAACGTACCGCGGCCCTTGCGCGTGGAGATATACCCTTCCCGCTCAAGGTCCATGTACGCGCGGTTCACCGTGTTGTAGCTAATGTCCAAGCTGACCGCAAGGGAGCGCACGGTGGGCAGACGATCCCCTGCCTGGTATTCGCCCGCGCCGATAAGGTAGGCAATGCGGTTCTTCACCTGAATCCATACGGGCAGGCCGCTGTTGTAGTCGATCTTGAAGTTCGCCAGCGGGTTATCCATGGCGCACGCCCTCCTGCCTTGCCTGGTTCGCATCCGGTTCGACGAAACCGTCGCTTACTGCGGTCGGCACCGTGACCACCGCGCTCTTCGACTTCTTCACGGTCTCATACTGCATGAGCATTGTGCGCAGCTTGAGCGCCGCCTCTGGATCGCCGTAGACGCGCGCTGCCTCCGCCAGCATTTCCGCCATGTCCGCCTCGACGCTTGCCACCGCCATGCGCGCATTCTTTTCACGGTCCGCCTGCGCCTCAAGCGACATGACCTCCTGCAGCTCATCAGGGATAACGATATCACGCACTTTGACGGAAATGATGTCGATGCCCCAACCGGACGCCTCTTTTTCAACGTCGGCCTTAATCTCCACGTCCAGCTGGTCACGCCGCAATGCCACCTCCGCGACCGTGGAGCGTCCGACTGCTTCGCGCATCGCGGTCTGCGCCAGGAAGCTCACTGCGGAATAATAATCCTCGACCTCCGTGCATGCTTCTTCAGCATCGCGCACGACCCAGTAGAGCACCGCGTCGATGTTGATAGGGACAAGGTCTGCCGAAAGCGTCTTCTCCGCGCCAAAGGGCGTCGCGATAATACGCTGGTCTACCCGGATGGTTCCGTGCTCGAAGATAGGAATGGTGAAATACAAGCCCGGACCGACAACACGATTCACCTTGCCCAAGCGCAAAATCACGACGCGCTCCCACGAAAGCGCTATGTGCACCGAGGAAACGACCGCCAGCGCGACTGCCAGCATTACGACGATAGTGCCCGCATTAACCGTTCCCGCAAACGCGGCGCTTGCTGCTAGAACGACCACGCACGCGACGATGAATACCGCCAGACTGAAGATGATGGCACCGTTTCGCGAAGACTTGCGCGGCACGTAGAGCGCGTTCGAGCTCAGGCCGAACGTCACATCCGCCCCGGAAGGGGAAATCTCCATCTGCCTTCTTTTTCGCCACATGCCCATGTGGACCGCCTTTCGATTTTCTTCCTCACAGCACGGCGAGGCCCAGGAACGAGCCTGCCGCCTGCGTCACATCATAGCTTGCTGCCGCGACAACGCAAAAACGCAGCATGAGCCCGCCTGCCAGGACAAACGCGCCCGTCCACAGCAGCTGAAAGCGACGCCCCTCCGGCACCGAAAGCCGCTCCAGCACGAAGGGCACGACTAATCCGATGCCAACGATGCCGCCCCAGAACAGCCAGCGCAAATCCCCTGAAAAGAGCGCTTGCGCCGCATCGCGCGATTCTTCATGCATAAAACCGACCGCTACAAAGGCCGCGAGCGCGACTGCCTCCAAAAGGATGAATGCACTATCCAACATCGCGAAAGCGCTCGTGGGAGAAACCAGGGACACTCGCGACTCCGTGAATGCAAGCGCCACGAAAACGCATGCCATACCGCACGACAAGGCCGAAAGTACGAACACGGCAGGCAGCAAGGGGGTCTGCCAGAACACGACGGAAGCCATGCCCTGCAGCAGAATGCCGGTGTACGAAATCGTCACGACCCCCGCAACGACGCCTACCACGCCGACAGCCCGAACGGCAGACATCGGGATATCGAACCCTTCGAACAGAGACAGTCCCGCGAACGCGCATGCTACGCCGAGCGAAATGACGAGCGCGTACGATCCTACCGTGACCGCCGTTGGTTCCGGGCTGAATACAAGTGCTAGAACACGCTCGGGATGCCCTATGTCGCACAGCAGGCAGAGAATCCCCGTCGCAAGCATGACGAGCGCGATCGGCCATGCGCGCGCGTAGAAATTGCGCGGGAGATGCGGCGCGCGAGAAGTGCTGCCGCCGATTCCCTGGCCATACAAGCCCGCCATCGCAAGCAGAGCCCGGCGGCGCTGCCCCTGATGCCGCTGGGCATCAAGGCATTCGAGCACGCACAGCACGACCAGCGCCCCGGCGCCCGAACCGCCGAGAAACAGGTACGCCACTATGAGCGCGCTGAACAAACCCTTCGTCTCCCCTCGCACAAGGCATCATCGAGCGAGCACGCTCCCTTAACGGGACGCCGCGCTTCGCCGCACATTTTGTCGCAATGTTGTGCGACATGAAAAGTGTAGCATTGACCGTTAGGCGGATAAAGCTCCCCGAGGCATGCATGGCCCGAATGGACGGATAGCGCGCGCATCGCGTTGGGCGCCCCGCGTACCGACCACGCGCACCGCACTTCAGCATCACTCCAGAAAAGAGGGTCCTAGAGTGGCTATCGTGGAAGAATGCTTATCGACTGCACGAGGAGGTACACATGACGGATGCGCGCGCGAAAAACGCGAACGATCGCCAGAAGGAAAAAATGGACGTTCCCTTCGACGCTATCGACCGCTTGCGAACGATCATAGACAACGCGCGCCCAGGCGGTGTGGTGTTTTTCGGAGGAGCAGGGGTTTCCACCGAAAGCGGCATACCGGACTTTCGCAGCCCCAGCGGCTTGTATGCCGCCCAGAATGCTACGCGCTACGAATACCCGCCTGAAGTGATGGTGAGCCGCAGTTTTTTCGACGCGCATCCACAGCAGTTCTTCGAATTCTACTTCGACCGAATGATCTTCCAAGATGCCAGCCCCAACGCATGTCACCGTAAACTGGCAGAGCTCGAAAAACGAGGCATGTTGCACGCGGTCATCACGCAGAATATCGACGGACTGCACCAAGCCGCCGGATGCCAGAATGTGCAGGAGCTTCACGGGAGCGTGCACCGCAACTACTGCACCGGCTGCCGCGCGCCGTTCACGCTCGAGGAGATGCTGCTTCTGCACAAAGCAGCATCCGACGGCGTGCCGCGCTGCCCCGCCTGCGACAGCATCGTCAAGCCAGACGTCGTGCTCTACGAAGAACCGCTTGACGAATCCGTCCTTACGGCGTCGGTCCATGCACTCGCCCGAGCGGATATCTTAGTCGTGGCAGGTACGTCTCTTGCCGTCTATCCTGCCGCTGGACTTGTCGACTATTTCCGAGGCGATCACCTTGTTATCGTGAACCTCAGCCCCACCCCGCTCGACCGCCAAGCAGACCTGTGCATCACGGCTCCTGTAGGAGACGTCTTCGACTGGTAGACGATCAGCCCTCAAGAGGCAGCTCGTAGAGCTCAGACCTCGAAGGCCCGTACGATTCGTAGCCGGGATAGACCAAATCTGCTGTCGCAATATGGACAAAGCCCGCCCGTTCGTACAGGCGACATGCGGGCACATTGCCGTCCACTACCTCCAAGCGGATAGCGCGTGCCTGCAGTCGACGCGCTTCTTCCATCGCAAGGTGCATGAGCTTTGTACCCACGCCCTGTTTGTGCACGCGGTAGGATACGGACACGAGGTGCATGACGAGCACTTCCTCGTCTGCCGCTTCCACTTGCCACGGGGCCTGTTCGTACCCGATGGCATGCCTATGGTTGAGCACGAACGTCCCAACGATCTTCCCTGGGTCTTCGGCAAAGAACGCCAGGTACAAGCCACCTTCTTTGATATGTCCCTCGACCATTGCGCGTGAAGGGTACACACCGCGAACCCATTTCGAGGTGTATTCCGCATGCTCCATGTCGTCGACGATTTGGTCGAAATACTCCAGAGCAGCATCGAGGTCGGCTTTTTTCGCTTTTCTCACGATAAGTTCCATATTGTTCGCCTCGTTTCTCCTCGAGCCGTCGCTGGAGCAAGGGGACGCTGAAACCAAGGGGCGAAGGCCCGCCGCAGCGACGCCTTCGCCCCTTTCATGCGCATTGCCGTTCTGCGGCGCTAGTAAACCATGCCCATGGCCTCGCGGACTTCCTCCAGCGTGGCATTGGCAATCTCGTTCGCTTTGCGATTGCCCTCGTGCAGAACGTCCTTGATGTAGTCGAGGTCCGCCTCGAGCTCGCGACGACGCTCGCGATGCGGCGCCAGGTATTCGTTCACGCTCTCGGTCACGTACTTTTTGAGGGCGCCGGCGCCTGCTTCGCCGATCTCTTCGGCAATATCCTGCTCGGTGCGGCCCGTGCAAAGTGCCGCCGTGGTCAGGAGGGCGGAAACGCCCGGACGGTTCTCTTTGTCGAACGTAATGCGGCGCTCGGAGTCGGTCTGGCTCTTCTTGATGAGCTTTGCCGTCTCTTCGGCAGTAGCGCCAAGCATGATGGAGTTGCCGTAGCTCTTCGACATTTTGCGACCGTCCAGGCCAGGAATCTCGATAGCGTCGGAAAGCAAGCCCACCGGCTCGGGGAACACTTCACCGTAGCGTTCGTTGAACGCGCGAGCAATCTTGCGCGTGACCTCGATGTGCGGCAGCTGGTCTTTGCCGACTGGCACGACATTGCCTTTGCAGAACAGGATGTCGCACGCCTGATGCACCGGGTAGGTCAAAAGCAAGCCCGTCAGCTGGTGGCCGGACGCCTCCATTTCCGCCTTGACCGTAGGGTTGCGCTGCAGCTCAGCTTCGCTCACGAGAGAAAGGAACGGGAGCATAAGCTGGTTGCATGCCGGAATGGCGGAGTGCACGTAGATGGGCGTCTTTTCCGGATCGATGCCCGCGGCGATGTAGTCCATGACCATGTTGTAGACGTTATCCTGGATGTTCGCCGTCGTATCGCGATCCGTGATGACCTGGTAGTCGGCAATGAGTACCATGGTGTTCACGCCCGCATTCTGCAGCGCTACACGGCCTTTGATGGAACCGAACAGGTGGCCAAGATGCAAGCGGCCCGTCGGGCGGTCGCCCGTAAGCATACGGTAGTTCTCGGGGTGGACGGTCAGGTCAGCGCGGACTTCGTTGCTGCGCTTGAGGCTTGCTTCGAAGCTGCCGACGTTGGTGGTGCTTGCCATAACTCTCCTATCGATGCGAAGCGTCGAGCGTAAGGCGGCAACGGAAGGAACCGTCGCTGCCCGCCGACGGAGTACGTGCGAACGGCACAATTCTACCCGTTCATCGCGCTTGCAGAAGAAGAAGTTTGCTCGTTATGCGCAGAACAGTGCGCTTTCGAAGCAGGCAGCAATGTCGGATACGGGACCGCGATACTCCACGAAGAAGCGGCCGAGTGCTGCAGCCCTCAGGTTACGCAAGGACGCCGCCTGCGATTAGCCGTGGCGCACTTCCCAGGCTTGATCGGAAGCTTGCAGATTGTGCAAGCGTATCGAACGATCTCGCACAAGCTACGCTCCGCTTGCTTCGTCGCGCAGAAGGCTGCTTAACGAGTCGTTCCGACCTATCCGAATGAGCACATTGCTTCGGAAAGACAGCAAATGCGAAGATTGAGTGGAGCAGCGTCGGCGAGACGACTTTCTTCGATCTAGCACTTGCCATGTGGCGGAAATCGGGTATTATAATATTTCGCTGCATCGGGCAGTTGAAATATGGTCGCTTGGCTCAGCGGGAGAGCATCGCCTTCACACGGCGGGGGTCACAGGTTCAAATCCTGTAGCGACCACCATGAAATTGCAGGTCAGGAGCTAAAAAGTTCCTGACCTTTTTCTTTGTCAAAAATGCGTGACACACTTTTGACACACTTTTCCGGTCGAACTTCCCCGCTTTCAGGCCGCGTCTCTCTCCTTTGTCCGCTTCCTCGTTTTTGGCACGCCTTCCGAAACCCCACGACGTGCTTTTGCGTCAGATCCCTTTTCCAGCACCTGCTTCCTCGGTCAAGCGCAGAGACATTGACCAAAAGGAAGCCAAATGTGCGCATGGATAGTAGC
>DVGB01000026.1 GCA_018712955.1 Candidatus Aveggerthella stercoripullorum
ATATCTGTTCTGCGTCATGGCATGTCCTCTCACCAACGACCGATCCCGCCAAAAAACGCAGACAGCATACCACGGTCCGCCTGCGCGCCCTACGCTGCAATGAAGTCCTCACGGCAAAGTCGCATCGGCAGGCGGCGAGCCGCATCCTGTGCTTAAGAACCGCCCCCTCGCCGCATGCCGACAGGCCGTTGTGCGCTTCTTTTCGACGAAGCCCGCACACGACCGCTAGCCAACGCCTTCCGGACAGGGCCGCAACGAAATGACCAGCTGATACCGCTGGCTTCCTTCGGCGGGATTGAGAAAGAACGGCGGCGAAGACACGGTCATTCCCTGCATGAACTGCCGCGTCGGGCCCGAGACAGGACGGTGCGCTTCTTGCCCAACGCTCGCAGTCTGCCCAAGCGGGGGATGCACCGTGTTTTCGCGTCCGCACGCAACGCCCGCGTCGGCTTCGGAAGTGCACGGCACCGAGCTGCGCACCATACGCTCCGGGGACAGCGGAAAAGATCGGCCTGCTACCGTCTCCGCTGTCGGCGGCGTGCCGCTATCCCCTGCCAAAGACGAAGCCGAAGCGGTCGATGAAACCTCTGGAGACGCAAGCTCTTTGGCAAGAGGCTGAAGGACGGCCGTCGCCGCCTCGTCTCGCTCATCGAAGCGGTGCATGCAGCCGTAGCAAACCTCCATGTCGTCGAAGCAGCGTGCTCCGCACACTGGGCATGTTCTCATACTGGTACTCCTTCCTCACTCCGTATTGCTGCGCACGCATTGGACGACTACGGACGTGGAGCCAGCTACGTTGAGGCACGAGACCGTGCACAGCACGCACTCTCCGCCGTCTTTTGCAAAGCCCGCCGCGCCAGCATGACCGCCCTCTATACGCGACCAGCCTTTTTCCTCTAGCTCGCGTGATAGCCTTTCAAATGCCACATCGGCATCATCGTCGACCACAAACCCCACCACATCGCCTTCATCCGTCATGCGCACATCCTTTTTGTCCGCAAGGGAAAAGAGCTCTCGTTCTACCGTCTCTGCAGAAGCGGCGTCCGGAACGCTCGACCCAATAGCATCGAAAAGCTTCCTGGCATCCTCCCCGTTTGAAGACTCCGACGGCCCCTGCGCAAGCGCCACAGCGGACTCGCGCGCAACCGACCCCGGAACAGCCTCAAGAACCCCGTCTACCGCCACGACGCAGAACAGCACTGCCGCAAGTATGAACACCGCCCGTACCGCCCTTCGCCCTTGCGACAGACGCGGACGAGCGCACAACGTACTATGTCGCCACCTCATAGGAATACTCCCGGTTTGTACGGATCGACCGTCAAGCCGACCGTATGCGTCAATTTCGGCAAGCTCACTCCGAACACCTCCGATTTAAAGCCCAAGCCGAACAACGTAGGCGAAAACTCCAACGTCATCCGGTACGAGACCATGCCTCCTGAGGAAGAGGATGACTCCACCCGTGAAGACAGGTAGTCACGCGAGAAGTTCCTTTCCAGCTCTTCGGAAATCGCCGCGTTCGCGAAACCTTCCTCCCCGAACGCAGGCGACGTAGCAAACGTGCGCACCGCATCGCGCGCCACCATGTCGAAGGCAGCACACTCGGAAAAGAACAAGCACGCATTGACCGCCACTACCGCCACGGCAATAAGCACGGGAAAGGCAACCACGAATTCCACCGTCATCTGCCCCGCTCGCCATACAGGCGAACCTCGCGGCATACAGCACCGCCAGAAGCGTCCTCTGCCGCAGCCTTCCGCCTCACCGCCCGATGCGGCATTCCGAAGAGAGCACCGAAACTCCGGAAAGCAGTCCTCCGGGAAATAGGCGCGAGTACGCATTACTCCCATTGCCGCACCCCTGTGATCGAACCGACCAGACCGCGAATACGATCTGCCGCAGACGAGATCGCCCCTTGGCCGACCTGCACGATGCGCGGGGGCACGACAATCTCTATCGGAATGGAAGGCCCTGACGGCCCGAGGATGTCAATGCGTGCCACCTCTATCGTTCCATCCCACGCCTCCAGCCCTTCTACCACGCGATCCTCTACGCCCGAAACCGCCGCAGAGAAAACATCCCCCGAAACGCTTTCCGCCGCGCTGACCGCACTACGCTGCGTTTCCGCAAAACGCTCCGCGAAAGAGCCCCCTTCCGCGTTCGCCACGTGAGCGGTGTTGACTAAAACGGGTTTCGGAGCGTCAAGCTTCGCAGGCGCAAGTCCAGCTTTTTCGAGAAAATCTTCCAGCGCATCCGCTGCCCACGTCCCCAACCCGCTTGCCCCTACGAGCGGGAGCGAGTTCAGCACGTTGCTCACCGC
Organism: Candidatus Aveggerthella stercoripullorum; assembly: GCA_018712955.1. Taxonomy (GTDB): domain Bacteria; phylum Actinomycetota; class Coriobacteriia; order Coriobacteriales; family Eggerthellaceae; genus Aveggerthella; species Aveggerthella stercoripullorum. The sequence goes on from DVGB01000026.1 coordinate 2,318, forward strand.
ATCACGAATGGCTGCGTGACCGTCTGCATACGCGCTTAAGGCTTTCGACCACACAGAAAGCACCAGCGACCCTGCCTGCGTTCCCACATTGCCCGCCTTCCCCGAAACACCGTCAAGCAGCGACGTGAGGACCGTTTTCCCTTCTTCAGGCGAGTCGGAAACGAGCGTGGAGGCAGAAACTGCCGCACGCACCCCTAGGCTTTTGCCCGACGACACGAACGATGAGACGAACCCCGCATCCGCTGCAGTCCTCGCGACGTCCGCCGCAAGGACGACCACGCCCGTCCGGCCCGGAGGCTTTGCCTCTATCCGCTTCGAAGCGCTTTCCAACACCTCAGAAAAACCGTCCAAGAGCGAAGCGACCGTTCCCTGCACGTGCTGTTTGAGCGGATCGCACACCTCCCGTGCTTTTTGGTAAGCACGGGCAGCTTCGGCCACTTTCGCGTAATGGTACTCGAAGCCATTTGCGATAGAAGTGGATGCGGCAGCTACCTTGCCGAGACTGCTTGCGGAAAACCGGCAGGAGGGACAGGTGGGAAACCCGCCCGCTTCCATATCCTGAATCGAGCCTTGCGCGGTTGCGCCCACGGCTTCGGGGCACCCACTCCACGCGTGCATAACCCGCACTCCGCCCGATTCGACGATAGGATAGACGCTGTCCGTGTACAGCGTCGTCTGGCGCATTTCTGAAGTATTGCGCGGCAGCTCAGGAAAGTAAGCCGCGAACGAAGCTTCCGTCTCGCGCACATATCCTTGCGCCAGCTCCCGCTGGGCAAAGTCGTAGAACCGGGCACGTAACGCCGAGTCCGCTTGCTCTTCAACCGAATTGCCCTCGGGCGCCTCTTGCGCTCTGCGCTGTTTGTAGTAGGCCCGTGCACGCTCAAGCGCAACCGAGAAACTCCATGCATCCACGCTCTCGTAGAGCGGATTCGAAGCCCCGTCCATCCCTGCAAGCACCGAAGCACGCTCGTACATGCAGTATCCGGGGTTGTTCCCGCAGTCTGCCGCATACCCCGCCGCCTTCTGGGCGTCTGCCTCCTTCGCCGCTTCCTCAGCGCGCGCAGCAGCGTCCGCCAAGCCTTCCCGCTCCGACTCCACCTTGGAAAGCGCATCTTCGGCCGCTCCTTTTCCGCCGATTGCAATCTCCTCGCCCTCTTCCGGCAACAGCACCGCAAACCCAACGTAGTCGGCGCCGGACGCACCTCCGGAATTCGCGCGCAAGACCGAAATGGCCTCGGCTGCACTCAAGTAAGGCAGCGCCCGCTGGACCTTGTTAAGTGCGTCGGTCGCCTTCGTCGCAAACGAATCGCGCGCCGTAAAGACCGTACGCCCCGCCTCTACGAGCTTTGCGCCCAACGCAGCGAGAGGGGGCACGCAGGTCGCGACAAGGCCGATTCCCGTCGCCGCCACCCCCGTCAACGTAAGGGACAAGACCACCGCATCGCATACGCGCACGACAACATAGAATTCCGCAACCGGCCCTTCCGCTGCCAGGGCGGCAGCGTCTGCCGCGTTCTGGACGCTTGCGGAAGCGGCCTGCACGCGGTAAACCTGCCCGCTGGTAAACACGAGAGAAAGCGTGATGAGCAATGCCAAGACCATCCCGACAGTCGAAAATCCTTCGTTGTCGAAGAAAAGCCTCCGTGCGCACACAGCGGGCGGAGGCGCTTCCAGCACCGGATGCGCACGACGAAGCGAACTCATGGACGAAACTCGCTTCGAAAGCATGCGCAACGTCCGTTTTCCAACAGCAATCCTCATGGCGCTCACCTCCTTTACGCCCTCAATCGCCTGCGTCCCGAACCGTTTCGCGCGCGAACCCACGAGCGCGGATCAAGCCCCTGCTCGCTTTCGACAACCCACTCAGGCTGCGTCTTAGCCTCAACGAGCACGCTCACCTCAAGACAGCCGTCCTCGTCCGTCAAACCCAGCAAGGTCGCGCCCGCATCCACTAGAGGAAGCGGCTTTAATTTGTTCGCAATGCGCACCGAAGCCACCTCCGTATGCTCGTTGCCGACTATCTCGACAGTCCACGAGCAGGAGCCGCCCTCGTGGACGTGAAAGTGCTCTTCCTGCGGCACGCTTCCCAGCCGCCGCAGGATGGCATTTCGATACGCCTCCTCGCCCGCGCCGGCTGCATCGGTCTTCGTAGCAGCAAGACGGCATGCCTCGGCCGCAGCTCCATGCATGACCATGCGGTCGTAGAGAACAATTCCTGGCTGCATAAGCAGCAAGAGCAAAAGAAACAAGACAGGGATAAGAAACGCCGCCTCGACCGTCGACTGGCCAGAGTCGGCATGGCGCACCTCAGTAAAGAAACACATCCGCCACCACTCCTGGCACGACCGTTTCCAGATGGTGCGAAGCGCTCTGCAGCGCATGCGCCACCAAAAGCCCGTCGGAAGCCACCCTCCAAAGCACGCCAAGCGCAGCCACCATGGACAAGAAGCCGAAAAGCACCACCGCAAACTCCACCGTGCTCTGCCCTAAGGAGCGCTGATGGCGGATGCCTCCTACAGATTGTTGATCCCGTTCGCGATAGCGTCCCATAGCTCTTGAATCTTCGGCCTGAACACGGTGATAGCCAGAATCGCAATCACGACAAGAACTCCCACCAAGATGGCGTATTCGGTCGTGCCCTGCCCGCGCGCAACCCCGGCGCGAGCGCGGGCTCCGCTCAGCGTGCTCGCCCAGCAGGCTTTTCCCGCCGCGATCGAACACTGCGCTTTCTTCGACAGTGCGCGTGCAATACCCCATAACCCTTTCGTTTCTGTCATCGATACTGCTCCTTCCTCCTTAGAAACCCTGCATCAATTCGAGCAAGACCGGGCCTAACACCAAAATCAGCATGGCGGGCAATATCAGCGTTCCCGTCGGCACCATCATCTTCACAGGCGCCTTTGCAATCGCCTCCTGCAACCGCGCACGCCTGACTTCGCGCGCCTCCGTCGCCAGCCCTTCCAGCCCATCCGCCAAAGACGAGCCAAAACGCAGCGAACGCACGACGTTTTCAACCAGACGAGACAGCAATTTCGAATCGTACGATGCGGCCATGTCGCGCAACGCCTGTTCGCGGGTTGCAAAGCCCATCGTCCAACGGCGATGAGCAAGCGAAACAGCCTCTGAAAGCCCTCCCTCGAAATGCCGGTAATACAGCTCGAGCGACCGTTCGAAGGAAAGCCCGCTGCGCAGGCCGAGGGAAACGACCTCGAGCATTTCCGGCAAGCTTCGCTCGAGCTCCTTAGCGCGCCGCATGCCTTCTTCTTTGAACGCGCGAAAGACCGCCGTTGCTCCGAAAGCTCCCCCGCCCACGCACATCAACGCTGCAAGCTCGTTCGAGAAAACGGCCCCGAACACAAGCCCCGCCGCTGCGCACCCGAAAGCCAATTTCGCCCGCACGGTGCACATCGCTTCGACCGAGACCTTGCCTCCCAATCCGGCCAAGCACGCCGACCGCTCCATCCACCCGCGCTTCCACGCGAAAACGCCTCGCGAAAGCACAGACGCTATTCCGCTCGCCTCCCTGCGCACGGTCTCTTCCCGCACGCGGGATAGAACCCATGCGTGCATGCCCGTGCACATCGTCTGCAAACCGCTGCGGCCCTTGTCTTTCCGCCCTTTCGCTCGCACAAGGCGCCCCGACGCCCAGCGCACCCCTAAAAACCCAAAGGCAAGCCCGCTTGCCATGGCGACGAGACCTAACGCTGCAGACACCTCAGAACTCCTCTATCGTGAGCATGCGACGAACCAGGAGTATTCCCGACGCTTGCATGGCAACGGCCAAAAAGAGCAGCGCGAATCCGGCAAAGCTCTGGAAAAACGGGGCAAGGAAATCTTCCGTGGTCAGCGTGAACACCGCTATGAGCACGAACGGCATGACGCTTACCACCCGTGCGGACAGCTTTGCCTGGGCAGTCTGAACCCGCATTGAACGACGAAGCTCCGCCTCCGCGGCAATAGAGTCGCCCGCTGCATCCAGAACCTGCCGCATGCTGCCTCCCGCGGTATGCTGGACGTCCAGCGCTACCGCAACGAACGCAAGCTCGGACGAAGAGCTCTTCCGTAGGCATTCCAGGGCTTCGGACACGGTGCCCCCTGTCTCTAGGACATGCACCGCCTGCTCGAACGATTCGCGCAAGGGCCCTTGCAGTTCGCTTGCGGTCTGGCGAAATGTCTGAAGAAGCGAAAAACCCGCTTGGAAGCACACCCCCAACGAACGCAGCGCTTCGGGCACGGCATCTCGCAGTGCCTCCAAGCGCTCGTCGCTCCCGCGTTTGACAACGCCCCGCAATGCAAGGACCACGCACGCCGCAACGGCACAGCCCGCCGCAAAATCGCCCGAGACCGCCCAGCCAGCGCATAGCACCGCCACGACCGCCACGACCGCCAGCGAGCATGCATTTTCAGCCGAGGCCGGAATGCCTCTCTGGCCCAGCGAAAGCGCCGCCTCGTTCGCCCAAGACCGCACGGCCCCGACCTGCAAGGCGGCGCGCGCGAATGGGCGCATCCAGCCGACGCCTGCACGCAGCACGCGAGCATACGCCCCGAGTTGGCCGGATGGCTGTCCCGAAACACCAGCCCTCCTACGCCGCAGCACGTCCGTCATCGCGCCGAACAGAAGCGCCGACGCCGCAAACGCGGTCATGCAGCAGAGGACGGCAAGCAAGCACGTTCCCATGTCCTCACCTCGCTTTCACTCGCCACCCCCGCCACCACGGCATCAGAAAGCCACGGGGGCGCCCTATGCCATTGGTCTGTCCTGCGAACGCAGTCTCTTTCATACAGGCAGGCCGTCGTACAGCGACGTCGCTCTTCGTCGAAGGAAAACAGGACCACCTCTTTTACGTAGCGCGCTCCGTCGGGGGCACGCGCGGTCTGCACGGCAACGTCCAGCGCGCTTGCGATCTGGGCCTCCACGACATCGACCGGCAGGTCGGCGGCGTAGCGCACCATGGTAGTCAGGCGCATTACCGCTTCGGCAGGGGAATTCGCATGCAGCGTCGTCAGCGACCCGTCATGCCCGGTGTTCATGGCCTGGAGCATGTCGAGCGCTTCCGCCCCACGGCATTCCCCCACGACGATGCGGTCAGGCCGCATGCGCAGGGCATTGGTCACCAGATCGCGAATGGTCACTTCGCCCACGCCCTCCGCATTGCGGGGCCGCGCCTCCAAACGCACGACATGAGGATGCTCATGGAACCGCAATTCCGCGGAATCTTCGATGGTCACGATGCGCTCACCGGGCGAAATCTTGCACGAAAGGGCGTTCAACAACGTTGTCTTCCCGCTGCCTGTGCCGCCGGTGACCGCAACGTTCTTGCGCAAGCGCACCGCCCACACAAGCAATTGCGCCACACGCCAATCGAGCGAACCTGCCGCCACCATCTCTTCCACCGTGATGACCTTCGCACGGAATTTGCGGATGGTGAGAACCGAGCCGTCCAGGGCAAGCGGCGGTATGACGGCATTGACACGGTGACCTTGCGGCAACCGCGCGTTCACCATGGGCGACGACTCGTCAATGCGGCGTCCGAGCGGGCCGATAATGCGGTCGATAAGCGCACGGACCTGTGCATCTTCGGAAAATGGCGTGGGCTGCTGCTCAAGCAGCCCGTCGCGCTCGAGGAAAAACGACGACGTGCCGTTCACCATGATTTCGGTGACAGATTCGTCCTCGAGCGGGCCCTCCAGCGGACCAAGGCCGAAAACCGAATCGAGCAAACGCCCGACCAGGACTTCCCGCTCTTCGGAACCCAGTCCCTCTCCCCAGCCCTCGGCAAACGCTGCACGGCACGCACTGCGCACTTCGCTTTTCGCCCTTCGAGGGCTTTCACGCAAAAGACGCGCCATGCGTTCGGGAGGAATGGCGCTTTGAACACGTCCGCGCAGTGATTCGACAGACCACCCATAACCGTCCGTCTCGGGATAGTCCTCTTGAGAAAGCGCTGTCGAGCGCGCTAGCAAAGACACGAAGCCCTCCTTCTCAACCGGGCGAGCGCACCATGCCGTTTGCCCGGAATATCGCCGAAACACGCCGCATGCGCTGGCGGACGTCGGTCCTCGCGCGCTTCGGGCAAGATGTCGGCAAGCAAGTTCTCGAGGCTGACGCACAGCGGGTTCTCGTCCCGTACCAGATCGAGCGGCATGCCCGCAGCCATAAGCTCGTCGACCGCACGGCCGCCGTCTTTCAACTCTGCCACGGAGGCGCCTTTCAGTGCGCACGAAGCGTCAATGGACGAAAGAGGCGCACCGCGCTTGCAGCGGTTAACGACGTACAAAAACGGCGTGGTAGGAATGCCGCAACGCCCGCACAGCTCGAGCGCATGCTTGCTTGCCTGCAAAGAAGACGAACGCTGGTCGATAAGGAAGAGCACCCGCGACGCACGCTCGGCAAGCACCGCGTGCTGCTCTCCCCAGAACGGCCCTGTATTCACCACGATAACGTCGAAAGACGCTCCCGCACGATCGACGACGCCAGGAAGCGCCGATGCCAGTCGTTCGGAATCCTCCAAACGCGCCGGAGCGGCAAGCACCGCCGGAAGGTCGCCCTCTTCAGGGGAGGGCAGGGATGCGCCGTCGACAACCTCGTCCAGCGCGCGGGGACTCTTCGCGCCGACCATGGCGCTTGCATCCCCGAACTGGAGGTCGGCATCCATAAGCAGCGTGCGATGCCCCATCCCTTGCGCGAAGACTGCCGCAAGCGCTGCCACGGTCGATTTGCCGGATCCTCCGCTCGCGCTGGCGACCACCAGCACGAAAGCCTGGCGCCCTTCTCCCGAAGCCCCTCGCCCACTAACCCGGCAGGCCGTCGAGCCCGAAAGACGCGCTGGGGCATCCTGGGCAGTCGAAACGCCCGCTTGAGGAACGCTCGCCTGCTTTGAGGACGAGCCTCCCAGATCGAGCCCGCGCAAGAACTCGGAATCGGCTCCCGGGACCGAAGAAGCGCCCGAAGGACGCGCAGGCGTCGCCTTCGGCGATGCCGCCTGGGTTCTTGAAGACCTCGCGCCCAGCTTGCAGGAGCGATAGCGCTCAACAAACTGCGCCCGGTCGAGAAGCCCGTCAATGCCAGCAGCGCTCACACGGCTTTTCAAAGAACCGCTGCTGCGAAATGCCACCAGGAATACACGATGCCGCGGAGCGTCCCTCTTCAGGGCGGCCGCAAGGTTGATGGAGTCCACGTCGTCGCTCGAAACCACCCATGCTTCGGTAGGCTTGTCGCTTTTCTTGAAAAACGCCCGAGCATGCAAGCCCTCGGCGAACACGCTCAGCCAATCTTGCGCATCTAGACGCTCTCCGGAAAGCCCCATGAGCTCTGGCCTCAGAACGGATTCGGAGTCGGCGCACAACAGAATGGAAGCGGTCATGACGAGCCCCCTTCCTGTGCCGGGGCGGGCATGGCGAAGTACAGCTCGGTCCGCTGCGACGCGTCGACAAGCTCCTGGACGCGCGCCGGATCGACCGCAAGCGTGACCCACGAGGCAGACGACGAGCTCCCACCGTCTTCGCGGCTGGTCGCCAGCACGAGCGCGTTCGAAAGGAGCAGGCTCGTTGCAGCGCCTCCCGTGGTGTACACATCGACGCGCGAGCCTGCCGCAAGCTGGCCTCCCACGCTTTGGACATCCCCTGCCGGAACCGAAAGCGCCGCCATGCCGTCGGGCACGTCAAGCGCATCGGCTTCCCCTTCGAAGCGCTGGAGAGAAAGCGGTTCGCCTTCCAGCACCGAAGAATTGAGCTGCTTTCCCACCACTTCGTCCGCCGAGCGAACGGCATCGCGCGGGAGAAAGTCGACGATCCACGAACGCGTGCTGACTGCGTCAGCGGACACGACCTCTCCCGCCGCAAGGTCGCGTGCGGCAACGCACACTTCCACCTGTTCGCCACCGTAGCGTGCAAGCGCATCGGCACGCGCTTGCTGCGCTTCGTCGTTGACCGCCTGGGTGTAAGCAAAGACCGAAAGCGCGCAGGCAAGCCCGCACGCAATGCCCGCTGCTGCCGTTTTCTTGCTGCGCATGGCACACCTCCCATCTCATGATGGGTGCCATCATGGCAAAACGCCCTATCCGGACGTCGTACTGAAGTTCACTCCGAACTCCACACGAATCTTGCACGTTTTCCAAGCGCATTAAGGCAATGCGCCGTCATCAGGAGAAACGCAAGGATGAAGAAAAACGCTTCGATGAACGCCCGCCCTTAGAACACGCCCTGCAATAATGAATCGAGCGCACGGGTGAAGGCATCGGCAGCCTGCATGTCAAAGCCTGCACGTCGAAAACAGCAGGCACGCGAAAACGTCGGCAAAATGGCGAGAAAAAAGCTAAGGGCTCTGCTTCCCCTCCTATAAGCAGAGCCCTCATTTTTCTCGAAGTCCTTGTAGGTCCTTCGTGAAAAGCCTTGGCTAGTATACCCCATTTCGCGAAAAACAAACAGAAGGGCTTGACGGTTTTTTTACACAAAACGGGCCATCGAGCAAACAGCCCGACGGCCCGTGAAAACTCTGGTGGACGGTGAGGGATTTGAACCCCCGACCCACTGCTTGTAAGGCAGTTGCGCTCCCGCTGCGCCAACCGTCCATGTGCTTGAACCTGATGTATCCTACCCTAGTTGAAACGCCTTTGCAAGAACGCGCTCCTTCTGCCGCCCCCGCACGCGCCTCGCGTCGGAGCGAGCGCAGTTTGCAGCCCGCGCTTACAGCGCCCGGCGCGCCTCGATAGCGCGGCCAAGCGTGACCTCGTCAGCGAACTCAAGGTCGCCGCCGACAGGCAGCCCGCTCGCCAGGCGCGTGACCGTGATACCGAGCGGCTTGATCAAGCGCGCCAGATAGGCGGCCGTCGTCTCGCCTTCCACGTTCGGATTGGTCGCCAAAAGCACTTCGCGCACGTCTTCCGCCGCAAGCCGCTGCATAAGCCCTGCAATATGCAGATCGTCCGGCCCGATTCCCTCCATGGGCGATAGCGCGCCTCCAAGCACGTGGTACGTGCCCTGGAAAGCGCCCGTTCGCTCGATAGGGGGAATGTCGCGCGGTTCGCTCACCACGCACACGATGCCCGCATCGCGCTTCGGGGAAGAGCAGATCTCGCACAAGTCGTTTTCGGCGTAGTTAAAGCAACGCGAGCAAAAACGAACCGTCTCCTTCACTTCGACGATAGCGTGCGCAAGCCGCAATGCCGTCTCTTTGTCAGCGTTGAGCAGCCAATACGCTATGCGCTGGGCGGATTTAGGGCCAATGCCCGGAAGCCTTCCCAGCTCGTCAAGAAGCCGCTGTATGGAAGGCGCGGAGTTCATGCAGCGCGCGCCTTACATCAAGCCAGGGATGTTCATGCCGCCCGTCGCAGCGGACATGCGCTGGGCGCTCATTTCCGCCACACCGCGCAATGCTTCGTTCACTGCTGCAGTGACCATGTCCTCCAGCATTTCGATATCGTCCGGATCGACAATAATCTTCTCGATCTTCACGCTTTCGATGGTCATTTCGCCCGTAGCGACCGCTTTCACCATGCCGCCGCCTGCGCTGCCCTCGAAAGTCATCGTTTTGATCTCTTCCTGGGCTTTCGCCAGCTCAGCCTGCATCTTCTGCGCCTGGCGCATCATGGCCTTCATATCCATGGGTACCTCCCCTGTCGTCTATGCCGCCATAAGGCAGCAAGGGGCGCGCCATGCTGCAGTGCAATGCATCTCGCGCCCGCCGTTTTCTCTAACCTGTGTAGTTTATACGACCAGCATGCTTTGCTGGAATCGAAAAGCCGGTTTATTCCTTCACTTCTTGAAAGACCACGCCTTCGCCAAAACCCGACGCCAGGAAAGCATTCAGCTCATCCGGGGTAGGTTCGGAACCGCTAGGGACCGCGGGCGCAGCGGCAGGTGCGACGGCTGCATCCTGCGAAGCGTTATCGTTTGGCACCGAAGGACGTGACGGCACAGAAAGCGAGGACGGCACGGACAGCGGCCCCGCCATCGGCGCAGCGCCTGCCGCCTGCGAGGGCGACGACGTTTCCGGGCACGCCGCAGCATCCGACGGCACTGAACTCGCGGAGCCGCCTGTCGGCTCGTCCTCCCAAGGAAGCACCACCGCCTCCTCCTCGTCGGGAAGCCCCATTCCCTCGTAGGCATCTAAAGGAACACGGTCGTAGTCCTCTTCGTCAGGGACGACGGAAGCAACCGGAGCGTCGGCAACGCCCGAGCTGGCGCTTGCAAAGCCATCCGGCGAAGACGCTGCCGCAACCGGCGCGCCTGCTGCCTCCTGCCCTGCCGCCGAGCAATCCGCCTGGTCTGCCGGCTCTGCGGAAACGGGCATTTCGCCAGCGCGCTCGTCCGCTTCCGCAGGCCGCACCCCCTCTTTCACGTACGTCGGGAGCAAAGCATCCTTCGTTGGAATCGGAAGCGGCTTTTTGCGCGTGGGGGCAAGGCGCGGCATGTCGGCTTCCGGCACGTCGACCGCAGCGTCGCTGGGCAAAACGGGCTCTTCGTCAGGCGCGACGCCGACTGAACGCGTGCCGTCGACGGAAGAGTGCGATCTTCGCAAGCGCGGGATGGCCGGCGCTGGAACGCCCCCTGGCACCTGTCTTTGTCCGCCCTGCACCGTAGCTGCGCCTTCGGCCGACGGCGGCTCAGAGCGAGACGCGCCAGGTGCACTATCTCCCGTCGTATGCGGAGGCGTTATCGGGCGAGGCACCACGGTCGGCACGCCCGCTGCGGCAGGGGGCGTTTCTGCCTGCACGCCAGAAAAAGCCGCCGGCGCTGCCGTCTGAGAGAGCGCGCTCCCGCCGAAATCCTGCTGCGGTGCGTGCGGGGCAGCTTCGCCCACTGCGGCAGACGGCATCTCTCTTTCCTCTTCCTGAACGGTCAGGCGCAAAGCGACCGAAGCCCCTGCCGCCTGCCGCAGCAGACCGAGCATCGTTTCGACCGCATCAGGTTTCGAGGCCGCAATGAATCCGAACTTGTTCCGATGCGGAAAGGCGACTTGAATTCCCTCTCCTACGCCTTCGCACGTGACCTCTGTGTTCAGGTAGACCGTTCCCAGCATCGGGTTCTTGCGTCGCACCGCGCTGACCGCCGCCTGCCAAATCCGCTGGAGCGCTGCAGGGTTTTGAAGCTTTGCGGCAAGCTCGGGAGCCGTCTCGCCGAAATGACCATGCTCTCCTGCCGACGCCCCACCTTGCCCGGCAGCGGACACCGGGAAAACGGCAGCCGCGCCGCCTGCCTGCGGCGAAGACGGCTGCCCTGTGCCCGACCCCGCTTTCAAGGAAGCCTCAGGCGCTGTCGGGGATGCCGAAAGGACATCGGAACCAGACTGCGAAGCGGGCGTCTGAACGCTCGGGGCACGAGGCGGGACGGCCTCCTTTCGCGCAGACGACGGCACGGCCGCGCCCTCCGTCGGCAAAGCGGCGACGGGCGTCGGCGTGCCGGAGGAAAGGACGGCTTCGGGCTTTGGCGCGTCAGCATGCACAACCGCCGCAGGAGTCGGCGAGGCAGGATGCGGGGCGGACGAAGGCTGCATGCGGGCTGTCGAGGAGCCGTCCGCCGGAGCGGAAGCCGACGCGGGCGCGACAGCAGGCCGCAAGGCCGGCTCGTTTACGGCACCGCTCTCATCCTGCATAGCGCCTGCATCCGGCACAGGGGACGCGACCGCCTCCAAAGCTGTCGGAGCAGTGCTTTCCAAGACGCCCTGTCCGGACGTCTTCGTGTTTGTAGGTGCAGTCCTTTCGGTCGCACCGTACGCCACCGCGGACTTTCCCGCCTCGAGCGCCTCCACGCGTTCCGCCAGGGACGCGAGCGTCAGGTCGGAGTCTGGCCGCACCATGCGCGTGAGCCCGATTTCGAACGTCAATCGCGGGTTCGTCGACGTGCGCAGCTCTGCGAGCACATCGCCCAGCACGCCCATCAGGTTCGCCAGCCGATCGGGACCGTAGTTCGCCATCTCGCGCACCAGTTCGCGACGTTCCACCTCGCTCACGTCGAGCGCGACGTCGGCGCCTGCCATGCTCAAGACGTACATATTCCTGAAATGCTCCGCCAAATCCCGCGCGAATTGCGCCAGGTCGGCGCCTGTTTCAATGTAGCGCGCCGTCCATCTGAAACATGCTGCAACATCGCGCACGCCGATAGCGTCCACAATCTCTGCCATGTCCTCTACGTCGAGCGAACCGAGCATGTCCTCGGTCGCTTTCAGGGTGACTTTCCCCTCCCCGAACGCGATGACCTGCTCGAGCGCTGTGAGCGCGTTGCGCATGCCGCCTTCGGCACGGTGCGCAATCAGCTCGAGCGCTTCGCCTTCGAACTCCACGTTTTCCGCCATGCAGATAGCGCCCAAGCGCGAAACGATGGATTCCGAGCCAATGCGGCGGAAGTCGAACCGTTGACAGCGCGAATGGATGGTCTCAGGAACTTTCTGGGGGTCCGTAGTGCAGAGGATGAACACAACATGGTCCGGCGGTTCTTCCAAGGTCTTCAGCAGCGCATTGAAGGCCGCCGTGGACAGCATGTGAACCTCGTCGATGATGTAGACCTTTTTGCGGCCGCGCGTCGGCGCGAACTGGACGCGCCCGATGATCTCTTCGCGCACGTTCTCCACGCCCGTGCGGCTTGCGGCATCCAGTTCGTAGACATCAGGGTGCGTGCCGGACGCAATCTCCGTGCAGTCCTGGCACGTGCCGTCCGGATCGGGCGTGGGACCATGCTCGCAGAGCAGGGCCTTCGCCAAAAGGCGCGCCGTGGTGGTCTTGCCCGTACCGCGCGGTCCGCAGAACAGGTAGGCATGGCTCACTTTGTCCTGCTCGATGGCGTTGCGAATAGTGCGCTCGATATGGTCTTGGCCCACCACGTCAGCGAACGTCTGCGGACGGTATTTCCGGTACAAAGCCTCTGACATGCCCTAACCTCGCTTCGTCGTCCGCGCTCGTCAAAGCGCGGCCTTCCGTCGGATTCTTCTTCGCCATTATAAAACGAGGCGCCGCAGCCCAATCCGCGCGAAGGACGGTCACACCGTCTTCGCACGAACAGGCTGCAGCGCCATCGAAAAGACCTTCGATTCCACCGCTGTACGGCCTGAGTATTCGTCCGGCCGCCTCATCGCAGTCGTCAGCACGGCATAGCGCCGCTGTTGCGACCTGTCTTTCTCGGCCGAATCCTATGCCTGTTTCTTGCGGGAAGAAAGCGCCGCCTTCACCGCGCCGATGATGGCAGGCGCCACCGAGACCGCCACGATGCCGAGCACGATGACCTCGAAGTGCTCCTGCACGAACGGGATGCCGCCGAAGAAATAGCCCACGAGCACGAACAGGCTGACCCACGTGATGCCGCCGATGCAGTTGAACAGCGTGAACTTGCCGAAGTTCATGTGGCCCGTGCCCGCAATGAACGGAGCGAACGTGCGGAAAAACGGCATAAAGCGCGTGATGATGATGGTCAGGCCGCCGTACTTTTCGAAGAAATGGTCGAGCTTTGCCATGCGCTCGGGCGTGAGCGCCTTCACTTTGCCCGAGTCGATAATGCGGCTACCGAACAAGCGCGCAATCCAATAGTTCGACGTGTTGCCCAGAATGGCCGCCGTATAGAAGACGATGAGCGTGGCGAACACGTTCAGCCCGCCGCCGTCGGCAGAGAACACGCCTGCCGCGAACAGAAGGGAGTCGCCCGGCAAGAACGGGAAGAACACCAAGCCCGTCTCCACGAACACGATAAGCCACAACGGCGTGTAGACCCAGACGGGGCCGAGGGCGATAATCCAGCCGGCAATGGCACCGCGCGGATCGGACAGCAGGTTGATAAAGAAGTCGATGATTTCCATAGCGTCCTTTTGCAAGCCGAAGACACAAAAAAGAGTACTGCGAATGGACGCGGGCGCTCGTCAGAGGTCCCTTATGGCTGCTTCCTCCCGGACCTGACCAGGTTCGAAACGTGGCGCCGCCCGAGCCCATTCGCAATACTCGATTGCAACGGACACTTAGTATAGCGAACGCGGAACATGCGCACCGCAAATCGTTACCCCGCCGACAAAAACCACAGAGAGTATCTATCTCTGTAGGACCGTGCGCACCGGAGCGCGCACGTGCGCAAAGATCCTCGCCGCTCCTTTGGAAACTCGTTCCACGCGGCGGCACTGCGGGCCTATGCGAGCGACGAACCTTGCGCTTCGCCGCCTGAGCGCTCCCACGCTGCCGCCTCGTCCAGCAGTCGCTCCAATGCCGCTTTCGTTTGATAGCCGAACGCATCCGCCACAACGCTGCCGTCCTTGAACACCACGATCGCAGGCACCGCCATGACCTTGAACGCCCATGCTACTTCGGGCTCTTCGTCCACATTCACCGCGCCGAAACCTTTGTCGGGATGTTCGGCAGCAAGGCGTTCCACCGTCGGCATCATCGCACGGCACGGGCCGCACCCCGAGGACCAGAAGTCCAGCATGACCACGCCGGACGATTCCGTGACCAAGCGGTCGAAGTTCTCTTTTGTGACCTGGAACGCAGCCATGCCTATTCGGCCTCTCCGCCGTCGTATGCACGGGCATCCTCGCGCAGTGCGCCCGCTTCATCCAGGGCCGCCTCCACGTCCGCAAGGGAATACAAGCTCCCGAAGGCAACGACCATGCCGTCCGGCCCTGCCAGCTCGCGCGCTCGCGCAACGCCGTCGGCAACGGAGCGCGCCACGTACGGGTTTACGCATGCTGAGCAGCCGAGTAAATCCTGCCCCGTCCAGCGAACCGCGCGCGCCAGCTTGTGCGCAGGAAGCGCGCGAGGGTTGTCGGGCGTAATGCAGACGAACGCACCCCCGAGCGGCAAAATCGCCTCGAGCATCTCCGGGTAGTCTTTGTCCTCCAGCACGCCGATGAGAAAGACCGGGCGCGCATCGGGAAACACCTGGCGAAGCGTGTCTGCAAGCGCCTGTGCGCCTTGAGGGTTATGGCCGCCGTCCACCACGAACAACGGGTCGCGCGAGACTGCCTCGAACCGCCCATGCCACACAGCATGTTCCACGCCTTCGCGAACGGCTTCTTCGGGAATGTTCCAACCGCGCTCGCGCAGAACGCGCGCCGCCTCGATGGCAAGCGCCGCATTGAACGGCTGGTAAGCGCCCAGCAGGCGCGTTCGCAGTCCCTCGAGTCCGCAGTAGGAAAAGCGCCAGCATGGATCGTCCACGGTCGGTGCCGCCTCGATGCGAAGGCGCGAGAAGTCCGCCGTGGTCAGGGTCGCCCCGCGCTCTGCCGCGCGCAGGTCGATTGCCTCGAACGCCTCTGCCTCTTGTGGCCACGTCACGACAGGGCAGCCTTCCTTGATGATGCCCGCCTTCTCCTGGGCAATCTGCCCCAACGTCGATCCGAGCAAGGCCGTATGGTCGAGCCCAATACGCGCGATGACGCTGACTTCGGGTTCGTCGATAACGTTCGTGGAATCCAGCCTGCCGCCCAGGCCTACCTCCAAAACCACGATCTCGCACTGCTGCTGGGCAAAGTGCACGAGCGCCACGGCCGTCATGAGCTCGAATTCGGTCGGGTGGTCCTCCATGGCGTCTGCCGCCTCTTTGACCTGCAAGGTGACGCGCGTCAGGTCCTCGCGGGATATGCACGCTCCCTCCACGCGAATGCGCTCTTCGAACGCAAAGAGGTACGGGCTGGTGAACAGGCCTGTTTTGTACCCGGCACGTCGAAGTATGCATTCCGTGTACGCGCAGACAGACCCCTTTCCGTTCGTTCCCGCCACATGCACGAACCGCAGTTCGTCCTGCGGGTTCCCCAGGCGGTCCAACAGCTCGCGCGTCCGCTCAAGGCCCATACGCGATTCGTGCCATCGCGGCTCGTTGATGTACCCGACCGGGTCAAATTCGCCCATGCCATACCTCCTTGCTGTCATTGCGGCCTATCATACGGCGAACCGCCTTCGCCGCGCGTCAGGTTTCCGCGACGTGCCCCTTGGACGCCACACGAAGCAGATGCCGGCTCGTTACCGAAAAGACCCTTCGCACCCAGGACGGTAGAGAGAGGCTAGAACCATTCGCGCTTGTTGAAGACATAGAGCTGCTCAAAGTCTGTCTGGCTTTTCACGAGGTAGATGATGCCCTCGATAATACCGATCAGCGTCATAAC
>DVGB01000027.1 GCA_018712955.1 Candidatus Aveggerthella stercoripullorum
CGGCCGAGCATGCTCTTGCGCGCGTCCTTGAGGCTCAGGCCGCAATCCTTGGTGATGACCTCGCCGCCCGTCATGATGGCGACGTCCTCCAGCTCCGTCTTGCGGCGCTCGCCCAAGCCGGGCGCGACGACAGCGACCGTGTTCAGGACGCCGCGGCTGCGGTTGAGGAGCAGGGTGCGCAGTGCCTCGCCGCGCACGTCGTCAGCAAGGATCAGCAGCGGGTGGCCCGTCTGGATGACCTCTTCCAAGACCGGAACGATGTCGGCGAAGTTGTCGGCGATGCGCTCGTCGGTCATGAGAATGTAAGGCTGCTCGAGAGAGCCGGTCATGTGGCCCATGTCGTCGGCCATGTACGGCGAGATAAAGCCGTTCTCGAACATGATGCCCTTCACGATGGAGAGGTCGATGCCGAAATCCGGGGACTTCTCTACCGAGATGATGCCGTCGCGGCCGATAGTGTCCATAGCCTCAGCGATGCAGTTGCCGATTTCCGGGTCGCCCGAAGACAGCGTGGCGAGCTTGGCGTACTGTTCGCGCGTGGTGACCGGAATAGCGGACTCCTCGACAGCCTTCGCGACCACTTCAGCAGCTTCCATGATGCCGTTGCGCAGGGCGATCGGTTCGGCGCCTGCGGCAACCTGGCGCACGCCCTCGCTCACGATAGCGTCGGAAAGGATGGTCGCCGTAGAAGTGCCGTCGCCCGCGTTGTTGTTCACGGCGATGGCGGCCTCTCGCACGATGGTCAGGCCCATGTCTTCGATCGGGTCCTCGACCGAGACGTTCGCCGCGACGGTAGCGCCGTCGTTGATGACGTACGTGCCACGGAAGTCGTGCTCGTTGATGATCCAGTCGCGGTGGTCTTTGAAGCCCTTGCCCTGGATGGCGACATAGCGCCCCTGCGGGCCGACGGTGACCTTCACCGCTTCCGCCATCTTATGGATGCCCGCCGCCATTTTGGCGCGAGTCTCGTTGTCGTACGCGATGTCTTTAGACATGAACCGTCCTCTCTCATAGAAACACGGCGTAATCCGTCGTTTGCACATGCAATCGTCTTTTCCACCATACCGCGCGTCGGTGCAGTCGCCAGAGCGAGCTTGCGCGCAGAATGCACGGCGGCAAGGTGTAATTCGACCGCTTGTAAAATTAGCACTCTTTGGCATCAAGTGCTAGCAGTTTATAGAAACAGATTGCTTACATGTACAAGAGAAGGGGCGCAGAGCACGCAAACAACGCAATGTCTGGTGCCTGGTGCGCACGGCAAACAAGAAGCCTCCCGCGATCGAACCGAAGTCCGTCGCAGGAGGCTTGAGCGCTCGGAAGGGCGCGCGACGCGCCCGCAAGGTCACGCCGCTACGCCAACCTTAGGCTGGCAGCGTTTCGCTACTCCGCCGGATAGAAGCCGGAAGGCTCCTCGTTGAGGTTGATCATGATGTTCTTGGTCTGGCAGTAGTGCTCGAGCATGATCTTGTGCGTCTCGCGGCCGATGCCGGACTCCTTGTAGCCGCCGAACGGCGCGCCGGACGGAATCTGGTTGTAGGTGTTGACCCACATGCGGCCGGTACGGATGCCCTGCGCCACGCGGAACGCACGGTTGATGTCGCGCGTCCAGACAGCGCCGCCGAGACCGTAGATGGAGTCGTTCGCCAGCTCGATGACCTCTTCTTCGGTGCTGAACTTCTGCAGCACGGCAACCGGGCCGAAGATCTCTTCCTGCGCCACCCGGCACTTGTTGTTCGGAATCTCGATGAGCGTCGGCTTCAGGAACGCGCCGCCTGCGCATTCGCCCTCGGTGTAGCGCTCGCCGCCGCACAGGACCTTGCCGCCCTCCTGCTTGGCGATCTCCACGTACTCGAGGATCTTTTCGGCCTGGCGCTGGTCAATCTGGGAGCCCATCTGGGTGTCGTCCTCCCACGGCATGCCGACCTTGACCTTGTTGAACGCAGCGACGGCGTCCTCGACGAACTTGTCGTAGACGTCCTCGTGCACGAAGATGCGGCTACCGGCGCAGCAGACCTGGCCCTGGTTGAACAGGATGCCCAGCTGCACGCCATCAAGGACCATATCCCACTTGGCGTCAGGGAAGATGATGTTCGCGGACTTGCCTCCCAGCTCGAGCGTAGCCGGGATAAGGCGCTCGGCCGCCGCGCGGGCGACGTCGCGACCGACCTCGGTAGAGCCGGTGAAAGCGAGCTTCGTGATCTTCGGGTTGTCCAGAATGTACTGGCCGGACTTCGAACCGCGGCCGGTGACCACGTTGAAAACGCCCGCCGGAATGATGTCCTGCGTCAAGCGCGCAAGCTCAAGAACGGTCAGGCTCGTGGTGGACGAGGGCTTGAAGACCGTGCAGTCGCCCGCAGCAAGCACCGGAGCGAGCTTCCAAGCAGCCATGAGGAACGGGAAGTTCCACGGGACGATCTGGCCGACGACGCCGATGGGCTCGTGCAGCACGAGAGACATCATGTTGCCGGGCAGCATGTCCGCTTCGCCCGTGTCGGCCAGCAGGCAGCCGGCGAAGTAGCGGAAATGATCGACCGAATAGGCGACGTCGATGGCGCGCGTCTCGCGGATCGGCTTGCCGTTGTCGAGGGTCTCGAGCAGCGCGAAGTGCTCGGCATTCTCTTCGATGACGTCGGCGACCTTGTTCAGGATGATGGCGCGCTCCGCCTTGGAGGTCTTGCTCCAACCCTCGAAGGCAGCCCATGCGGCGTCGACGGCGCGGTCGACGTCCTCCTTCGTAGCGTCCGCGATGGTGGAGAGCTGTTCGCCGTTGGCAGGGCAGAACACATCAAGGGTCTTCCCGTCGGAGGCCGGGGCCCATTCGCCGCCGATATAGAGTCCGTAGGTTTCCTGAGCAGGGTTCTTCATGTCAGTTCCTCTCTTCCGCGCGGCACAGCCGCCGCGCTGTCCGAACGGTTCGCGCGGGATTGAGCCCGCGCTACTGGCATTCAAGATACGCTCCTTCGAAAAAACCGTGGCAAAGTCTGTGTGAAACTCCGTAAGCGGACGGTTTTACCGGGCAATTGCACCCCCTGGGGTAGTAATTTTTACCTGCTTGAAACCGAATGCGGCAAGGCGCTCTGCACCCGTCGCAAACATGCAGCGAAAGCGCGGAAAGCTTGGCGCGCCACCACGGCAAAGCAGCGCGCTTCGTGCCCGGATTCAACGGCGCGTTCGGCAAAGCGCCTAGATGCGCCCTTCTGCCTCGAGGGCCTTGAACGCGTCGATGGCGAGCTTGTAGCCTTCCTTGCCAAAGCCCGCGATTTGCCCGATGCACTCGCGTGCCGTCCAGGAGACATGGCGGAATTCCTCGCGTGCATGCACGTTGGAAAGATGTACCTCGACAGCAGGCACCAGGTCGTGAACGGACTCGAGCGCGTCCA
Organism: Candidatus Aveggerthella stercoripullorum; assembly: GCA_018712955.1. Classification (GTDB taxonomy): domain Bacteria; phylum Actinomycetota; class Coriobacteriia; order Coriobacteriales; family Eggerthellaceae; genus Aveggerthella; species Aveggerthella stercoripullorum. The sequence goes on from DVGB01000027.1 coordinate 3,381, forward strand.
TGAGGGCAATGCTGTAGTGCGTGAATGCCCCTGGGTTGATGACGACCGGAATGGCCGAACCGGCAGCCTGGGCCTCATGGTAGAGCTTCTGCAGGTAGTCGATGAGCGGCCCTTCCCCGTTCGACTGGAAGACCTCGACCGCAAAGCCGCGCTGCTCGCCGTAGGCAACGGCCTCCTCCATCATGGACTCGTAGGTCACGCTGCCGTACTGCTCTTTGTTCCTAATGCCGAAGAAGTTCGTGTTCGGCCCGTTGACGATGGAGAGTTTGCGCATGGGGTGCCTTTCTTCGCGCGCGCCCCGCTTCCTTGACGGGACGCGAAAGGGAATCCGACGCAGGCCAGGCGCGTCTGCCCTGCGTCGATTATGTTAAAACAAGCCTGCGCTGCCGTGCCACCACACCGTTCTCGCCTGCAAAGGCATACACTGGGCAAAATGCTCGCGTGGGGCGCACGAGGCCGAAGGCATGCTCGAACGCGCCCTTGGATACGGACCCGCAGCTGCCAGCGCATGCAAGCAGCACCGCCCGAACGCACGAAGAGAGGACGAACATGGACGGCATTGAACGCATCACCGGAGCGACCAAGCTAGCCTGCCTGATCGGCAGCCCGGTCGCCCATTCCGCCTCGCCCCGCATGCACAACGCTTCCTTCGCGCGCATGGGCGTCGACGCCGTCTATCTGGCATTCGACATTGCCCCCGAAGAGCTGGAAACCGTCGCTGCGGCGCTTGTGCGCATGAAAGCGATCGGCTACAACGTCACCATGCCCCATAAAGCGGCCATCCTGCCGCTCCTCGACGAGGTGTCGGACGCCGCACGCCTTATGGGCGCCGTGAACACAGTGAAGATCGAGCCCGACGGGCGCACGAGCGGCCACAACACCGACGGCGCAGGCTTCATGCGCAACCTTGCCGAGCACGGCTGCGAGGTGGAAGGCAAACGTGTCGTCGTCCTGGGCGCAGGCGGCGCAGGGTCCGCCCTCTTCGTGCAGGCAGCGCTCGACGGAGCCGCCTGCGTGGACGTTTTCAATTCCCGCAGCCCTCGCTTCGCGCCTGCGGAAGAACGGGCGGCAAAGACGTCGGCGCTTTCCGGCTGCCCGGTTGCCGTGCATGACCTGGCAGACCGCGCACTGTTGCGCGAGCGGTGCCTGCAGGCAGACGTTATCGCGAATGCCACGAGCGTCGGCATGAGCCCGCACGAGGACGAGAGCTTGCTCGACGAGGGGTTCATCCCGCGCGGCGCATGGGTAGCCGACGCCGTCTACAACCCGCGCGAAACGAAGCTTTTGCGGACGGCGAAAGCGCTCGGCAACCCGACCGTGCCCGGCATCGGCATGATCCTGTGGCAAGGTGCCATCGCCGAAGAGATCTGGCTCGGACGCTCTATGGACGTGGACTATATCCGAAACCTGCTGTTCTAAACGCCGGCCTTTGCCCAGTCCGCTACTCTTCGACCGGAGCCGCCTGGCCGTACAGGGAATCGAACTCGTTCACCAGCGTGGTGGAATCAACCTGCGTGAGCGGCTCCAGGATGTAGGATTCCTCCGAAGCAGGGTCGGCGGACGCCACGCTGCGCTCCCAAGAGGAAACGAGCGGCGCCACGCGCTGCGACAGCAGATCGAGCAGACGCAGCTGGTTTTGGAACTGGTCGTAGTACGTCGTCCCCTCCGTGCACGCATAGTTCTGCATCGCGGTGGTGGCATTCGAGGCCGCCTGCGCAATGTCGGCGGCAAGCGCATTGCACGTGTCCGCTGCCTGCTGGCGCGCCGCCTGGTCAGAAGCGACGTAGTAGGTATTGTATTCGTCGACCACGCTCGCCAGACGGTCGTTGAGCTCTCCCGCCTGATGGTATGCGGCGCTCACCGCGTCGAACAAGGCGCTGTCGCGCTGCTCGGCAGTGCGCTCTTCGGAAGTCTGCGACGACGCAGTCGATTCCTGCGTGACCGTCTGCGAAGACGTCGACGCCGAAGTGGAAGTGACAGCTGGCAGCGTCGAGGTGCTCTGCGCGCTTTGACTGCGCTGTCCGTACAGCTGGACGGCGGCGACTGCCAAAGCAGCCGCGACCGCGACCATAGCGACCAGCGCGACAACGCGCAACGGCGTCCACCGTTTCGGGATCGTATTGCTCTGAACGAAGTTCTTGACCGGCGAGTCGCCCTCCACGAGCACTTCGCCGTCCGCCGTCTCAATGCGCGGCATCTTCGCCGTCGTGCCGTCCATCTCAAAGAAGTCGGACGCAGAAAGCGGGCCGTAGGAAGGCTTGAAAGGCCCCGGCGGCAGGACGACCGTCACGTCCGGCGACACGGAGATGTCGTCCTCGCGCCCGTCGCGCGCAGCAGGCGTGGACTTGAACGGCTGCGAAGGGTCGATTTCAGGAAGCTGGAGTGAACCGGACCCTTCGCGCAAAGCAGGGTTCTTTACCTTCATGCGCGTTTTCTCGCGCAGCGCAACTTCGCTTTCAGGCGCGTCCGGGGTGCTTTCGGTGGCAGGCTGGCCATCCGACGCCGTGTCGCCGTCGGCTTCGGGCGCTTCTTCCGACCCGGACGCTCCGCCGTCAGGCGCGACTTCGGCAGCGTCAGCGTCGTCGCCCTCTTCAGGGCGCTCTTCAGGTTCGGGCGTGTATACCTTCGCGCCGCACACGGCGCAAAAGCGGGCGTCGTCAGGCAACTTCGCACCGCAGGAAATGCAGAACATAGGGCTCCTCGGAGTGTGTTTCAAGGGTGTTTGAGGGAACGCTCCCACTATAAAGCAAGCAGCCTGCGCAGGGGAAGTAAGAACTTATGGAATCGCCGCGCGAAGTCGGCCTGGCAGGCGCTTTCGCACGCCCTTTGAACGATGCGAAGGAGTGCAGAAGGGGCGACGGACTGTTGCCCGTCGCCCCTCCCCTTTCTGGACGAGTCTCCTACGCGTCGAAAGCATGCGCTGCCAGGACAGAGCAAGCGGTGCCCTAACGGTTCGCCTGCTTCGTGGCGATCAGACGGTTGAGCGCGTTGACGTATGCCTTCGTGGAGGAAACGACGATGTCGGCGTCGGCGCCGCGACCGCTGAAAATCTCGCCGTCCGGAGCGGTCACGCGGATGGTGACCTCACCAACGGCGTCGATGCCGCGCGTGATAGCCTGGACCGAGAACTCCGCCAGGTCGTTGTCCACTTGGACGATCTTGTTCACTGCCTTGTAGACCGCGTCGATCGGGCCGGTGCCGTAGTCGCATGCTGTAACGACCTGGTCTGCTGCATTGCGCAGCGTGACCGTCGCGGTCGGCTTGAGCGGGAAACCGCAACTGATCTGGACGGCCTCGAGCACGTAGGCAGCCTTCTCGTCGTTGCGAGAGCGCTCGTTGATGAGCGACTCGAGGTCTTCGTCGTAGACCTCTTTCTTGCGATCCGCCAAGTGCAGGAAGTCATGGTAGAGCCGGTCGAGCTCCTCCCCTTCGAACTCGTAGCCGAGCTCCTCGAGACGGTGGCGCAGCGCGGCATGGCCGCTGCGCGCCGTGAGCACGATCTGGCTCTGGCCCGCGCCGACCTCCGCCGGGTCGATGATTTCGTAGGTGTCCCGCTTTTTGAGCACACCGTCCTGGTGGATGCCGGACGAGTGGGCGAACGCGTTCGCGCCGACGATAGCTTTGTTCACCTGGACGTTCAAGCCGGTGATGGAAGACACCAGGCGACTTGCGCGCGTGAACTCGCGCGTGTTGATGTCCGTGTGGGCGTCCAGGTCCTCGCCGTGCATGCGAATGCCCATGACGACCTCTTCCATCGCCGTATTGCCCGCTCGCTCGCCGAGACCGTTGATGGTGCACTCGATCTGTTGGGCGCCGTTCTTCACGCCCGCGAGCGAAAGCGCCGTTGCCATGCCGAGGTCGTTGTGGCAGTGCACGGAGATCTTTGCGCGATGGATGCCGTCCACGTTGTCCATCAGGAACTTGATACGACGGCCGAACTCGTCCGGGAGCGAATACCCGGTCGTGTCCGGGATGTTCACGACCGTCGCCCCTGCCTTGATAACGGCCTCGACAACCTGGGCCAGGAATTCGTAGTCGGAACGCCCCGCATCCTCGGCGTAGAACTCGACGTCCTCGCAGAAGTTGCGGGCATACGTGACGGCCTTTACGGCACGCTCGATACAAGTGGCTTCGTCAATGCGCAGCTTATCGTAGATATGGCTTTTGGACACGCCGATGCCGGTATGGATGCGCGGCCGCTTGGCATAGCGAAGCGCGTCGGCGGCGGCATCGATATCCTTCTCCACCGCGCGGGTGAGCGCGCAGACCGTCGCGTTCTCGCCCGCAAGCTCCGCGATACGACGGACGCTCTCGAAGTCGCCCGGACTGGAGATCGGGAAGCCCGCTTCGATGACGTCGACGTTCAGCTGCAGCAGCTTGCGCGCGATCACCAGTTTTTCCTCGGTGTTCATGGAAGCGCCCGGCGACTGCTCGCCGTCGCGC
>DVGB01000028.1 GCA_018712955.1 Candidatus Aveggerthella stercoripullorum
GCAGCTTGCGGTCACGCGCGGGCTTATGTCCGTCGACGCCGACGAGTATCTTGAACTGCGCGAAGACCGCGTCATTGCCGACATATTCGCCGAAGAGGGCGAAGAGGCATTCCGTCGTATGGAGACCGAAGTGCTGCGCGATCTGGCGGGGCGCGTTCCTCGCCTGATCGGGTGCGGAGGCGGGGCGCCTTTGCGCGAAGAAAACTGCCGGATTATGCACGACGCAGGCTTCGTGGTGTACCTGGAGGTCACGGCCGATGAGGCGGCGGCGCGCATCCCAAATACCGTGTCCCGACCGCTCTTCAAGGATCTGGACACGGCGAGGCGCACCATCGTCGAGCGCATGCCGAAGTACGAGGCGGCGGCAGATGCAAAAGTGAGCACGATGGGGCGCACGGTTCCCGAGATAGCCGACGAAGTCGCCGACATCCTTGAGCGTGCGGGCGTGCTCTCGCGCATGGCGACGCGGTAGCCTCGGACAGGAGCGCAGAAACGCACTCCCGCTTCTTATCGTCTTGCAAGGTGAAAGATTCCCGCTCAAGGCAAACGAGTGGAAGAAGGTCGAGAAAGGGCGAACATGGCCATCAAAGTCGTCGTGAACATTCCGGGGCATGCGCCCTACGACGTGCGCATAGGCAACGGCCAGCTGGAAGGCCTGGGCACGAAGCTGCGCGCGATAAGCTCTGCGCCAGCGGCGTTCGTGCTCACTGATTCGAACGTGGGGCCACGATACCTTGAGGCGGTTCGTCGGTCGCTCAAAAATGCTGGATTCCGTACGACGGCGGTTACCATTCCGGCGGGGGAGGAGTCAAAGTCCGTTGCGTGCGCCGGCGAGCTGTGGCATGCCATGGCCGATGCGAAGCTGGGTCGGGACGCGCTCGTGGTCGCGCTCGGCGGCGGCGTGGTCGGCGATCTCGCCGGGTTTGTCGCGTCTACGTACATGCGCGGTGTGCCGTTCGTCCAAGTCCCTACGACGCTCCTGTCTATGGTGGACTCGTCTGTGGGCGGCAAAACGGGCATCAACCTTGATGCGGGCAAAAATCTTGTCGGCACGTTCTGCCAGCCGCTCTACGTGTGCGCGTCCACGGACACGCTCGATACGCTTGACGCGCGCGAATGGGCGTGCGGGTGTGGCGAGGTCGCAAAGTCCGCCGCCATCGAAGGGGACGATTTCTTCTTCTGGCTCATGGAGCATGCCGAAGCCATGGCGGCGCGCGACGCCGCGGTGGTGCAAGAGGCGATCGCGCGCTGTGTGACGTTCAAGGCGGACGTTGTCGCGCGCGACGAGCATGAGAGCGCCGGCGTGCGCGAATGCTTGAACTATGGGCACACGTACGGCCATGCGGTGGAAAAGATCGCAGGCTATGGCGTCTATTCTCACGGGCATGCAGTCGCCGAAGGCATGCGGTTCGCCGCCCGTCTTGCGGTGGCGTACGCGGGAGCTTCCGAAGAGTTCGCGCAGGCACAGGACGAACTGCTCGACGTGCTCGGTCTGCAGCCGCTGGATTTTGCAGCATCGCCGCAGGAAGTGCTCGACTGCATGAAGGGTGACAAAAAGGTGCGCGGCGGCAAACTGCGCTACGTGCTCGTGCGCGATGCGGGCGATTGGTCGGTCGAAACGCCGGACGATGGGGCGGTGCTCGAACAGCTGGAGGCATGGATGGCCTCAAAGCGCGCATAGCGCGGCGGACGCACGCTTCCATTCTTCGAACTAAAGGAGGGCGAACATGGCCAAGGCGGCAGAATCGGCGTCCAGTGCGCGCATTGCGCGATTGCGCGCGGCGTGCGCGGAAGCGGGGATCGACGCATTCTACGTGCGTGGCACTTCGAACATCGCGTGGCTGACGGCGTTCGACGGGGTGTTCGACGACGAGGCGGCGCATGCGCTCATCGTCACCCCAGGGCGCGCGGTGCTCCACACGGACTCGCGTTATACGCTCGCATGCGAAGCGGCAGCCCGGAATACGGTCATCGAGGTGGACGCCGCACGCCGTGCCCATGCTGATGTGGCGGCCGAGATCGTGCGCGATGCTGCAGACGGCCTCTCCGCGGAACCACGACGCTTCGTGCTCGGCATCGAGGACGACATGACGCTTGCCGAGTTCCGTCGACTTGAATGCGCGTTCGCGGCAGGAGAGGGCGCGCCGAAAGACGGTGCGGACGGCGCCTTCGTCGCGCCCTTACGGGCTGAGATGCGCGAGACGAGCGGTTTCGTCTTCGGCTTGCGCGCGGTGAAGGACGCGGCCGAAGTCGAGCGCATGAAGGCGGCGCAGGCGATTACCGATGCCGCGTTCGCCCATATCGTTGCGTTCATGCGCCCGGGCATGACGGAACGCGCCGTGCAGATTGAGCTTGAAGATTTCATGCGCCGCCATGGTGCGGACGACCTGGCGTTCTCTTCCATCGTTGCCACGGGCGCCAACGGTGCGAGCCCGCACGCCATCCCGGGCGACACCGTGCTCGAGGCAGGACAGTGCGTCGTGCTCGACTTCGGCGCGAAAGCGCGCGGCTACTGTTCGGACATGACGCGCACGGTCTTCCTGGGCACGCCCGAAGGCAAAATGCTGCGCGCATGGGAAGCGTTGCGCGCAGCGAACGAGGCAGTAGAGGCCGCTCTTCGTCCAGGCGTCACGGGTGCTGAAATGCATCAGCTTGCTGAAGACATCCTGGAGGAAGGTGGCTTTGGCGGATGTATGGGGCACGGTCTCGGGCATGGTGTCGGCATGGACATCCATGAAGAGCCGGTGCTCTCGCCGCGCAATGGCAGGCTGCTTGCGCCGGGCAACGTGGTCACCGTCGAGCCGGGCATCTACCTGCCGGGCGAATTCGGCATGCGCTTGGAGGATTTCGGCGTGGTTACCGAAGAAGGATTCGAAGTCTTCACGAAATCAACGCATGAGGCCGTTATAATCTAGCGGTTTGTTTTTCGGTATCAAGGCAAGGGCGGACGCAAGGCAGCAGCGTCGCGGAAGGCGCCGAGCCCCTTTCCGCGCAGGTGCGTCCGCTGTTTGGCAAGGAGGATTTCTGTGGCTATCTCTACTGCGGACTTCAAGAACGGCATGTGCATCATGAACAACGGCAAGATGTGCACCATCGTGGAATTCCAGCACGTCAAGCCGGGCAAGGGCGGCGCGTTCGTGCGCACCAAGCTGCGCGACATCAAGACCGGCCGCGTGGTCGACTACACTTTCAACGCTGGCACGAAGTTCGACCAGGTGCGCCTGGAGACGAAGAAGATGCAGTATCTCTACAACGATGGTGCTGACTACTACTTCATGGACAACAACACCTACGAGCAGATTGGCATTCCTGCCGACGTGGTGGGCGACAACGCCAAGTGGCTGAAGGAGAACGACGAGGCTTCCCTGCTCTATGCTGACGAAGAGCTGATTAGCATCGAGCCGCAGATGTTCGTGGAGCTGGAGATCGTCCAGACCGATCCGGGCTTCAAGGGCGACACCGTTCAGGGCGGCACGAAGCCGGCCACGCTTGAGACGGGCGCGGTCATTCAGGTTCCGCTCTATATGAACCAGGGCGAAATCGTGCAGGTCGACTCCCGCGACGGCCGCTTCATCAAGCGCGTTTAAAGCTTCGCCGTTCTCCGAACGGCGAAACGGGCTGTCGCTGCGGCGGCGTCTGGCATGCCATCTGGGCGTTCAAAAGGGCATTGGCGGACTTAGTCCAGCCAATGCCCTTTTTCATGTCCACCTGCCGCTTTCGGCGAGTGGGGGAATCGTTCGGCGACATTCATCCCGGTGTAGTCGCTGCCGTCGTACAATCGAGGTTGGAACAAGGTTTCGGAACGTTGCGCTGAACAGCGGCAATGTCGCCGTACGGCGCACGCGGTGCCTTCCGCACGCGACGAAAGGGGAAGCCATGGAAACGTTGTCCGTCCTCAAGAAAGGTGCGCGCTTTGTCATGGCGTGCATGCTCGCGGGAATCATGACGGCAGGGCTTTCGCCTGCACCCGCATGGGGCGCGCCGGACGCTGCGGCGTCGGGCGTGGAAGGCGGCGTCGCGGCCGACGTCCGCGCGATCGCGCCGCTATCGTCGAGCAACGTCGGAGCCCAGGACTACAGCCTCGGCTGGGATCGCTGGGCAGAGCCGGTGACAAGCTACCTGCACGAAGTGTCCGGTGGCCTCCAGCGTGTGGAATACGCGGACGGTAGGCTGGTCGTGGAGGACTACGACGCCGAACGGAACGTGGTGGCATCCCGCACCGTCGACGCGTCGACGTACCGTCCGACCGGTGCCGCCAGTGTCCTGTGGGGCGGTTTCTTCTCAGGGTCGACGGCGAACTTCGTCGTCACGGGCCAGAGCAATCCGAGCGAAGACGACGAGCTGCCGGTCGTGCGCATCACGAAGTACTCGAAAGACTGGGCGTACCAGGACGGCTTGGAACTGGCGGGTATCAACACTTATATCCCCTTCGACGCAGGGTCGCTGCGGATGACCGAGGTCGGCGGGAAGCTCTACATCAGGACAGCGCACGAGATGTACGAATCGTCGGACGGCCTTCATCACCAGGCAAACATGACCTTCATCATCAACGAGGCGGATCTGAGCCTTGACGATTGGGAGACGGACGTCTGGAACGTCAGTTCTCCTCTTGGCTACGTGAGCCATTCGTTCAACCAGTTCGTCACAACGCTTGACGGGAGCGTGTACGCTCTCGACCACGGCGACGCCTACCCGCGCTCCGTTGTGCTCAAGCGCTTGAACGGCGGGTACGTCAACGTGCTCGATATCTGGGGGAAGACGGGCGACAACTGGACTGGCGTCTCGGTGGGCGGCTTCACGTCGTCCGAGGCGTCGAACACGCTGCTCGGTGTCGGGAACTCGGTCGATCAGGATGCGGTGACGAGCTCAAGCGACTTCAGCTCCTTCGCGCGCAACGTCTGGCTCAGCGTCACTCCCTCCGGCCTTGGGTCGAGTCGGCTCGTCGAGCTCACGTCGTACGGGACTGACAGCCTGACGATGGCGTCGACGCCGGTCATCGTCAAGGTGGACGAAGACCGGTTCCTGGTGGCGTGGGAGGTCTACGAGCGCCAGGCCGCGGACCAGTCCTTCTATCCGACCGGTCGCTTCTCGTACGTTTTCGTGGACGGCGACGGCAAGACGATCGGCAGAATGCGGACGGAGACGGGCGCGCTGTCGGACTGCCAGCCGATCGTCGTTGGCGGGGATATCGTCTGGTACGTGACCGGGACATACGGTGCATACGGCACCGTGTGTGCGGCGGCTGCAAAGCGGCCGGCGGCATTGCCGGATGGATCTCTATGGATCATCAGGGGCCGGACCCCCTCACTGTCGTGGACTGCTGCCTGACCCTGGGGGATGTGATCCAGTCCCCCAACAGTCCCGGCGGTTCCTGCGGCGGCATTGTGGGTGAGATCTACAATAAGCCCCTGGACGCCTCGATCCTGGTGCGGAACTGTGTCTCCCTGGGAAACCTGATCCTCCGGGACCCCGCCGGAAGGGCTCACCCCATCACCGCCCACGCGGATGGGGTCATATTTGATAACAACATCTATGACCAGCGCCTGTCCGTCCAGGGGGAGGGAGTGCCCCAGGAGCAGGTGGCCCGGGGCTGTACGGCCCGGCTCGCTGCGGAGCTGTTGGCGGAACTGTCAGAACTGGACAGCCGCTATACCACTGGCCCCGACGGGGCGCTGACCATTCGGAATTTGGAGATGGGAGGCGGAATATGAGAACCACGGAAGAAAGGGTCGCCGCTGTCAATCGGCGCGTTCAAGAAATCAACCGGCAGAAACAGCGTCGCACCATTTTCCTGGCCGCCGGTACGGTGCTGGCGTTTGCGGCTATCGCCGCCTTAATCCCTGTTAGAGCCAAGGAGGAACTGTGACATGAAAAAACGATTTTTAAGCCTGCTCTGCGTCATGGCGCTCTGCCTGAGCCTGCTGCCCGCCACGGCGTTGGCGGCCGCGCCGCCGGTGAACCAGGTGCTTTATGTCGGCGGTGTGCTGATTTCAAGCACCGGCTACTGGACGACCAGTGAAGATGGGAAGACTCTCACATCCGTAACAAGTGTGACAGAGTCAAACAACTATATCCATTATGACGCAGAAGACAATATCCTGACACTGCACAACGCCACAATTAAAAAGAGCGTGTCTATGGATACCAGCACTCTTATCGCTGGCGCAGCCATCGGCGTGCTCAATCAGAACGGCGAGGCAAAATTGACCATCACATTGGAGGGCGCCAATACAATCGCAGAGGTCGGCAAGGGGATCAATGTGTTGGCCAATTCTACTGGCGGCGCCACCCTGACCATCACGGGCGACGGCAGTCTGAATGCCAGCGCCAGTCAGACCGGCATCTGGGTTCAGAGCAACAGCAAGAATGCTGCCCTGTGTGTCGAGAATGCCGAGGTCACTGCATCATCTGGTGTCGCTTTCAAAAATGGTGTTTTAGTGCAGGCCAAAGATGGCTCGGATGTATCGCTGACTGTGAACGGCGGCAGTCTGACCGCCAGTGTTAATGCTAATATCTGGTTTCAGTTTGGCTCCGGTGCTTCCGGCTCCGGCACACCCACAGTGACCGTCAGCAACAAT
>DVGB01000029.1 GCA_018712955.1 Candidatus Aveggerthella stercoripullorum
ATCATGCGGCGGCCCGTCTTCTTGCGGTTTCCACAGACAGGCGTCCATGTCCACATGGTCCTCGTCGAGGAACACCACGCCTTCGCTTTGAAGCAACTCGCGCTGGACGCCCTCTCCGCCGAACGCATAGCCTTCCGCCAGGCGCCCGTCCTTGAATACGACGCGATGGCACGGCACCGTGACCGGGTGGGCATTACCGCGCAATGCCCACCCGACATAGCGCGCACTGCGCGGTCTGCCCATGAGCCGCGCAACCTGCCCGTACGTGGACACCTTGCCGCGCGGAATCTTCTGCACGATTTCAAACACTTCGTCGGAAAAGGCTCCCATAGCCTAGGCACGCTCCCCCGTCACCAGGGTTCCGTCCTTGCGACGGACCTCGACGCCCCGACGAACGAGCTCTGCAAGAAGCGTCTCCACGAGAAGCGGCAGCGCATCATAGACCGCTGGGGTCAGGCCCACTGCGACCTCGGCCGGGCTCGGATTTTCGACCTGCATACCAAGGCAGACGCCATCGGCCTGGTAATCGAGCAACAATGCAGCATCGAACAGGTCGACTAAGCGCAAATCGTGCAACGACTGCGCCCCCGCAGGGCGGCGCGCCATATCGTCGGGCGCGTAGCGAAAGACCGTGCCCGGTGCAGCATCGGTACCGTCCACCGCGTCGACCGTGATAATCAAATCGTAATCCCGCACGGCATTCAGCATGTCGAGCGTGAGGCAGCCGAGATCGTACAAGTCGACGTTGTCGGGAAGGTCGTAGTCTTCCTGCACCGCATCGTAGACGGCAGGACCGAGCCCGTCATCCAGCATGAGCCGATTGCCCACGCACAAGACGGCTATGCGCTCGTTTTCTCCACGTGCATTTTCGGAACCCATGGATGGCCCTTTCTCGTTCAATGCTCGCTGCTTGGCCTTATCGCATTCGGCGAAGAACGGCCGCGACAACAGGTGATTTCCGGAGCACTTTCGCCATCCGGCGCCTTTGCCAGCACATTGCAAGCAGCCGAAACTACGCGCCCAGAGTTGGCCTGATGGCAAGGTTGTAGTACGTTGCTGCCGCAATCGCGACCACTCCCACCACCGCGCACGCGGCCGCCCATACGCGTTCGCGTTTAAGGTACGCCTCTTTCGAGATGCCGCGCGCCACCGCTCGATGCGCTGCAAGCGGCTGGGAAATGCGCGCGAACGCAAGCGTGATGGCCAGCAAGGTCACGAACACCACGACCGCTATCCCGATAGAGAACGGGGTGCGCTCCGCATACGCCGCGTAGAACATATTGTCCGCGAACAGCCAGATCGGATAGTAGACGATGGTCGCCCACATACCGTGCGCCGGACCCCAAATGGGCGGCAACAAAAACGCGCCGATATTGATCGGCGGCATACCGCGAAGGAACTCTTCCTCCGCCTTGATCTGTGCATCAGTCAGTTCAGCCATGCATGGCATTGTACCGCGATATAACAGGAAAGCGGCCCGAAAGGCCGCTTTCCCTCGAAACCCGCGCACAGCGCGCGAGCTGTCTTTTGCATAAGAGGCGAGAGCCTAGTGCTCCATCTTGTCCTCGCCCACGATAACGTGACGATCGGGATCGTAGACCAGGCCGCCATGCTCCTGATGGAAGAACATGAGCTTGGTCGGTGCAAAGCCTTCGATGTTCGCCAGATAGATGTGGATGAACATGAAGCAGATGAAGATGTACATCATGAAATAGTGGATGATGCGCATCGACATCAAGCCGCCCACCAGGTCGGTGCCAGCGACGAAGAAGCCCATGTTCATCGTGGGAGCCCACAGGCACAGACCGGTGTAGAACATCACGATGATGAGCACCGGAATGCACAGGTAGGAAATCTTCTGCGGGACACCCAGCTTGGCGCTCAGCGGATGGTCCTTCTTCAGGAACAGGTAGTACTTGATCCACTGCAGGCCCTGATGGCGGTTGTCCGCCTGGGGCAGCCAAGTCTTGAAGTCCGTGACCTGCTTGCGCGTGCCGCCCGTCGGGGAGGACTTCACAAAGAAGGCCATGATCACGCGGACGATGCAGTTGACGAACAGAACGAAGCCGCAGAACACATGCACGCCGCGGGCGATGCCCATGAACTCAGGCCAGAACGGGAAGTGGATGCTGAAGCCCGTGACGATCAGCAGAATCATCGCGACCAGGTTAATCCAGTGCGTGACGACGAAGGGCATCGGGTGGGCTTCACGATAGTGTGCCAAATGCGCCATTTACTTCACCCCCCACGGGCTCGTGACGGTCTCGAAATGCTTGCCCGTCGCCGGCTCGGTCACGTGCACGGCGCATGCGGTGCACGGGTCGAAGCTGTGGACAGTGCGCAGCGCGTTGATGGGCTTTTCGACATCTTCCACCGGCACGCCGATAAGCGCCTGCTCCAGCGGACCGTAGCTGCCGTCCTCGGCATGCGGGGCAAGGTTCCACGTGGACGGGATGATGATCTGGTAGCCCTGGATCTTGCCGTCCTTGACGTTTTCGCTATGGTAAAGCGCGCCGCGCGGAGCCTCCCAGAAGCCCGTGCCTGCGCCCGTGATCGTTTCTGCAGGACGGAAGTATTCGGAGTCGCCGCTCTTCAGAGCCTCCATGAGCTCGGCGACCCAGTCCTTCATGAGCTGCGCCACATAGAGCGTCTCGATCTGGCGGGCGCCGGTACGGCCCAGCGTGGACTGCAGGATACCCAGGTTGCCCGGGACGCCCAGCGTCTCGAGCAGGCCGTCGATCTGGTCGACGACAAAGTCCACACCGCGACGGTACGCCACGAGCAGACGGGAGAAGGAGCCTGCCTCCATGGGCTTGCCGTCGTACGCAGGGGCCTTAACCCACGTATAGCGGTCGTTGACGTCGTACTCGGTGTACTCCGGCTCGGTGACAAAGTACGGGGACTGGTACGTGTCGGAACCCTTGTACCAGGAACGGCCGACGTACTCCGTGATCTTGGACTCCTCCACCTCGGAAAGGTTGAGGTTCTCGTCCAGGACACCAGAGGGCAGGTAGCGGTTCGGCATCTCGAAGCTCGGATCGTCGAAAACGCCCCACGCGATGTAGCGACCGCAACCGCCGCCCCAGTTGAAGGCGTCCATGTAATAGTTCGCGATAGCGAGCGTGTCCGGCAGCATCGTCGTGGAGACCCAGTTGTAAATCTCGTCGACGAGCGACTTCAGGTCGTCGAGCTTTTCCTCGGTCGGCACGAACATGGTGCCGCCCACGGTGCTCGTCATGATGTGCGGCATCTTGCCGCCGATCAGGCCTGCCACCTCGGAAGCCTTCGCCTGCATGGTGAGAGCCTCCAGGTAATGCGCCGTGCAGATAAGGTCGAGCTCCGGCGGGAGTTTGTAAGCCTCGCCCCCGTCGGCGTCAAACCAGTTGCCCGAGAAGATGGACAGCTGCTTGTTCGCCGCGAACGTGGCCAAGCGCTCCTTGAGCGCACCGAGGTCCGAATTCATGGACGTGCCTGCGGCCTGGGCGAGGTCGTAAGCGTTCGCCACGTCGGCAGTCAGGGCGTTCAGGGGGTTCACATAGTCAAGCGCGCACAGGTTGTAGAACCACAGGATGTGGCTGTGCAGGAACTGGGCGCCCTCGACCAGGTTGCGCAGGATACGCGCGTTGTTCGGGATGGTGATGCCGTAGGCCTTCTCGCCCGCAATGGCGGAAGCATGGGCATGCGAGACCGGGCACACGCCGCAGATACGCTGCACGATCTGGGCGGCGTCCTCAGGAGTGCGGTCCTCGACGACCAGCTCCATGCCACGGAAGCAGCCGCCGGAAACCCACGCGTCGCTCACCTTGCCGTTCTCGACTTCCATCTCGACACGGAGATGGCCTTCGATACGGGTGATCGGATCGATGACAGAACGGGTCATTTACGCCTGGCCTCCCTTCTTGGTGTCGTTGTTGACTTCATCCCAGACCTCCTGGTCGTACTGGCCAATGGAGCGGTCGGGATGCTTAGCGTCCCACTTGCGGATCTTCTCGAACTCCGCGCCCTTGGGTGCACGGCCGGCCATCTTCATGCCGAAGCCGTGAACGACAAGTGCAGCGGCAAGAACGCCGGTGATGGTCAGGGCGATGGTGCCCGGCTGGACCATCCAGTCGCCAATGCGCAGGTCGCGGTGGCGCTTGAAGAACGGGGTGTTCACTTCGACCCAGTTGTGGCCCGGATCCATCGGTGCGGCCTCACAGCAGCCGATGCACGGAGCGCCGGACTCGACGCACCAGGAACGGCGATGGTTGTAGCGCACGATGCCGCAGTTCGCGTATGTCTGCGGTCCACGGCAACCGACCGGATACAGGCAATAGCCCTTCTTCTCCTCTTCGGAGCCGAACTGGTAGACGAACTCGCCGTTCTCGAAATGACCGCGGCGCTGGCAGTTGTCATGGATGGTCTGGCCGAAAATCAGCTCAGGCTTGTTCTCGCGCGTCAGCGGAATGTCCGCCGGGCTCAGCTGCAGCAGCACGACGTCGACGAGCAGGGCGACAAGCCACTCGGGGTTCGCCGGGCAGCCCGGAACGTTGATGACCGGCGTGCTGATGCCGGCATCCTCCAGGCACTTCTGCACGCCGATGGCGCCGGCGGGGTTCGGGTGGGCGCCCATCCAACCGCCGTTGACCGCGCAAGAGCCCAGCGCGACGACAGCGTTGGCGTTCTCCGCGGCTTCGATCAGGTGGTCGATGCCAGGCTTGTCGGCAACGCGCAGCGCTTGGCCGTTCCAGCCTTCCAGCACCGCGCCCTCGTAGACCAGCAGATAGTTGCCCGCCTCGATGGTCTGCTCCTTGGCTTCCTCCATCGACCAGCCTGCTGCCGCAGAAAGGGTCTCGGAGTAGTTCAGGGAGATCATTTCCAGAACGACCGTCGCCGGATCGGGCTCGTCGATCTGAGCGAACGCTTCAGTGCAGCCGGTGCACGATGCGCCCTCGATCCAGATGACAGGGTACAGATTGCCTTCCGTCGCGCCGATCACGGACTCTTCGAGTGCCTGGGCGACGCGAGGGGCGGCAAGCTCGGACAAGCCAGCGGCTACTGCCACGGCTCCGCACATTTTCATGAAACTGCGGCGGGATACCCCCCTTGCCTCCAGCATTGCCTGCAACTGGCTAGCGGTGGCCTCATGTTCCATGTGCACACCTCCTTGTGAGCTCTCGTCTTGCAATATTGGATACGTACCGAGCTGGAATTCTAGCGCAATTGACCTCGCGCGTGAACCGGAGAATCCAGGGTCGCTCCATATGTGGACGCCCGTCAACCCGCCTCCCCATTGTGCTATTACACCAGCGTTACGCACATTATCAGGCTCTCCGTATGATGCCTATCCTCCGAAAGAGGGTATTTTCCTAAAATAAGGTGAATTACGCCCCCTCGACGGAAAGAGCGTACTGCTTCCTCGCCACTTAAGGGTGAGGGCATGCATCGCTTTGCATAAAACAGCCCTTGATTACGCCAAAATTTCATGATGTTGTTCAGGACCCGAACCATTGCGGCGGTCGCTTCCGCCCGTGCAAAAAAACGCGTGAAAAGCCGAGCGTCTTCACAATTCGAAGATAAAATTCTACTTTGTATTACAATTGTAAGACGTTTTTTATATGATTCTTGCGAAGTAACATTCCGTAAAATGCCTCTTTTTACGTGCGGACGGAAGGTGTTTGCCTTGGTGCTCTGTGCCCGCTCGCTCCTTTTCGTGCCGTTTTCTTTTCCTGCTTCCCCGTTCGTCGTATCATGACGTTTTATGTGTTGCAGGCTTCCATGAAAGGACCTCTATGGCGAAGAAGAACCAGATAGCATTTCTTGGCCCTATCGGCACGTACTCCGACGAGGCAGCGCACGTCTTTGCCGCGCACCTCGGGCTCGAAGATCCCGAGTACCTGGAATGCCCCTCCTTTAACGAAATCTTCGACGCCGTCGACCGCGGGCGCTGCGAGTTCGGCGTCGTGCCGATAGAGAACTCGCTCGAAGGCTCGGTCACCTCGACCCTGGACAACTTCGCCTTCTCGAGTCCCGCAACTATCCTCGGGCAGACGGTGCTGTCCATCCACCATTGCCTGCTCGTCCATCCGGACGCAGAGCTGTCCGACGTCACCACCGTGGCCTCGCACCCGCAAGGGCTTGCCCAGTGCCGTCGCTACCTGGCAAGCCGCCTCCCGAACGTCAAGACCATCACTACGTCCTCGACTGCCGAGTCGGCCCGTCTTGCGGCTGAGAACAAGCACATTGCAGGCATTGCGAACTCCTATGCGGCTGAAATCCACGGAGCGAAGGTTGCGGAAGCGGACGTTGAGGACCATTTCGGCAACCAGACGGCCTTCGTGCTGATTGGACGTCAGGGCCATCCGCCCGTGCTCGAAGGGAAACGCTGCAAGACGTCGCTTGCGCTCTTCCTGAAAGAAGACAAGGCAGGCGCCCTCCTCATGGTGCTCTCGGAGCTCGCCTACGCAGGCATCAGCATGACGCGCCTGCAGTCCCGCCCCACCAAGCAGCAGCTGGGAAACTACATGTTCTTCGTGGACTTCGAAGGCTCCGCCGACGAGCCCGCCGTCCAAACGGCGCTTAACTGCCTGCGCATGAAACTGCGCGAGGTCAAAGTCCTCGGCACCTATCCCGTCCTGGACGACTCTGACGAGGAGTAGGCTGCCCGAGAGGGATGGCAGGCCTACTGCACACAAACGATCTCAAGCTCGCTCAAACGCCCCCACAGGGGGCGTTTTGCTTGTGCGGAACCGTGCGCGAAATAATCCTGCCCTGTCCCTTTTCCGGTTTTGCCGCCTTCCTTTGGACGCGTCCGCCTCCGCAAGCGAACACAGCGCGTACGCGCCGCCTACAACGCGATAATCCCGAGATGCTCGAGCAGA
Organism: Candidatus Aveggerthella stercoripullorum; assembly: GCA_018712955.1. GTDB lineage: Bacteria > Actinomycetota > Coriobacteriia > Coriobacteriales > Eggerthellaceae > Aveggerthella > Aveggerthella stercoripullorum. The sequence goes on from DVGB01000029.1 coordinate 6,861, forward strand.
ATCTTGCAGCCGATCAGGATTAAAACGACGCCGCCGACGATGCTGGCAGGTTTCTCGAAGCGAGCGCCGAAGAAATGGCCTGCCGCCACGCCGATGGCGGAAAGGACGAACGTGGTCACGCCGATGGTCGCCACAGAAGGCGCAATGTCCACTTGCAAGAAAGCGAACGTGATACCGACCGCCAGCGCGTCGATGCTTGTCGCGACTGCAAGCATGGTGAGCTCTTTCAGGTCAAGCCGAAAGCCTTCCGCTGGACAGGCGGCATCCTCCTCGTCCCCATGAAACGCTTCCCAGAGCATCTTGCCGCCGATGATCGCCAAGAGCACGAACGCGATCCAGTGGTCGACCGCTGTAATGTACGCCTCGAACTGCCTGCCAAGAACCCACCCGACAAGCGGCATGAGCGCCTGAAATCCGCCGAAAAACAGCGCGATCGCCAACGCCTGCCGCACATCGAGCCGCTTCATGCACAGCCCTTTGCAGACCGCCACCGCGAACGCGTCCATGGACAGGCCCACGCCTATGAGGAACACCTCTACGAAACCCATTACTCCCCCTTTGCCGTCGCCGGGCGGCCGGGCATGAAAAAGCCGGTGCCGCCTTGCGTGCACCGGCATATGCGACGGCGCACGCACGAATGCGAACGCCGTAAGTCTTGCCAATTAAGGCCAGCCAGCGGATATCTCCACAGTATGTTGACTGACCGCGCTTTGCGCCGACTACTCCCTCACGGAATGCACGTATCTTACCACAGCGAAAAACCGGGCGGACAAAGCACGGCATTATCACCGCGTCTTTTCCGCAGCTTCCGTGACTCCATTGTCGGCACGAAACGGGGATTAAGGCAAGTAAACGCCGCCTTCTTCGCGGAAGAAGCCTTCCGCGACAAGGTCTGCCACGATGCCTGCCACAAGCCCCTCGTCCACGCCGCCGCGTCCCGCAGCGCGCTCTGCTTCATCGAGGCAGAGCGCAATATCGGCAAAGCGCGCACCCGGATGCGCCAGCACATAGCGCAAAGCCTCCGCGCGCTTTTGGCGGCGCGACCCTTCGAATGCCGACTGCCGAACATAGTGGGCACTCCGTCGCGACGGGTTCACAGTCGTCTGCTTAAGGCGGGCGCCCCAGTCCAAGAGAGCGTAGTACCAGTCCCTTACCTGGTCTTGCGGACAAGTCTGGGCAACGAGCGGGCGCAGTTCTTTGTCCGAAACGGAATCGCACCCCGGAAAAAGCTCGTGGATAAAGACCGTCCTCACGTTCGTTTCCACATAGACCGACGGCTCGTCGTACGCGAAAGCGCGCACGCCCGCACACGTTGCCGGGCCGACGCCCGGCAAAGCGAGCAGATCTTTCTCTTCGCGCGGCAGGACCCCGCCATATTCAGAAGCGCACGCTTCGCATGCGCGCTTGAGCGCAAGCGCGCGACGGTTGTAGCCGAGCCCCTGCCATTGCTCGAGCACGGTAGCGGTATCGGCAGCTGCCAGCGCGTCGACCGTCGGGAACAGGCGCATCCAGGCATCCCAGTGCTTGAGCACGCGCGCAACTTGGGTTTGCTGAAGCATTACCTCCGAGACCAGCACACCGTAAGGATCGTCGATATGCCGCCACGGAAGACTGCGGTAATGCAGCTTTCCCTGCTCCCAGACGTCTGCCACGAACGTTTCCAGCCGCTTGGCAGAAAGTCCGCCTTCTTCTGCAGGGGCGCTACTCAGCACGCGCGCCCTTTGCCGGAGTGCACGATTCGCAGGGGCCAGGCTCGGACAGCAGAGAGCCGAGAAGCCCCGAACCGCATGCTTCGCACGCAGCTCCGCCGCTTGCGTTCGCGCGCTCTTCTGCCAAAACGCCCATAAAACCGCCAATGCCGGAGATGTCCAGTTCCATCGCCTGTTTGACGATAGGAAGCTCACCGCCCTTTTCGAACAGGCTTCCCAGCGTGATGGACGAGAAGTACGCGAACAGGATGCGGTCGGCACCCTGCCACACGCGGTTGAACACGCACGAAGGCTGCAACGCGCAGATGGACGGGTCGTTCGCGCACTGCGAAATGCTCGCCGGACCTTGCAGTGCCTGAACGAGGTCGAGCAGCGTCACCTCGTCAAGATTGCACTTCAGCGCCAGTCCGCCGCGCGCCCCGCGCGCTGTCGAAATGAAGCCTGCCGAAGTGAGGTCGTGTTGGATGCTGCGCGCGAACGCATACGGGATGCTCTCTTCCTCCGAGATCTCCGCGATAGAAACGTAGCCTTCCGTGCGCTTGCTCGCGGCACGGAGAATGCGGCATGCGTAGTCGCAGCGACGGGATACTTCCATGGTTACCTTCCACCCTTCAGCAGGTCGTCCATACGATCAAGATCGCCGCGGAACCCCTGAACCACCGCCTCTTCGAGCTGGCGGTACTCGGGAGATTCGAGCGGCTGGTAGGCAGCCAGCTTGTCGAACATGTTATCGCGCGACACTGGCACGTAGACGCCGCGCACCAAGCTCGATTTGTAAGCCTCCTCGAGCGCTTCCTGCGCTGCCATGTAAATGTCATAGCGCGCCATGTTGGCGGAAAGCCGCACAAGCTCGACCATGTCGAGGCCTCGGACAGACGGATGGTTCCGCTCTATGTCCGCCCAAATGTCGATACGCTCCTGCATCGTGGGCAGGTCGATCGGAATGGGCTGGATGGGCTCGAGCAGATCGTAGAAAAAGTCCGGGACGTCTTCTTCCCGTGCGGCAGTCGCCATGACATGGACGTCGGGATTGTCCGCCGCCAGGCGAATGGCGTTGATCGCCTCCCGTGCCCCGCGGGAAAGATTCTGCAGCGTGAACCCGTCCTCTTCCTCGTCCTCAGGGAACGGGGATGCCCACAAGTCGATGTTCTCGAGCAGCAGCACGCCAGGCGTCTCGAAAGGACGCCTGCCCCATCCCCAATGCGGATGCTGGTCGGCGGACGCCATAACGCACAAGACCGGCATGCCCTGCGGTCCTTCCTCCATGCTCATGCGGATGGCGGGCAGCCCCAGCTCTCCCATGGTCGCTTCCATGAAGTGGTTCGCGTCCTCCCGCGCAGTGCACGTGAACAGGTACGTGCTGCTCGCGGACACCCGGTCGATGCCGTGGCGCTCATTGAGCATCTTCACGAATTCCTGGTAACGAGCATCCTTCTGCATGCCGATGCCGAACGCGCGCATAGCGGCGATGGCCCCTTGGAAGCCATGCAGGTCGTCGTAGGTGACGCGCTGGCGCTCCTCCTGTTCGGAAAGCTCGCCTTTCTGCGAAGGATCGCCCCCTTTCGCGGCCTTGCCATCCTGCAGGCGCGGCACTGCGGGCTTCGGAAGCGAGAACAGGGACGACGTCGCAAAGACGCCAGGGGTCTTCGAGACGTTGGCAACCTGCACGGCAGGGCCGCCCGTCTCGGCAAGACCGAGAAAATCGTCGGAGATCATCTCCGCCATATCTTCGATGTCCTCGCGGGAGAGCCCGAATTCTTCCAGCTTGTCGAGCGCCAAGCGCTGCAGGACCTCAGCACAGCGCATGGACTCTTCAGCGTCCATGTACGGCTCCATGCGCTCAAAAATGTATTCGGCCATCGACCGCTCTTTCGAGCGGCACGCAAGGTCCCATGCGGACCGGAGTCCGGAAAGCGCCTTCTCGTCAGGAACGAGCGAGCCTTTGACCGCTTGCTCGAACGCCGTCAGGTACAAATGCATGCCCAGCACGCTGTCGCCTTGCGCGACAGCGTCCTCGGCAAGCTTCAGATAACGTTTGACCGCATCGTTGTTCACGTCGTTGCTCTGGCTTGGTGAGCCTTGAGATTCCGCGTTTCCGTCGATCATGCGCCCACCTCCTCTTCGGTGCTTTGCTTCTTTTTGACACTATTCTAGTAAAGGTTTCAAGCCCCTCGCACGCTGAGAGGGCGAAAATGCTGCAAAAACGAGAGAATTGTCACGGACTCGCGACAATTTGAAAAGACGTGGGAGCGTTACTCCCAGTCTACAATCTGCCACCCTTCGCGACGCGCAGTGCGTTTGAGCGGCCGGTCGGGATTCACGGCCACTGCCGTTTTCGCCATACCGAGCATGGGGCGGTCGGAATGATGGTCCCCGTACGCATACGCGATCGTCCAATTGCCTTCGCCGAACCGCTCGTTGGCAAAGCGCTCGATAGCACGCGGCTTTTCTTCGCCTTCGACCGGCTCGCCCGCCACGCGGCACGTATAGTTCCCTTCCTCGTCGACCTCCATACGGGTCGAAATCTGGAAGTCGAACGGATGGTGCTCTTGTGCACGCTCCACGATAGGCTCGAACGTGGCAGAGACGACCAGCACGACGCGGCCTTGCGCACGGTGGGACCGCATGGTCGCGTCGGCCTGGTCGCGGAACCTGCCTGCGATCGCCTCGTCGTAGAACTTCCGCAGGCGTTCGTCCACTTCGCGCTTCGGCATGCCTGCGTACGCACGGAACACGAGGCCGCGCACCCAAGATTCGCTCTGCGGCAGACGCAGTTTGTAAGCAGCACCCCACAGAGCGATGCGCGCGATGACCGACACCTTGAGTCGCCGCTGGCGTACCAGCCGGCGAACGAGGATGACCGGCGAGTTGCCGTTGATGCTGGTGCCATCGAAGTCGAACACGACAAGCTCGACAGGCGCTTTACCCCCGTCGGCAGACGGCATATGCGAATTCTCGATCTCTCTGTCGGTCACGAAGCTTCCTTCAAGGTCGGTCAAAAAACAGCGCCCATTATACCGCAGCATGCAAGCGCAAGCGCCGGGGCGCGAGGCTATGCCTCCTCGAGCGCTTCGCCTCCTTTGGCGAACTGCGCATTGTACAAATTCGCGTAGAACCCGCCTTTCGCCAGCAGCTCTTCGTGCGTACCTTGCTCGATGATGTCCCCCTGGTTGATGACGAGAATGAGGTCGGCATCGCGGATGGTGGATAGCCGATGCGCGATGACGAACGAAGTCCTGCCTTCCATCAGGTTGTCCATAGCTCGCTGGATACGCTCTTCAGTACGCGTGTCGACCGAGGACGTCGCCTCGTCCAGGATGAGCATGCGACGATCGGCCAAAATGGCGCGGGCGATGGTAAGCAGCTGGCGTTGCCCCTGGCTCACATTGCTCGCATCCTCGTTGATCACCGTGTCGTAGCCGTGAGGCAGCGTCATGATGAAATGGTGCGCGAACGCAGCCTTTGCCGCCGCTTCCACCTCTTCGTCGGTCGCGTCGAGCTTTCCGTAGCGGATGTTCTCGCGAATAGTTCCATTGAACAGCCATGTGTCCTGAAGCACCATGCCGAACAGAGAGCGCAGATCAGCGCGGTCGTAGTCGCGCACGTCATGGCCGCCAACACGGATGGCACCGCCGTCCACGTCATAGAAGCGCATGAGCAGTTTCACCATCGTGGTCTTGCCTGCACCCGTCGGCCCGACCAACGCCACCGTCTGGCCTTCGCGCACGCATGCCGAGAAGTCGTGGATGACCGGCTTGTCGGGCGTATAGCCGAAACGCACATGGTCGAACTCTACATCGCAGGAGATGCCTTCGGAGGTCACGGTCGCCTCGCGGTCATGCACTTCCGGCTCGTCCAGGAAAGCGAAGATGCGCTCTGCGGCAGCAGCCATCATCTGGAAAACGTTGGAGACTTGCGCAAGCTGCGTGATGGGCTGGGTAAAGTTCTTCACATACTGGATGAACGCCTGGATGTCGCCCACGGTGATAACACCCTGCACCGCGAAAAAGCTGCCCAGAACTGCAACCGCCACATAGCCCAGATTGCCCACGAAGTTCATGGCAGGCTGCATGAGGCCCGAAAGGAACTGGGATTTCCACGCGCTTTCGTACAGGCGCTCGTTCGTGCGCTCGAAAGAGGCAACGGCATGGTCCTCCTGGTTGAACGCCCGGACCACCGCATGCCCTGAAAACGTCTCCTCCACCTGGCCGTTAATGAGGCCGAGCGTTTCCTGCTGCTGCACGAAGTAGCGCTGGGAACGCTTCACGATAACGCCCACGAGCACGGCCGACACCGGCAGGATGACCAAGGTGACCAGCGTCATGACCCAGTTGATCGAAAGCATCATGGCCAGAACGCCCACGATGGTCGTCACGCTCGTGACCAGCTGCGTCAGGCTCTGGTTCAGGCTCATGCCCAGCGTGTCGACATCGTTGGTGATGCGCGAAAGCACATCGCCGGTGGACGTGCGCTCGAAGTAGCCAAGCGGCATGCGGTCGATCTTCTCCGCTATCTGACGGCGCAGCTGATAGCAGGTGCGCTGCGATACTGAGCTCATGAGCCATCCTTGCACGAACGTGCACGCCGCCGACGCCAAATACAGCGCCAGCGTCGTTGCAAGGATGGCCGCGATAGCGTGGTAGTCGATGCCGCCTGTTCCGGCAATCTTCGCCGAAAGCCCCTCGAAGAGCTCCGTCGTGGCTTCAGAGAGCACTTTCGGGCCGATGATGTTGAAAACGGTCGAACCGACGGCAAAGACCAGCACCGCAACGAGCGCAGCTTTGAACCTGCCCATGAACGACAGCATGCGCAGAAGCGACCCTTTGAGGTCTTTGGGCTTTTCGCCCGGCATCATGCGCGCACCCGGCCCGTGCGGACGGTGCGGACGGCGGTTTGCGGTCTCGCTCATGCGGCGTCACCTCCCATCAGTTCCTCTTCCGACAGCTGCGAGAGCGCAATCTCCCGGTATGCTTCGCACGAGGACATGAGCTCTCGATGCGTGCCCTTGCCCACCATACGCCCGTCATCGAGCACGATAATCTGGTCGGCGTCCATAATGGTCGCAACGCGCTGCGCCACAATAAGCAGCGTGCGATCGCCAAGCGAGTCTGCAAGCGCTTTGCGCAAGGTCGCGTCCGTACGGTAGTCGAGTGCCGAGAAGCTGTCGTCGAAAAGCAACGCCCGAGCGCCCGAAGCGATTGCGCGCGCAATGGCAAGGCGCTGTCGCTGGCCGCCGGAGACGTTCGTGCCGCCTTGGGATATCGGCGCGTCGTAGCCTTCTTCCTTCGCTTCGACAAATTCCGCAGTCTGCGCGATGCGCGCCGCCTCCTTCACGCGCTCCTCGCCCATGCTTTCGTCTGCGTACGCAATATTCGACGCGACCGTGCCGGAGAACAGGAACGCCTTCTGCGGTACATAGCCGATCGTGCGCCTGACCGCCGCCTGCGAAAGCTCGCGCACGTCAATGCCGTCAATGGTCACCGACCCCTCCGTCGCGTCGTAGAAGCGCATAACGAGTTTCGCCACCGTCGATTTGCCCGAGCCTGTCGACCCGATGAACGCGCACGTCGTGCCTGCTGGAACGGTGAAGTCGATATGCGAGAGAACCGGCTCTCCCCCTTCGGCGTCGGCGTACGAGAACGTCACATCGTGGAACGCAATCTCTGCACCACCGTTTTGCGGAAGTTCCGTATCGCACGGTTCGGACGGATCTTCGATGGACGAACGCGCCGCAAGCACTTCGTCAATACGTTCGGCCGCCACGTTCGCGCGCGGCAGCATGATAGAGACCATGCCGATGATGAGGAAAGACATGATGATGACCATGGAATAGGTGATGAACGCGATCATGTCGCCCGTCTGGATCACGCCTTGGTCAATATAGCTGCCGCCAACCCAGACGATAAGGACCGAAACCGCGTTCATGATGAGCATCATCGAAGGCATCATGAAGGTCATCACACGGTTGGTAAAGAGCTGCGTGCGCATGAGGTCCGTGTTTGCACCGTCGAAGCGCTCTTCCTCGAAACGCTGGCGGTCGAACGCGCGGACGACGGAAAGGCCCGTGAGCATTTCGCGCGCGACCAGGTTCACCCGGTCGACGAGCTTCTGCATGATCTTGAACTTCGGCATCGCAAACGACATAAGGATGCCGATCACCACGAAAAGGCACACGACCGCGAGCACGATAATCCACGACATCGCGGCATTGGTGGACGAAACCATGACGATACCGCCGATTGCCAGAATAGGCGCATAGATGACCATGCGCAGCAACATGAGCGAGACCATTTGGATCTGTTGGATGTCGTTGGTTCCACGCGTGATGAGCGAAGCGGCAGAAAACCGGTGGATTTCAGCGTCAGAAAACGAAACGACCTGCCTGAACAACCTTCCACGCAGCGTGCGGCCCACTTTTGCCGCCGCACGTGCAGCGAGGAAGCCCACCGCGATGGAAGCGGCCATGCCAAGGGCCGCCATGCCGAGCATCGCAGCGCCTGTGCGCAGCAGGTACGCCATCTGGACGGAGCTTACGTCAACGCCCGCAGCCTCAGACTCTGCGCGAGCCGCCGCGATAGCCTGCTGGTCGACAAGGGCATCCCCGCTGTCTCCAAGCTGTGATTTTGCCTGGTCAAGAGCTTGCGCTATCTGGTCTTTCGACAGCATGCCCGCGTCGTATGCCTGCTGCGCTTGCGCGAGGTCGAAGTCGGGCATCTGGGCGGCATAGTGAACTGCCACAAGGGGGAAGGAAACAATGCCGTCAAGTTCCTCCCTTTCGCGCGCGCCCTCGTCGGTCAGGTGCCAGTCGCCGTCGTCGCCTTGCGCGTACGCTTCGCGCAAGGTCGTCTCGTCGTCTTCCGGAACCATCATGCAAAGCGCACGGAAGGTCTCGTCGGTAATCTCATCGACGGCAGCGTGCTCGATACCGGACTGCTGGATGCCCACATCCACGATGTCGGACGTGTAACGCGGCAAGGACAAGTCCGTAAATGCCTGCACCACAAGCAGGCACACGACCAGCGCAACCGTGCCCGGCACGATTTTCAAATAGCGGATGATGCGCACGGTTCCTCCTTTCACCGGTATGGTTCGTTTTCGGCAGCATGGCAAGCTTGGTAAAAAGCTCGCCCTCAGATGAGACTTTGGCAGGAAGTCCGATCCTGCACGGTTCTAGGGCGTTATTCTGCTGTCGGCAGGGCGGGCTTTTGGGCCAAGCCTCGAACGAATGCCGGACAGAACGCTCGCTTTCCCCCAACCCTTCGCGGCGGCCTTGCGCTCACGACGACGGCGCTTCTTGCCCAGGTGCTTCAACGGACGAAAGGCAGCGCGCATTGGCCCCCTGCTCTCGGTCGCGGCGTTGGAATTCTTCGACGCGCCTCATAATGCGCACGAGCTCTTCGGCATCGTTTTTCCCCAAGAATTCGAACAGCGCGCGCGAACGGGACTCCCTTGCATCCTTTCCGCGCTCTGCAAGCTCGCGGCCCGAAGGTGTGAGCGCCAACGAGACGCCGCGAGAATCCCCCGACAGACGCTGTCGCTCAAGTACGTTTTTATCTTCGAGCGCCCTGAGGGTCTGGGAAAGCGAACTGGGCGTGGTGCCGATGCGCCGCGCTACCTTGTTGGGCCGTGCAATCTCGCCTGCTTCCTCAAGTGCGTGGACGGTCGTGATGACCTGTGCCCCAAGCGGCGTGATGCCCATGCGCGCAAGCGGATGTTCGTGGCCGCCGCGCGCAAAACGGCGAATGAGCGCTTCCCACTCTGAGCGCAGGCGTTCGATCGCCTGCGCGTCAGTCTCTTCGACGGAGCTCGAATCCATGCTCTCTCGGTCCTTCCCTCCCTGACGTGCTTCAGATTGCAAGGGCACGTATACCTCGCCCCGCGTCAGGTGACAGATGGCAAACTTCGCTATCCGGCACCGAGGCACCGAGGCACCGAGGCACCGAACGATATTTTCCTCGAATCTGGGGTCTCTATTTAATTTAGTAACTAAACAGTAAAGTTTCTTAACAAATAATCAGCATTCCCTCGGGCAGGCTCAGCCTCTCACTCCCGATCTTTCCTAGCCCATGCATGAAGGGTTATAGGCCAAAACGAGACAAGAATCGTGGCGTCATCTCGCACTGAAGCAATCCCGCTGAAGACCAGGAAACTCCCCTGCATGCTGCTGGGCATAGCCCAACCCCAATGGCAATCAGGACGCATCGGCGATTCGAACAAAAAAGCCCCGCTTTCGCGAGGCTTTGGTTTCGAATGGCGGGATGTACGAGACTTGAACTCGCGACCTCCGACGTGACAGGCCGGCGCTCTAACCAACTGAGCTAACACCCCAGTATGCTGTTTTCAAATGGCGGGATGTACGAGACTTGAACTCGCGACCTCCGACGTGACAGGCCGGCGCTCTAACCAACTGAGCTAACACCCCGCTTCGACAGCGGCTGCGTTGAGCAGCGAGGGATATATTACGGAACTCTTCC
>DVGB01000030.1 GCA_018712955.1 Candidatus Aveggerthella stercoripullorum
GAGCGCTTGCCGAAGCGTCCGGTCGTGGCGGCGTTTACCGCTACAGCGACAGATAAAGTGCGCGCGGACATCGTGCGGTTGCTTGGGCTGCAGAGCCCGGTTACGGCGGTTACCGGCTACGATCGCCCGAACCTTTTCTTTGGCGTGGAGAAGCTGTCGCCGAAGCGCAAGCGCGACCGCGTCCTTTCCTACGTGCGCTCGCGGCATGGCGAAGCGGGCATCGTGTACTGCTCTACGCGCAAAGACGTCGAGGCTGTGCGCGACTGGCTTGTCGAGAACGGCGTGAGGGCGGTAGCTTACCACGCAGGCATGTCGGCGGACGTGAGGGCTGAAAGCCAGCGTGCGTTCATCGACGACGACGTGCTGGTCATGGTGGCAACGAACGCATTCGGCATGGGCATCGACAAATCGAACGTGCGTTACGTAATCCACTACAACATGCCGAAGAGCATCGAGGCGTACTACCAGGAAGCAGGCCGTGCGGGGCGTGATGGCGAGCCATCGGACTGCCTGCTCCTGTGGAGCGACGGGGATGTGTCCACCTGTCGGTATTTCATCGAAGAGGCGGCGGTCAATGAAGAAATGACTGCCGAAGAGGTCATGGCGGTCCGTGCCAGCCAGCGTCGTCTGCTGGAGGCTATGGTGGGCTACTGCCACACCACCGGCTGCTTGCGTCGCTATATTCTTGACTACTTTGGCGACGAGGCAGGAGGTGGCAAGCGTGCAGGGACGGTGGCGAGCGAGCATGCCGCGGTCGCGGCGTCGTCCGACATGCGCGAAGAGGGCTGCCGGGGCAGTTCGCGTTCAGGGAGCGCCGTGTCGGCGGCTGCAGGCTGCGGCAACTGTTCGAACTGTCTGGGCGAATTCGATGCCGTGGACGCCACCGAGGTGGCGCGTGCTTGCGTGAGGTGCGTGCGCGAGCTTAACGGCAGTTTCGGCAAGACCATGGTAGTGGACGTGCTGCGCGGCTCAAGGTCGCAGCGCGTGCTCGAGAACGGTTTGAACGAGCTGGAGTCGTACGGCACGGTCAAAGAGAGCGCGGCATTCGCGAAAGAGGTTATCGAGCTCTTGGCGGCTTCTGGGGTGCTCTCGGTCTCCGAGGGCACCTACCCGGTGGTCGGGCTCGGGCCGAAGTCGTTTGCGGTCGACGCTCCGGATTTCGCGTTCTCCATCAAGCGCATGAAGCGTCCGAAAGAGGGTTTTTCGGGCATATCCGACGTCTCGGCAGGCAGCTTGCGCACTTTCGGTGCAGCGGGAACGGATGCGGCGCCGTATTCCGAGGAGTTGTTCGTGCGTCTGCGTGCGCTGCGAAAGCGCTTGGCGGACGAAGCGCACGTGCCGCCGTACGTGGTGTTCTCCGACAAGACGCTGCGCGGCATGTGCGCGCTTTTGCCGTCGAAAGAAGAAGAGTTCCTTCAGGTCAGCGGCGTCGGCGAACGCAAACTGGAGCGGTATGGGTCTTCCTTCCTGGCGGAAATAGCCGCGTTCCGTGCAGGGGAGTGAGTGTTCAGCGTTTCGTAACAATCGCTCGATATACTGTCCTCGGCAAAGGAAAAGCGCCGCATGGGCGGCAGAAGGAGCAATTCACCATGTCTGAAATCCGCATTGGCATCCTGGGCTACGGCAACCTGGGCCGTGGCGTCGAGCTGGCCATTCGCCAGAACGCCGACATGAGGCTGGTCGCGCTGTTCACGCGTCGCGACCCGTCCTCGCTGACTCCGTTGACCGAAGGCGTGCCGGTCTATTCCGCCGATTCCCTTCCGGAGCACACTGCCGACATCGACGTGCTTGTGCTTTGCGGCGGCAGCGCCACGGACCTGCCGGAGCAAACCCCGCGCTACGCTTCCCTGTACAACGTAGTCGACTCGTTCGACACGCACGCAAACATCCCGCAGCATTTCGCGAACGTCGACGCGGCGGCGAAGGAGGGCGGTAAAGTCGCCGTTATCTCCGGCGGTTGGGATCCGGGCATGTTCTCCATCGCACGCCTGTACGCGAACTGCATTCTGCCGGAAGGCCAGGATTACACGTTCTGGGGCCGCGGCGTTTCCCAGGGCCATTCCGACGCCATTCGCCGCATTCCGGGCGTTGCGGACGCTCGTCAGTACACCGTCCCGGTTCCCGCCGCTCTCGAGGCAGTGCGTGCGGGCGAAAACCCTGAGCTGACGACGCGTCAGAAGCACACTCGCGAATGCTACGTTGTTGCAGAAGAGGGCGCTGACTTGGCCGCGATCGAAAAGGCGATCGTCGAGATGCCGAACTACTTCGCCGATTACGACACGACGGTGACGTTCATCTCCCAGGAAGAGCTCGACCGCGACCATGCGGGCATCCCGCACGGCGGTTCGGTCATCCGCACGGGCAAGACCGGTGCCGAGGGCGAAGACCAGCATGTCATCGAATTCTCGCTCAAGCTGGACTCCAACCCCGAGTTCACAGGCAGCGTGCTCGTGGCCTGCGCTCGCGCCGCGCATCGCATGGCCGAAGAGGGCCAGGCTGGCTGCCGCACCATGTTCGACATTGCTCCCGCGTACCTGTCCCCGCTTTCGGGCGACTATCTCCGCGCTCACATGCTGTAGTCTTGTTGCGCCGGTCTGGTGGGAACGTGAATGACCGAACGCCCGCTGCGTTTGCAGCGGGCGTTTTGCTATCATAGCCTCCGTGTGATTCGGGAGGGTTCTCCATGCGCTCCTGGCTCCGCTCTCGCATGCCCCGTCCGACAAGGCGCAATCGAAGAGCATGCCGTTCCTTACCCGGGGAATAGAGGGCGTCGTCTGCCGGATGCGTAGGATGCCTCCATCCAAGAAAAAGGATTGCAGATGACCCAACACGTGACCGAAAAGGACGTGCGCGACATCGCGACGTACACGCGCATCGCGCTCTCCGACGAAGAGCTGCCGCAGATGACGAAAGACCTCAACGACATCATCGACAGCCTGAAGCCTATTACCGAATACGACCTGGAGGGCGTGGAGCCCACGTTCCATCCTATCGGAAGTCTCTCCAATGTCATGCGCGAAGACGTGGAGACCGCGTCCTTTAGCCAGGAAGAGGCGCTTTCCAACGCGCCGAAGCAGCAGGACGGCTATTTCCTGATTCCGGCGATTCTGGGCGGAGGTGACCAGTAATGGCGAACTTCGCAACGATGAGCGTGCGCGAAATCCAGGCGGGCCTGGCAGGGAAGCAGTTCTCCGCGCGCGAGGTCGCCGAGGACGCGCTGGCGCGCATTGCGGCGGTCGACCCGCAAATCCATGCGTTCCTCGAAGTGACCGAAGAGGCGGCCTACGAGCAGGCGCGCACGGTCGACGAGGCCATCGCGGAAGGGCGCTTGGCCGAAATGGGGCCGCTGGCGGGCGTGCCCGTTGCCTTCAAGGACAACATGAACATGAAGGGCACTCATACCACGTGCTCGTCCCGCATGCTAGAAAACTACGTGTCGCCGTACACGGCGACGTGCGTGGCAAAGACCATCGAGGCAGGCGGTATTCCGCTCGGCAAGCTGAATATGGACGAGTTCGCGTTCGGTTCCTCGACGGAGACGTCGGCGTTCGGCATTACGCGCAATCCGTGGGATTTGGAGCGCGTGCCGGGCGGCTCTTCGGGCGGTTCTGCCGCTGCTGTGGCGGCAGGCCTCGCGACCGTGACGCTTGGCTCTGATACGGGCGGCTCCATCCGTCAGCCGGGCAGCTTCTGCGGTATCGTTGCCGTGAAGCCTGCGTACGGCACGGTTTCTCGCTACGGCGTTGTGGCCTTCGGCTCGTCCCTTGACCAGGTTGGTCCGTTCGCCCGCTCGGTGGAAGACGCGGCGCTTGCACTCAACGCGCTTGCAGGGCACGACCCGCTGGACTGCACGAGCCAGCAGCTGGGCGTGGACTACACGGCCAACCTCGCCGAAGGCGTCGCAGGCATGAAGGTGGGCATCGTCCCGGCGTTCATGCAGGCGGAGGGCTTGGATGGCGAAGTGCGTGCGAAAGTGGAAGAGGCCGCTGCAAAGCTCGAGTCCTTGGGTGCCGAGCTCGTGGAGGTCGATTTGCCGAACGCGCAGGCGGCCATGAGCGCATACTACGTGCTGGGGCCCTGCGAGGCATTCTCCAACCTGGCGCGCTTCGATTCCGTGCGCTATGGCTATTGCGCCGAGGGCCATAAAGACCTGGGCGGCCAGTACGAGGAAAGCCGCCATGAAGGCTTCGGGCCGGAAGCCCGCCGTCGCATCATGCTGGGAAGCTACCTGCTTTCTGCGGGCGTCTACGACAAGTACTACTATCCGGCGCAGCAGGTGCGCACGCTCATTACGCAGGACTACCGCCGCGCGTACGAAAGCGTGGACGTCATCCTGGCTCCCGTTTCCCCGCGCACGGCGTTCAAGTTCGGCGAGATCAGCGATCCGACCACGATGTATCTTTCCGACATGTTCACCATTTCCATCAACATCGCGGGCAACGGCGGCATGAACATGCCGGTGGGACTGGGCGCGGAGTCCGGCATGCCGGTGGGCGTGCAGCTTATCGCCCCGCAGTTCAAAGACGAGAACATGCTGCGCGTGGCGGCGGCGCTCGAGACGGTCTACGGGCCGGCTCCGGTGGCACCGCAGTTCGCAGTGGAGAGGTAAGGCGAAGCGCAGATGAAAAAGCTCGAAGAAGTCCTGAAAGACTGGGAAGCGGTCATCGGCCTGGAAATCCACGCTGAGCTGACCACTTTGACCACGAAGATGTTCTGCGGCTGCAAGCTTGAATTCGGCGCCGCTCCCAACACGCATACCTGTCCGGTGTGCCTTGGCCTGCCGGGCGCGCTGCCGGTGCCGAATAAAGCTGCCATCGAGTCCATCGTTTTGGCGGGTTTGGCGACCAACTGCGAAATCCAGAAGCATTCGCTGTTCTACCGCAAGAACTATATGTATCCGGACATGGCGAAGAACTTCCAGACCACGCAGGGTCCGATCGCCTTCTGCATGGGCGGCCATCTGGAGCTGGACGTGGACGGCGCTGCGGCCAAAGAGCGCTATCGTCTGGACGATCTGGCCGTGGGCGAAACGGAGGGCAATATCACCCGCACGTCCGACGGCTATACCGCGCACGTGGGCATTACGCGCATCCACATGGAAGAGGATGCGGGCAAGATGGTGCACATCGGCGGCGGGGAAGGCCGCATTGCGGGCGCGACGCATTCGCTCGTGGACTACAACCGTGCAGGCACGCCGCTCATCGAACTGGTGACCGAGCCGGATCTGCGCACGCCGGAAGAGGCGCGCCTGTTCATGCAGAAGCTGCGTCAGATCTACCTGGCCATCGGCATTTCCGACTGCTCGATGGAAGAGGGCAGCCTGCGCTGCGACGGTAACGTGAGCTTGCGCCGTCGCGGTACCACGCAGTTCGGCACGAAGACCGAGCTCAAGAACATGAACAGCTTCAAGAACCTTCACGACGGCTTGGCCTACGAAATCTGCCGTCAGGCGGAGGTGCTTGAAGAGGGCGGCATCATCTACCAGGAAACGCGCCATTGGGACCCGTCTGCCAAGCGCACGATCGTCATGCGCGTGAAGGAGACGGCGGATGACTACCGCCTGTTCCCCGAGCCCGACCTGGCGCCCTACGACCTGTCCGACGAGTTCATCGAAGGCGTGCGTGCGAAGCTGCCCGAGCTGCCGGACCAGAAAGCGAAGCGTTACGAGGCGGACTTCGGCCTCTCGGCGTACGATGCGCGCCATCTGGTAGAGCATCGCGCGACGGCGAACTTCTTCGAATCCTGCATGGGCATTGCAGACGGCGATGCCGCGAAGCTGGCGAAGCCGGTCGCGAACCTTGTCATCAACGACATTGCGGCGCGCATGAACGCCGATGAGTCCTTCGACCTGGCGAACTGCCCGCTTACGCCCGCACGTGCCGTCGAGCTGGTGAAGCTGCTGGCGGAGGACGCCATTTCTTCCAAGCAGGCGAAAGAAGTCTTCGCGGCGGTGCTGGACGAGGACAAGGATCCTGCCGCTATCGTGGAAGAGCGCGGCATGAAGCAGGTCTCTGATACGGGCGCTATCGAGGCCGTGGTCGACGCGGTCGTCGCAGCCCATCCTGACGAGGTTGCCCGCTACAAGGAAGGCAACCAGAAGCTTATCGGGTTCTTCGTCGGCCAGTGCATGAAGGAAATGCGCGGCCAGGGCAACCCGAAGGTCATTAACCAGCTGCTTGCGCAGAAACTGGCAGAGTAGCCGGGGTGCGTCCATCCGGGCCGAGGATTCCGGGTTTCCCGCCCCTGTTTTGAGAGCATCGCCTACCATTCGCGTGCAAAGCGAGACAAGAGCGCGCGAATGGTAGGCGTATTTTGTTGCAGCGCGTTTCGCCTGCCGAATTGCAGGCCCTATCGTGCGGCCCGTCACGTTCGTGCGGCGGTTTTCCTGTTCGAGTCGTTTTCGTGCTGTTCGTTGCTTCCGAAACGGTTTTCGTTTGACGGGCGAGCGCACGGAAGGCACGAGTGGCAGATTGTTTCCTAGTTCAATACTTGCTTGAACCGATTGACCCTATTTCGCGACATTGGCACCATAGGCAAGCTGTTTTTTGCCCGGTGAAAATGACCGCTTGCGAAGAATTCAATGCCGGGCACCGAATAGAAAGCAAAGAGGGGTAAACATGGAAATTTCTGCAGGGAAGAAGTACGCGGCCGAAGCGCTCGGCACGTTCACGTTGACGCTGTTCGGCTGCGGCAGTGCCGCTATCGCCGGCGCCACGCTTGGCACGCTGGGCATTGCGTTTGCGTTCGGTCTGTCCATCGTGTGCATGGCGTTTGCCATTGGCAACATTTCAGGCTGCCATATCAACCCGGCCGTGTCTCTGGGCGTGTTCCTGGACGGTCGCATGTCTGCGAAGGACCTGGTCGGCTACTGGGTTGCTCAGTTCATCGGCGGTCTTGTCGCTGCTGCCGTGCTGCTGCTTATCGTGAACATGTGCGGTCTGGGCGGTGCGCTGCAGACCGGCCTGGGCTGCAACGGCTTTGACGACGCCTCCACCGTCGGCCTCAGCATGTTCGGTGCTGTTCTCGTCGAAATCATCCTGACCTGCGTTTTCGTGCTCACCATCCTGGGCGTGACCGCTGACGAGAAGACTTCTCCGTTCGCGGGCATTGTGATCGGCCTGACGCTGGCCTTCGTGCACATCATGGGCATTCCGCTGACGGGCACTTCCGTGAACCCGGCGCGCAGCTTCGGTCCCGCCGTCATGATGGCAACCCAGGGCGATATGACCGCGCTTTCCCAGGTATGGGTCTTCATCGTCGCGCCGCTTGCGGGCGCTGCTCTGGCCGCTCTGATCTACCGCGCGCTGTACCGCAAGTAAAACCTCCTTCGCGCAGTGTGCCACTGTGCGAGAACGGGTATCATCGAAAGCCGTCGTATCGGGAGATGCGGCGGCTTTTTGTCTGTACGAGCAGCGTGAAAGGGAGCTCCATGAAGATCAACCATGCCATCTTGCACGTGCTGGACTTCACGTCCTGTGTGCACGTGTTCGCTGAAGAAGAGATGGACCCTGCGGGGAAAATGGCGAAAGGCTTCGTGGCAAAGCACGTCGGCAAGGCGCTTTCCAGCATCGACAATAAGCGCGGGACATTCGCGCCGGACAGTGGTTTTGCCGAAGAACTGCAGGCGTATGCGCGCGGTGAGCTCGGCTTCGTCGACTTGTCCGCCCAGATAGCCGCGTTCGTCGGCGAGGAGCTCGGGCGCGCGGACAAGGCAGAGTCGACCGATGTGCTCGTGGTCGATTTCGAACAGGAAGAGGAGCGCCTGGCGGGCGAGTTGGACGAATCCCAGGCGGAAGCGGCGTACCGTGGCCGTGCGCGCCGCTCTTTCGCGATCATGCTGCTCGAGAGCAAGCAGGCGTACATGCACGAGGTCAAGCGCGGTGACTCGGGGCTGCAGCAGTGCGAAGTCGCACGTCATCACGCAATCTTGCCGAACCCTTCCCAAAAGGTCGCGTCCTATGCGCTCGTGGACATGCGCTCGCTCGCTGTCCAGTTCAGCGACAAACCGCGCAAGATTGCAGGGGAGGAGCGCTGGCTCATCCCCGACGGCCTGCTCCAGTGCTCTATGCAAGCTTCCAGCAAAGAGACCATTCAGACGGTTGCCCGCATTGTGGAAGACGTCGCAGAAGAGTACGGTGCGAACACGGCGACGGCGCTTTCCAGGGCGAAGGCGTATGTCTCCGAAAACGTGTCAGAGTTCGAGGAGATCGTGCCTGAAGAGCTGGGGCGCGAAGTGTTTGGCGAGGGCACGCCGTTGCTCGACCGCTATGAAGCTGCCGTGGCGGAGGAAGCGCTGCCTGCGCGCATTGCCGTCGAGAGGGAGGCTGCAAAGCGCGTAGCGCGCAATCACAAGATTCGCACTGACACGGGCATCGAGATTACGTTTCCGGCGGAATACGGCCGCAACCCTGATTTTATCGAGTTTGTAAGCGGTCCTGACGGCAAGATTTCTATCGAGCTCAAGAATATCTCCCACATCGAGAATCGGTAGGCGCGGAGTGCGCGCCGACGCTGTGTCCTCGGTGTGAAAGGGCGAAGGATATTGACGGGAAGTTCGTCGGTCCCTGCGGGGTATTGCGCTACCATACGACGGACATTGCTCCTGTAGCCTCCGCTGCGCTTCGTCGGCATGCCCGCCAGAGCGAAGTCGGCGGAGGCTTTGACCGAAAGCCTGAAAGCTATGACCCGATTCAAGCCTGACCACGAAATCGTTCTTGCCGGATTCGGCTACGCCGACGACGGTCCTCATTTGGTGCTGAACGACATCGACGAAGCAAAGCGGTATGTGTTTCCCGTCCTCGGCCGTACGTTCTCCCTGAGGCGCCTGCAGAAACGCTACTGCACCGGGCCTTTCGACCTGAAGACGTTCGAGGCGCGGTGCTGTCCGAACAAGGTCGAGCTACTGCCGGACATGAAGGAAACGCAGTGTCCGGCATGCATCGAGGAGACTGGATTCAATCCGTCGTTCTATTTTGCAACCACCATTTCGCCACAGCAGCGGGCCTACAACCTGACGCCGCATTTCGTGTACATGGCCTATTTCGCGCCAGGGTTTGTCAAAGTGGGGATTTCGTCCGAGACGCGCGGCGTCGAGCGACTGCTTGAGCAGGGGGCGCGTGCTGCCTGCGTGATCGGACGATTCGAGAATGCCGATGCCGCACGAGAACTGGAGGCACGCCTGTGCGCCGAAGAGGACATCTACGAGACCATGCGCGCGTCGAAGAAGTGCGACTTGCTGGTGGAGGTGCCCTACCGTTTCGAGGAGGGAGCAAGCGCCCTGCGCGCGACTGCCGAAGCGCATGATGTTGCGATTCTCGAAGGGCCGTTCGACCTTTCTCCCTACTATTTCGGCGGGCCTTCACCAAGCGTTGACGAGATGACGCTGCCGCAGGACGACGCGGACGGGGTGTGCGCAGGGCGTTGCGTGGGCATGGTCGGAGCCGACCTTGTGTTCCGCCAGAAGGAGATGAACTTCGTGACGCTGGTCAAAGAGTGGGAATCCCACGTGGTCGAACTGTATGTGAACGAAGTCGTTCATGAGTACGCTTACGAACCTGCCCAGATGATGCTGCTTTAGAAAGCACAGGGGCAGGGCGGCAGACGTTTTGTCGTCTGCCGCCGGACTCAAAGACTCCAGGCTGTCCGTCGGAAAGACGCGCGTGCTCCGGCAAGCGTTCTGTGTGCTGTAGGTAATGAATTGGCAAACTTTTCGCGGTGCGCTTTCGGGGCATACGCGCGTTTGTTAGCATAGGCGGGCATCGTTCCAGGGCGTTTTCGACGAATTTCAGGATGCATGCCTTTGACGGTTTCCGAGGAGTGCATGCACGGCGACCGCCAAAGTGCTTTGAGGAGACGACGCGCGCGTGCAGCCGACTGCGCGAAGGCGGCATTTCCAACAGACGACTGGAGCGCAACGGAGGCGAGAGGGTCTGTCCGTGCGGGACTGGCCAAGAGGAGCATACGTGAACACATTCCAGAGCATTCTTGGGAGCGACGGGGATTTGACCCTGCGTTTTGCCACGTTGGAGGACGCCGAAGCGCTGCTCGAGATCTATGCGCCCTACATCAGCCAGCCGGTGACCTTCGAGTACGAAGTGCCGCCTCTGGAAGAATTCCGCCATCGCATTATCGAGCGCATCGCGTTCTATCCCTACCTGGTCATGGAGGCGGACGGCTCCCCGGTGGGCTATGCCTACGCCAGCCGCTACAAAGCGCGGCCGGGGTATCAGTGGGACGTGGAGCTCTCCGTCTATGTGGACCAGAACTGCCGCGGGCGTGGGGTCGGCCGCAAGCTATACGCGGCTCTGCTGACGCTGCTCAAGATGCAAGGCGTGCGCAATGCGTTCGGTATTGTGTCCATGCCGAATGTCGGCAGCATGCATCTGCACCGGAAGATGGGATTCCGCGTCGTGGGTATTCAATACCGTGCAGGGTACAAGTGCGGGGAGTGGCACGACGTGCTCATTTTCCAGAAGGAGATGGGCGACTTCGATGCCGAACCGCAGCCGATCATTCCCGTTGCCGCCTTCGAGCCGAGCACGATTGAAAGCGTTTTGAAGGGCGCTCTCGACGGCTCCTTGAAGGTGTAGCGGCGCAGCGTCCGGTATAGCACGGAGGCTGCGAAAAGCCGCTGTTGCCTTTCACCTCTCGTACGCACGCAAATCCAAACGACGCGTGCCTGAACTTTTCCACGAAAGCATTCCTTATGAGCGATCTGACCATCGGGTGCCACCTTTCCAGTGCCAAAGGCTTTGCTGCCATGGCGAAGACCGCCGAGTCCATCGGTGCGAACACTTTCCAGTTCTTCACGCGCAATCCGCGCGGTGGCAAGGCGAAAGCCCTCGATCCGGACGACATTGCTGCGTTTCGAGATTATGCTGGCAGAATCGGCATAACCGTGTTCTTGGCGCATGCGCCCTATACCCTCAATCCTGCTGCTGCCGACGAGCGCGTGCAGGAGTTCGCACGCGCGACGTTTGCGGACGACCTTGCGCGCATGGAGGCAACGCCCGGCCAATACTACAACTTCCATCCGGGCAGCCACGTGAAGCAAGGCGTCGAGACGGGAATCGAAAAGATCGCTGCGGTGCTCAACGAAGTGCTGCGCCCTGAGCAGACCACGACAGTCCTGCTCGAAACCATGGCAGGCAAGGGTACCGAAATCGGCCGCTCGTTCGAGGAGCTGGCGGCGATTATCGAGCGCACGGAGCTTTCCGACCGGATGGGGGTATGCCTTGACACCTGTCACGTATGGGATGCAGGCTACGATATCGTGCATGACCTTGACGGCGTGCTCGAGTCGTTCGATCGCTCGGTGGGGCTGGACCGTCTGAAGGCGATCCACCTGAACGACAGCCTGAACGAGCGCGGTGCGCGCAAAGACCGCCATGCGCGCATTGGCGAAGGCCGTATTGGGTTTGCGGCCCTTTCTGCGGTGACCAAACATCCGGCCTTGCGCCATCTGCCGTTTTTTCTCGAGACTCCCAACGAGTTGCCAGGCTATGCTGACGAGATCGCCCGCCTGAGAGAGGCGTGGCGCGCGTAAGCGCAGGGTCGGGGCTGAAGTTTCGCTCGCGGCAAAGGTGCCGTGCGCAGGCCGCGCCGCGTCTTTGCCCGCAGTCCGGTCGAAGGGTCGGATGCGGTATGATGAGGTTCGCGCGCAGTTTCCGGACGTAGCTGCGCGCATGCGCAAAGCGCGTTCGCCTCGAAGCAGACGAAAGGAAGGGCATGAGCTCGAAACAGCACAAAGGCAGCGGTAAGCAGAAACTCGTTTCCGTTTCGGTGCGCGACCTGCAGGCGCTCTTGGTCGTGTCCGTTGCGACCCTTGCCGCCGCTATTCTGATGCTCGTGTTGACGGGTGCCGCGCTCCAGTCCATCGACACGGGCGCCGGGCTTTCTTGGCTGCGGCTTTTCACGCCTGTCGGGAGCATTATGGACTTGCTGCTCGTGCTGTTCGGCGCCATTTTGCTGCTCGCTCTGGGCATCTTGGGCTATTTCGTGTCGAAGGTTCCTTCTCGCATCGTGCCGTTCTTCTGGCTGAGCATGCTTACCATCGCATTCGAGGGCGCGGATTTCTTCGGACGTCTGGCGCTCGGCGTCTCTTGGCTTAATATCGTAGGATTCGTTCTGGCACTGGGATGCTTTGTGTGCGCCTTGCGCTTGCGCAAGCAGCTGATCATCCGCTCGGACCAGTAGACCAGTAGTTTTCCTAGAGCCTGCGGCGACAGACCGCTGCGTGCAGGGGAGCGTGCCGTGGGCGTGCGCTGCGGGGAAGGGTGGACGTTTGTCGTCTGGCGCTTTCGCGCGCTAAGGCCGTCGGGGCGAACTGCACGACGGTGAGAGGAGGTCCGATGAACCAGGCGATGCTGTTTGAGCTCTTAGGGGTGCACGGAGGGGTTTCTTTCAGCGCGGACTTGCACGCCCATTCGACCGTCTCCGACGGGTCGGAGACGGCAGAGCAGCTGGTTTCTCGTGCAGCAGGCGCGGGCATCACGCACCTTGCCTTCACCAATCACGACACAACGCGCGGTATTGCGGCGGCTCAGCGCGCAGGGCGCGCGGTCGGCGTGACCGTTGTGGGGGGCATCGAAGTGTCGGCGTACGATTTCCGGCGCGGTCGCAAAGTTCATATTCTCGGACTGGGACTGCACGAAGGATCGCCCGCTGTCGAACGTCTGTGCCGCCCGCTTCTGCAACGACGCGACGAGAATTCTCGTTGGCAGCTTTCGCGCCTTTTGGAGGCGGGCTACCGTATTGACGTCGAGCGTGTCGAGCACCTTGCGGCTGCTTCCGCCTGTTTGTACAAACAACATATCATGGCGGGATTAGTGGACGAGCCCTGCACAAGCCCAGCCTGGCAGCGACTTTATCGCCGCCTGTTCAAGGGGGAAGGCATTGCGTCACGCGATATCGCGTACGTGGATGCCCGCGATGCGGTGGAGGCCATCGTGCGCGACGGGGGATGTGCAGTCTTGGCGCATCCCGGCCAGACGAAAAGCTATGAGCTTGTTCCGGAGCTTGTGGAGGCGGGTTTGACCGGCATCGAGCGCTTGCACCCTGACCATAGCGAAGCGGACCACGATCGCTGCTTCAACCTGGCGCAACGGTTCGGCCTGTTCTGCACGGGCGGCTCTGACTACCACGGGACTTTCGGGCGCTCGCCTTCGCTCGGCTGTTGTCGCATAGAAGGGAGCGTGCCATGGAACGACTGACCAAAAAGCTTGCGAACGGGTCGTATGCGGTCGAAGGTTCGGCAATTGCAGTGGGCGAAGACGGTCTTGCGTACGGGGAGGCGGTCGACCGGTTGGCCCATTACGAGAACGTGCGCGAAACGCTGGCATCTCGAATCGCGGAACTCGAAGCGCGCCTAGAGCCCCTCAAGGCGTCCGGGCGTGCTCGCAGTGCGACCGCGCAACAGTTGACGGCGCAGAAGCTTGCCCTTTCCAGCACGCTTTCCCTTATGGAGTCGGTTGAGCGATCGGCTCGCTAGTCCTTTTGCCGCCGGACGTTGGTCGCCTCCACACCGTTCGATTGCCCCCGTTGTTTTCGGCATAACACGTAAACTCAAATAATTAACCTCTGGTAACATTCTCTGCTATAGTATGAGGCCGAAAAACGAGGTGTGGCGCCCTTGCCCTGAAAGGATGCAAAGAGCGTCGAAGATTCGAGAGGGCTTATGGCGGCAAGTCGGATGACATTGGACAAGGCGGGCATCGGCGGGCGCTATCGCGTGGAAGACATGCAGCTTCCGACAGCGGTGGAAAAGCGCCTGGAAGCGCTGGGCATGACGCATGGCGCGCTCATCGAGGTGCTCAACGGCAAGGGCAAAGGGACGGTCATCGTGCGCGTGCGGGGCACGCGTTTTGCCCTCGGCCGCGCTCTTTCGTCCGGCATTTCGGTCAGCGCGGAAGCGGGAAGCGGCGCGTTGGCGAGCGTGGAAGGAGCGGTGCGGTGAGCTGTTGTGACCAGAAGGCGCCGCAGACGGCTGCTCCTGCGGGCGCCGAAAGCCTGACCGTTGCCTTTATCGGTAATCCGAACTGCGGAAAGACCACGTTGTTCAATGCGTACACCGGCGCGAACTTGAAGGTCGCGAACTGGCCGGGCGTCACGGTCGAGAAGGTGGAAGGAAGCTTCGACTACGAAGACGGCCATATGCACCATGTACGCCTCGTAGACTTGCCAGGTACGTACAGCCTCACGTCCTACACCATGGAAGAGCGCGTTTCGCGCGATTTCATCCTTTCGGGAGAAGCCGACGTGGTGGTGGACGTGGTCGACGCGTCTGCTCTCGAGCGCAATCTCTACCTGACGCTTCAATTGCTGGAAATGGGAAAACCAGTCGTCGTGGCGCTCAACATGATGGACGTGGTGGAGAAGCGGGGCATGGAAATCGACACATCCCGTCTTCATGAGATGCTGGGCGTGCCCGTCGTGCGCACGTCCGGGCGTACGCGGCGTGGCGTGCGCCCGCTGATGCACGCGGTGGTCCATCATGCTGACACGGATGCGCCCGAACCGCTCATTCACGACCATGATGAAGAAGAGATGCCGGAAAAGCATGCTCGCTTCGCTATAGTCTACAGCCCCGACATGGAGGTGCGCATCGACGCTGTGCAGGCGGAGCTGGAATGGGCATATCCGCAGATTGTGAACGCGCGTTGGCATGCCATCAAGACGCTCGAAGGCGACGAGGCGGTCAAAACGCTCTATCCGGTTGATATGCCGGACGTGCTCGACCGCAGCTACGAAAGCGAAATCATCAACCAGAAGTACGCTTTCATCGAAGAAGTCGTGCGGGAAGTGGTGGTGAACCGCGAAGAGAAGGCGGCTTTGACCGATCGCGTGGATTCGGTCGTCACGAACAAATGGCTTGGCGTACCGGTCTTCCTGCTTGTGATGGCAGCGGTCTTTGCGTTCACGTTTTTGGTGGGCGACTGGCTCAAGGGGTATTTGGAAATCGCTCTCGAGTGGTTTAGCGAAGCCGTTGCGACCGGGCTTACGGCTATCGGCGTGCACGAGCTGGTCACGGCACTTGTCGTGGACGGTGTCATTGCCGGCGTGGGCGCCATCATCACGTTCCTGCCGAACATCGCGGCGCTATTCTTCGCGCTGGCGCTTTTGGAGGACAGTGGCTATATGTCGCGCGTCGCGTACGTCATGGACGGTATTATGGGCAAACTCGGCCTTTCGGGCCGCGCGTTCTTGCCGCTCGTGCTCGGGTTCGGGTGCTCGGTTCCTGCCGTCATGGCCACGCGCACGCTGGAGGATGCGCGCGACCGGCGCAAGACCATGCTCGTGACCCCGTTCATGTCCTGTTCGGCGCGCCTGCCCATATACATTCTGTTCTCGGGGATCTTCTTCCCGGACTGCGCGATGGTGGTCGCATATTCGCTGTACGTGGTCGGCCTGCTCGTGGCGCTTATTGCGGTATGGGTCATGCATGTGCTGGAGAAGCGCCAGGGACGGCAGTCGACAGGGCTTTTGATCGAGCTGCCGGAGTACAAGATTCCTTCTGCGCGCACGGTCGCTATCTACGTGAAGGAGAAGGTGCTCGACTATGTGCAGCGTGCGGGTACGGTCATCTTCGTGGCATCGGTCATCTTGTGGCTGCTTTTGACCTTTGGCCCTGAGGGCTATACCGAGGACATGGGGCAGAGTTTCGCGGCGGTGATCGGTCGGGCGTGCGTACCTTTCTTTGCTCCGATCGGCTTGGGCTTCTGGCAGATATCCACGGCTCTCATCGCGGGCATTTCCGCGAAAGAAGTCGTGGTGTCGAGTACGGCCATCCTCTTCGGCGTAGCGAACGCCACGTCGGATGCTGGCATGGCGGCTATTGCCGAGGCGCTCTCATCGGTAGGGTTCGGCCCGCTCAACGCGTATTGCCTCATGGTGTTCTGCCTGCTCTACGTTCCCTGCGTGGGCACGATTGCCACCATCAAGAAAGAGAGCGGCAGCTGGAAGTGGACGGCATTTTCCGTTGTCTTCCAAATTGCTGTGGCGTGGATTGTGGCGTTCGCGATCTACCAGGTGGGCAGCCTCGTTCTCGCGTAAAGGCGTGCAGGCTGCGCGCAGGCGGTTCTTGGCGTGCGCTGCACGGCCTTCGGCGGGCATGGAGCGAAGACCGTGCGGTATTCCTGCCGCCGTACGAACGAGGCCGTGTGCGGTATTGTCGATGCCTATCACATTCCAACGTCGGGCGGCATGCTATAGTAAAGCTTTGCTACAATGCATGAAACCGCAGGTGAAACGCCCTTCCGGCAGGCATAATGCCACGGAGCCGGGAGTGCCCGAAAGAGGACGAGGCCGCCCATGAAGTTGAACATACGCAACCTCTTCGCCGGTCTGGTCATTATCATCGTTTTGGCGTTCGTCCTGTTCCGCGGAGACCAGTTGGTCGAGCTCGTGGAGACGATGAAGCAGGGTTCGCCCGCGTTCATGGCGATAGCGATTCTGACCCAGCTTGGAAAGTACGTCTCCCAAAGCTTCGCGTACTCGTTCGCGTTCAAAGCGGTCGGCGAGCACATGGCACCGCGGAACACCCTGCCGCTCGTGTTCGGCACGTTCTTCATGAACACCATCGCCCCGTCGCTCAATCTGGCAGGCACCACGCTCGTCGTGGACGACGCCCGCCGACGCGGGATTCCAGCGGGCAAGGCCACGTCGGCTGCGCTGCTCATGCAGATCACCATCGACTCGGGCTTTGCCATCATCATGCTGACAGGCTTTCTGGTGCTTGCCATTACGGTGGGCTTGGACCCGGTGTGGGTGCTGCCTGGCCTGCTGGTGTTGGCTATCGTGAGCGTCATGGTGTTCATCATGGTCATGGGCAGAAAGCGTCCGCAGGTCATGATCCGACTGCTCTCCAAGGTCGACCGTCTCATCAACCGCATACTGCTCAGGCTCGGCAAGGCATCGCTCAAGCCGTGGGTCGAGCGGACGGTCGGCTCGTTTTCTGAGGCGGCAGGGCTTATCGCCCACCAGCCGAAGACGACGGCGAAAGCGTTCGGCTGCTCGGTGTTCGCGTCCATTTGCGAGCTTTCGTGCTTCTGCCTGGTCGGCATAGGATTCGGCGTCTTCTCGCCCGAAGCCCTGGTGTGCGGATACGTCGTCGCGACCTTGTTCGCCATGGTTTCCATCACGCCGCAGGGAGTCGGTGTCGTCGAAGCGGCGGTGACGGTGGCGTTCACTTCGTTCGGCGAGGCAGCGTCTGCGGGCTTGTCCATCGCGCTTGTGTACCGCGGCATCGTCTTCTGGATGCCGTTTATCATCGGTGCCATTCTTATCCAGACCACGAAGACCTTCCGGGGCGCGGGCAAGAAGAAGGAGCCCGCCGCCGGTTCCGAAGCGAACGAAGGCTTGCGCGGGGATACGCCAGATGGGCCCGACGCGGCCGAAAGCTCCACGCTGCGCACGAAAGTGTACGAGCATTCGCCGGATTTCGCCCAGGCAGCGGTCGAGCAGTTCGTGACGCTTGATGAAGAGGCGGAAGCGGCCGCACTGGTCGACGCAGCCCGGGAACGGGGCGTATCCTTCGAGGTTTCGACCGTGCCCGGCGAACAAAGCGGGCTTCAAGGGGAGCCTTCTCGGGAGTCGGGGTCGCGCGTGCGCCAACGCGGTGCTGCCGCATATCGGGCAAAGCGCGACCGTCGTAGCGTGCATATCCGGCGCGTACCCCGATCGTAGCGTTCTGTACGACGCTTGGAGTACAAAGCGATGTCGGATCGATGACGGGACCGTGCCAGTTTTCTTCCGCGAATCCGGCGAATGCTATGGTTGTCCTGTACCGAGAGGCGGGCGCAAGAAGGCCTGCCACTAAGGAGTGAGACCATGGCAGAGAACAACCAGCCTACTTTCCCGACCGAGCCTGTTGCGAACGATTCCGCTGCGACGGCATCGACGCCTGCCCCGAACTACGGCCAGTCCCACGCCCCTGTCGGCTCCGTGCAGGGCGAAGCAAGGCCGAACGATGCGTCTGCCGTACCGGGTGCTTCCGGTTTTGTGCCAGGAGCAACAGCCTCCCATTTCGATACGACGGGTGCGCAGCCGGGCGCGCAGGCGACTGCGCATGCTGAGTCTGCGTCGGGATACGCTCCTGTGCCGCCGACGATGCCGCCTCAAGGGGCTCCGTACGGACAGCCGTGCGCTCCTTTCCAGCCGCCTGTGCCCGAACTGACTGGCGGAATGAAGTTCGGTTATTTCGCGCTGGGCTTTTTGGGGAACCTGCTCGGCATTCTGGTCTCCTGGCTCATTAACGCCGACAAGCATCCTGCTATCCGCAATGCCGCGATCAAATGGTCGGCAATCGGCTTTGCGGCCACGTTCGTGATCGGCATCGTGGTGGCGGTCGCGCTGGTAGGCATGATCGGTGCGTTCGTTGCCGCCATTGGCGCGGGAGCCTATACGGCCGACCCCTCGCTTTCGTACTACGGCATGTTCTAGGCCTTCCGTGCGTCAATATTAAGACCATCTTTACATGCGCAGCCCTATACTCGGCGCTAGCAGGCATGCAGCGCGTATGCGGGGAAAGGGGTGCTTCATGGGATTCGTCAAAACAAGGCGGGCGCTTGTCGTCGGCTGCGGCGAATTCGGCCTCGCCGTCGCCGACCGGCTTTCGTCCGCCGGTTGTTCGGTCGTGGCAATCGACAAAAATCCTGCTGCATTCAACGGGCTGACGGCGTCCTTCGGCGGCGAAACGGTCGTGGGCGACGGCGCCGACGTTTCGGTGCTCGAAGAGTGCGAAATAGGCCTCGCGTCCTACTTCGTCGCGTGCACGTCGCGCGATTCGGTCAACTATTTCATTGCGCGCGTGGCAAGCGAAGTCTACGGTGTCGAGCATACGTTCGCCCGCTTGGAGGATGCCGACCTGATCGACATGCTCGAGGACGGGACGGTCGAGCCTATCTGCCCGCATGCGCTCTGCCTGGAGGCGTTCTGCCGTATTGCGAACATGGGCTGAGGGGGAGCCATGCGCATTGTCATTGCAGGCGGGCGTTCCCGCACAGACTATCTGATCGAATCGCTCGTCATGAGCGGTCACGAGGTCGTCGCCGTCAATATCGACCGCGCGTGGTGCGAGTACCTTTCCTCGCGCCATGACGTGCCGGTGGTCTGTGGCGACGCGACGAAGCGCTACGTGCTCGACGACGCGGACATCGAAGGTTTCGACCTTATTATCGCGCTGTCCGACAGCGATGCGGACAACCTGGTCATCTGCCAGATGGCGCGGTACTTTTTCGGGATAGAGCGACAGGTGTGCACGGCCTACAACCCGCGCAATGTCGCGGTGTTCAAAAAGCTCGGCATCTCGTCGGTCGTGAGCGCGACGTTCATGCTCTCGCGGCTTATCGAGGAAGCGTCCTTGGCGGCGTTAGGCGGCGAGGTGCCGAAGCACGCCCGGGAGCGCCATGCGGCGGAAGGCGCGCGCTTCGACCAGGGGGACGAACTTGACGCGACGGCGGGCCTGCGCCGTGTGCTGAGCGACGGCCTGCATGCTGCCGAAGAAGAGCGGCACGGCTTCTGGAGGGGGCGTCGTGTCTAGCGTCCATCGCAACAGTTCGCACGCTGCTGCAGGCTACGTCGGCGTGGCCCTCGTTCTTGCGGGCGCGATGATGCTCACGCCGCTCATAGCGCTGCTTGCCTTTCCCGAAGAGACGGCTTTGGCGCCATACTTCATTTTCCCCAGCGTTGGAACCATGCTGGTAGGCTACCTGGTCTACTATTTCGGGGCGAAGGGTGCGGCCGCCATGACGCTCACGCGCGTCGAAGCGGCAGGCGTCACCACGCTCATCTGGGTGCTTGCGGTCGTCGTGTACGCCATTCCGTTGGTGCTGTCCGGGATACTCGGCATCCCAGAGGCCATTTTCGAGTCCACAAGCGGCCTGACCACGACCGGGTTCACGGTAGTGGACGTCGCTTCGTGTCCGAAGCTGTTCTTGCTGCACCGCAGCCTGATGCACTACGTTGGCGGCGTGGGCCTTATCCTGGTGCTTGCGTGCGTCGTGAGCGATGCGCACGGGCTGAAGATGTACAACGCGGAAGGGCATACGGAGCGCCTGCTTTCGGGCGTGACCAGCTCGGCGCGCACGGTGCTCGTGCTGTACACGGGCATTATCGTTGCGGGGGTCGTGGCGCTTGCCGTCGCGGGCATGCCGGTTTTCGACGCCATCAACATCTCCATTTCGGCGGTCTCGACAGGCGGATTTGCCGTTCGGCCGGACAGTATGGCATCCTACGACAGCTTTGCGATAGAGCTCATCACTGTCGTGCTCATGCTTGCAGGCGCGACGAACTTTCTTTTGAACTTCATGCTGCTGCAAGGGAAGTTCCGTGCGTTCTTGCGCCATGCCGAAACCCTCCCATTCTGGGGCATCGTTGTGGTTTCGACGATACTGTTGGCCGCCATGCTGCTGGCGGGCAACGAGGCGGACACGCCGCTCGAAGCGATGCGCATCGGGCTTTTCCAGGTGGTGTCCGTCATGACCTCGACGGGCTTGCAGACGGTGCCGAGCTTTGCGACGCTGCTTTCGGGCATTCTGTACGTGCTCGTATTCCTTATGGTGGTCGGGGGTGAAGCGGGCTCGACCGCCGGCGGTATCAAGGTGTACCGTCTGGTCGTGTACGTGAAGGGCATGCTCTGGTCCTTCCGCGAAAAGTTCGGACACCGGCGCCGTGTCTACAGCACGAAGATCAACCGTTTCGGCAAGTCTCTCGAATGCTCGAAAGAGGAGCTGTCTTCCGTGCAGATGTACGTAGGCGTGTACATGACCTTGCTGGCCATCTGCGGGTTCGTGTTCGCGCTGTTCGGCGCTTCGGTCGGGGAAGCGGTATTCGAGGCGGCATCGTGCCTGGGCAACACGGGGGTCGGCGTCGGGTTCATCCAGAATGGGTCGTCGCCTGTCGTGCTCTTGGCGGGGTCTGCCGCTATGCTGTTCGGGCGACTTGAGATTTTCCCGCTCGTGTTCGGGCTTCGATGGATGTTGCACGGCATCGGAGAGGAGGCGCGCAGTGTTGCGCGGCGTTAACGTCAACCTTCGAAATGCGGGGATAGCGGGATTGCTGTTCGTCGCGGGCATTGCGGCGGCGTTCGGGTTTTCCCTTCTGGGGCTTGGACCGGAGGCGAGCTTCCTGCTGTTCGTCCTGGGCGTCCTCATTGCGTCCATCGAAACGGACTCGGGATTATGGGGCATCGTGCTCGGTGTCCTTTACCTGCTGGTATACGACTTTTTCTTCCTGGTGCCCCATATGGCGCTGCCCATTTTGAACCGCAATGACGCTATCACGCTGGTCATCTTTGCCATTGTCGCCCTTATCACCGGAGCGCTGGCGAACCAGATGAAACAGCAGGTCCAGATTGCGGAGCAGAACGCGCGCGTGCTGCGGCGCCTGAACAAAATCAGCACGGGGCTGATCGACAGCACGTCTGCGGAAGGTGCGTGCGACTTTTCGTCCGCGGCTTTGCAGAAGATTCTCGAGCGCGATGTCGCGATCACCCTGGGGCCGCCTTCGGGCGACGATGCGGCGGTCGAATGCTTCGAGCAGGGCTACCAAACGGGCGCGGGCCTGCCGGGCTATGCTGGCTGTACAACGCGGTATCTCCCGCTTGCGGCGAAGTCCCGCACGTACGGGGTGGTGGCAGTGGACTGCAGCGAAGGGGACGTAGACCCGTCGAGCAAGACCTTCCTCGACTCCGTGATAACGCAGACGGTCATTGCCATCGAGCGCAATGAGCTCGAAGAGCATGCGCGTGCCGACGACCTCAAGATCGAGCGCGAACGGTTCAAGACGACCCTGCTGCGGAGCGTGTCGCACGACCTTCGCACGCCGCTTGCGGGCATCCAGGGAAATGCCGAATTGCTGCAAAAGAACTTCGATCAGATAGCTCCCGCCGACCGCGATGCGCTGCTGCTGTCCATTTCGAGCGACGCGCGCTGGCTGGCCGAGATGATCGACAATCTTTTGGGTATGACGCGCGTCCAGGATGAGGACGTGCCGCTCGACTTCCAGCCTGAAGTGGTCGACGACGTCATCGGCGATGCGGTGATGCGGGAGATGCCCTATCGGGGCGACCATGAAATCACCGTCGAGCCCCCGGAAGAGGTCGTTACCGTCCCTATGGACGGCAAGCTCATCCGCCAGGTTCTCATGAACCTGATAGACAACGCCATCAAGCATTCGTCCGCTTCGTCGCATATTCGGGTGTCGGCGGAGCGCGAAGGGGAGGCGATGGTTTTCCGCGTGGCGGACGACGGCGGCGGCATTGCGCCGGATATGCTCGAGAAGGTGTTCGGCCGCTTTGTGACAGAAGACGTGGAGTCGAGCCAGAAAAGCGGCATGGGCCTTGGCCTGAGCATCTGTCGGGCTATTGTGGAAGCGCACGGCGGGCATATCGTGGCGCGCAACAACGACGAAGGCGGCGCAACGCTCGAGTTCACGCTGCCCATGCACCATGACGACGAGGAGGAAGAGCGCGTTCGGGAAGGAGCGGATGCCCATGGCAGATGAGATCCTGGTCGTGGAAGACGACGACACCATTCGGAGGCTCCTGAAGATTTCTCTGCGCACGGAAGGGTATCGCGTGTCCGAGGCGAGGACGGGCGCGGCCGCCCTCTTGCTTGTGGAGGCGAACGCGCCGGCGCTCGTTCTGCTCGACCTAGGGCTGCCCGATTGCGACGGTATGGATGTGCTGGCGCGCGTGCGCGAGGAGGGGAGCACACCGGTCATTGTCGTGACGGCGCGCAATCTGGACGACCAGAAAGTCCGCGCACTCGATGCGGGCGCCGACGACTATGTGGTGAAGCCGTTCAGCATGGCAGAGTTGTTCGCGCGCATTCGCGTTGCGCTGCGCCATCATGCCGAAGCGCGCCAGGGGACGGCCACCCCGCAAGTCTTTGCCGTCGACGGCCTGGAAATAGATTGCGACACGCGGACGGTGACGCTCGACGGCGAGCAAATTCACCTGACGCCGTACGAATACCGCCTGCTTGTCGTCATGGTGGAGAATCGCGGCAAGGCGCTGACGCACCGGTTCATCCAAAGCGAGGTCTGGGGTTATCCGGCGGCTGACGGCTACAAGACGCTGCGCGTGATCATGGCGTCCTTGCGGCGTAAGCTTGGCGACAAGCCGGCGACGCCGCGCTTTGTCGCGACCGAAGTGGGCGTCGGGTACCGGTTTATCGGCGAATAGGACGGCGGAGCGCCCGCCTTTTGCCTTTTGCGCACGGGTGCCGTGCAGCATGGGCGGACCTGCGCTGGTCTCTTCGCCAGGTTTTGCGGCGATTCTCTTCGCACTCTGTTTCGCGCGTATTGCAGGTGTTCCTCCTTCAAGGAACGATACTTTTTGAGTGTTAGAATGGGCGGGTTTTCAGAACGCCGCGACACGCGAAGGAGAGAGCGCATGCCACGTCCCATGACGATAGCCGAGAAGATTCTGGCGGCTCATGCGGGGTTGGACGAAGTCGTTCCGGGCCAGCTGATCGAATGCGATTTGGATCTGGTCCTTTCCAACGACATTACCGGTCCTATTGCCATCAAGGAATTCCGCAAGATTGGCGCGGAAAAGGTCTTCGACCCCGCGAAGATTGCGCTTGTGCCTGACCACTACGCGCCCAACAAGGACATTAAAAGTGCGGAGCAGACGAAGATGCTGCGCGATTTCGCCCATGAACAGGGTATCGTGCACTACTACGAGGTTGGCTGCATGGGCGTAGAGCATGCGCTGCTGCCCGAGCAGGGCGTGGTGACTGCCGGCGACCTTATCATCGGCGCTGACTCCCATACCTGCACGTACGGTGCGCTCGGCGCGTTCTCCACGGGCGTCGGCTCTACGGACGCCGCGGTAGGCTTTGCGACCGGCCGCGCCTGGTTCAAGGTTCCGGAGTCGCTGAAGTTCAACATCGAAGGCGAGCTGCGCCCGGGCGTTACCGGCAAGGACATCATTCTCTACCTTATCGGCATGATCGGCGTGGATGGTGCGCTGTACAAGGCCATGGAGTTCACGGGCAGCGCCATTCGCAGTCTGTCCATGGAGGGCCGCCTGGCCATTTCCAACATGGCCATCGAGGCAGGCGGCAAGGCAGGCATCATCGAGGTAGACGACGTGACGCGCGCCTACATGGAAGGCCGCATGGAGCGTACCCCGGTCGAGTACCACTCTGACCCGGGTGCCGAATACGCCCACGTGTACGAGATCAAAGCGGAGGATATCCCGGTCATGGTCAGCTGGCCGCACCTGCCGTCCAACGCGCACCCGGTGGCGGAATCCCGCGACATCACGATCGACCAGGCGGTCATCGGCAGCTGCACGAACGGCCGTATCGAGGACATGCGCCAGGCGGCGGAAGTGCTGCGCGGTCGGAAGGTCCACCCGAACGTGCGCTGCATCGTCATTCCCGCTACGCAGCTGGTCTATCGCCAGTGCATCGAAGAGGGCCTGATGGAGGTCTTCCTGGATGCGAACTGCGCCGTGTCCACGCCCACCTGCGGTCCGTGCTTGGGCGGTTACATGGGCATCCTTGCGGCGGGCGAACGCTGCGTGGCCACCACGAACCGCAACTTCGTCGGCCGTATGGGCGACCCGACGTCCGAAGTGTACCTGTCCAACCCGGCCGTGGCCGCTGCGTCCGCCGTAGCGGGCCACCTCGCCCTCCCCGAAGACCTGTAAATGTGAAAAAGGGTCAGGCACTTTTTCACATTTTGAGAGGAGATCGTCATGGAATTCAAAGGCACCGCGCACCGTTACGGGCGCGACATCGACACTGACGTCATCATCCCGGCGCGCTATCTGAACACCTCCGATCCGGCGGAGCTTGCGAAACATTGCCTGGAGGATCTGGACAAAGATTTCGTGGCGAAGGTCCAGCCGGGCGACATTCTGGTGGCGGAAGAGAACTTCGGCTGCGGTTCGTCCCGTGAGCATGCGCCGATCTGCATCAAGGCGGCAGGCGTGTCCTGCGTCATCGCGAAGAGCTTTGCGCGCATTTTCTACCGCAATTCCATTAACATCGGCCTGCCTATCATGGAGTGCCCGGAAGCCGTGGACGCCATCAAGCAGGGCGATATGGTGAAGGTCGACGCCGATGCCGGCACCATCACGGACGAGACGACGGGGGAAACCTTCCAGGCTCACCCGTTTCCGCCGTTCATTCGCGAGATCATCGAAAAGGGCGGCCTGGTCGCCCGCACGCGCGAAATCCTGGCGGCGAAGGCTGCCGAATAGCGAAGCGAAGGAAGGCTCCGTTCGCGACAAGGCGCGGCGGGGCCAGATCATGCACGAGGGCGTCGGCCGCGACGGTCGCGACCGCCTGCCTTCGCTCTCTTTTCGCAGATGAATGAAAGAAGGATGCTGGCATGACTGCTGCTTACAAAATCTGCCTTTTGCCGGGCGACGGCATTGGGCCTGAGATTATCGCCGAAGGCGTAAAGGTGCTCGACGCGCTTGGCGCGAAGTACAACGTGACGTTCGAGTACACCGAAGCGCTGCTGGGCGGTGCTGCCATCGATGTGACGGGCACGGCGCTGCCACAGGAGACGTTGGATGTGGCGAATGCGTCCGATGCTGTGCTGCTGGCGGCCGTCGGCGGTCCGAAGTGGGACACGACCGACCCGGAGAAGCCCCGTCCCGAACAGGGGCTTTTGGGCATTCGCAAAGCGCTCGGCCTCTATACGAACCTGCGCCCGGTGAGGATTTTCAACGCGCTTGCAGGTGCGTCGACGCTTAAGCCCGAGGTGATCGACGGCGTGGATTTGGTCATCGTCCGCGAACTGACGGGTGGTTTGTACTTTGGTCGTCGTGAGCGCTTCTACGATGAAGAAGGGGCCGGGGTGAACGGTGCCTGCGGACAGCGCGCGTACGACACGCTCGAGTACCGCGAATACGAGATCGAGCGCATTGCGCGGCAAGCATTCGACGCCGCGCGCAAACGCCGCAGCAAGGTCACGAGCGTGGACAAGGCGAACGTGCTGGAGACGAGCCGTATGTGGCGCGAGATCATCCACCGTGTTCACGATGCGGACTATCGGGACGTCGAGCTGGAGGATTTGCTGGTCGACAACACCGCCATGCAGCTCATCAACCGTCCGGCCGACTTCGACGTCGTGGTCACCGAGAACATGTTCGGCGACATTCTTTCGGACGAGGCGGCTCAGATCACCGGCTCGCTGGGCATGCTGGCCAGCGCCAGCCTGGGGGATGGAACGGCGCTCTACGAACCGAGCCATGGCAGCGCGCCGGACATTGCAGGCCAAGGCATCGCGAACCCGCTTGCGCAGATTCTCTCGGTCGAAATGATGCTGCGCTACAGTTTCGGCATGAACGATGCGGCAGACGACATCAATCGTGCGGTGACCGCCGTGCTCGACGAGGGCTGGCGCACGGGCGACATCAAGGGTCCGGACACCGCGGCGGACCACGTAGTGGGTACCGCGCAGATGGGCGACCTGGTGGTGGCGCGCCTGTAGGCGCAAAGAATAGTGCATGCTGAACGGCCCGGGTGGCGGAGTGGACGAACTGCCTCCCGGGCCGTTTTGCGCAGAGAGGCGCAGTGCCAACGCGCTCGTCGGTTCCGACGATTCGAGTTTTGCTGCATGTTGCTACGGGTAAGGGTTGTGGGCGCAGGCAGAGAGGTGGTGCTCTTGCGGCCGCATGCGCCCAGGACCCAGCATGTCTTCGAGGCATTTCGCCGTACCTCATTGACTTTGAGCGGACTTCAAGTCCTAGCATGCATTCCGAGCTGTTGGACGGCATGAGAGCTGGGCGGCAAAACAATCGGCATAACGTGGCTGCTTGGCAAGTCTGTTGGCAGGGAAGGGAGCGAGAGCATGGCAGAACAGCAAAAGTCGAGGGGTCTATGCGCGGGGTTCGAGGAAACCGATCCGGAATTAGCGCGCATTGTGAGCGCGTTCATGGACGAAGTGCAGCACGAGGAGGCAGTGCAGCTTCCCGCGCGCACGCGCGGGCTGTGCGTGGCGGCCACGCTGCTCGGCTGCCAGGGTATCGACGCATTTCGCGCGGAGCTGCCGGGCATTCTTGATGCGGGCGTGACCCCGGTCGAGCTGCGTGAGGTGGTCTACCAGGCGGTGGACTATGTGGGGATTGGCCGTGCGCTGCCCTTCGTGAACGCGCTGGACGAGGTGCTTACGGAGCGTGGCGTGGAGCTTCCGTTCGAAGCGCAGGGCACTGTTGTGGCGGGCGATCGCCTGCAGAAAGGCAATCAGGCGCAGGTGGATATCTTTGGCGAGGGCATGCGCGGTGCGTGGGAGACCTGCCCTTCCGAGCGTGCGGTCGTGAGCCGTTGGCTTGCCGCGAACTGCTTCGGCGACTACTACACGCGCGGTGGTCTTACGCTGGCAGAGCGCGAGATGGTCACGTTCTGCTACCTGGCGGCGCAGGGTGGGTGCGAACCGCAGGTGACGGCGCACGCTGGCGGCAACCTGCGCATGGGCAACGACAAAGCGTTCCTTTACGCCGTCGTGCACCAATGCCTGCCCTACATCGGCTATCCACGCAGTCTGAATGCGCTTGGCTGTGTGGACAAAGCTGCCGAATCTCAGGCGTAGACGACGTCGCTTGCGGTCGTTGCGGCGGCAACGCATGCGCGCCTTGACTTCGAGCGGACTTCAAGGGATACGCTTGCGACGCAGAAAGGACGATTGCGCGTTCGGGCCGAACGGGTCTTCAAAGAAGTGAAACGCGATGCTCGCAGAATCCTTCGGCCATGTCCGAACGCCGCGTGAAAGGAGCAACGATATGGACGATCAGAAGCTTGCAGAGGCGAAGGCCAGCTTAGGTGCGGGCATGGCGTTCCCGATTGGTGAGCCGAACCCGTTCGGGCAGTATTTTGTCGGGCAGAGCTACCTGGCGCAGTTGACGATAGAGCGCGTGGGCGTCAACAACGTCACGTTCGAGCCGGGCTGCCGCAATAACTGGCACGTGCATCACGGCGCAGGTCAGATTCTGATTACCGTAGGCGGTCGCGGTTGGTATCAAGAGTGGGGCAAACCCGCCGTCGAGCTCAAGCCGGGCGTCGTCGTGAACATACCGCCGGAGGTCAAGCACTGGCACGGTGCGGCGAAGGACAGCTGGATGGCGCATATCGCCTTTTCTGAGCCGGTTGAGGGCGCATCGAACGAGTGGCTTGAGCCGGTCGATGACGAAGAGTACGCTGCGGTGGAGTAAGCATTCGGCAAAAGCGCGTTACAAGTTCGAGAAAAACACGCGAAGCGGGCGGGAGAAAATCGTGCCCGCTTTTTTGTGCGCTATAATCGCAGGCCGTTTGCGAACGACGAGAGAAAGGCGAGTGCATGGCGAACGCGGCAGGCATGACGTCCAAACAATGGCTTCCGCTTATCGGGCTGGCGTTCTCTGCTTTCATGCTCAACACGTCGGAGTTTATGCCCATTGGCCTGCTCGTGGACATCGCGGCAGACTTTTCTATGACCGAGGCAGAGGCGGGCGCCATGATTTCGGTCTATGCGCTGGCGGTGCTGGTTTTGTCGTTACCGCTCATGATTGCGGCATCGCGTTTCGCCTTCAAAAGACTCATGCTTGCGGTCATTGCCGTGTTCGGCGTGGGACAGCTTTTTTCGGCATTGGCGCCTAACTTTGCCCTGCTTGTCGGCGCACGGTTGGTGGTTGCGGCGGCGCACGCCGTATTCTGGTCTATCGCTTCGCCCATGGCGGTCTATGCGGTCGACTACCGGCGTTCTTCCTTGGCGCTCAGCTGTATAGCCACCGGGTCCGCCGTCGCCGTCGTGTGCGGTCTGCCACTGGGGCGTGCTGTCGGCTTGGCCCTGGGCTGGCGCATGACGTTTGCATGCGTGGCGGCGGCAGCGTTCATCGCACTGGTTTATCTATGGCGCACGCTTCCGAAGATGCCGGCGGGCAAGCGCTTTACCGTGAAGGAACTGCCCGCTCTGCTGAAGATTCGCCCGCTTACGGGTGTTTTCGTCGTGACCGTGGTGCTGGCAGGCGCCCATTTCGTGGGATATAGCTACATAGAGCCGTTTTTGCTGCAGGTTACCGGCATGCCGGAAGGGCTGGTCACCGTTGTTTTGGCCGTATACGGCGCAGCAGGCATCCTGGGAAGCGCCCTTTTCTCGCGCCTGTACGGCATGATGCGGTTTGCTTTCGTGCGCACTGCCATCCTGGGCGTCACCGGGGCATTGGCGCTCATGGCGGTCTCGTCTGCTACGTTCGGCACGTCTATCGCCGATTGCGTACTGTGGGGCATGTGCTACACCGCGTTCAATGTCGCGTTCCAGGCCGAGGTGCTGAAATACGCGCCCGCCGACGCGTCCGCAGTGGCAATGTCCATTTATTCAGGCCTGTTCAACCTCGGAATCAGTGGGGGTACGCAAGTGGGCGGCATGGTGGTGGCTGCCGGGGGTATCGGTGCAGTCGGCTATGTGGGCGCAGCGTTCGGCGTTCTGGCGTTCGTGCTGTGCAGTGCGCTCATGATTCGGCCGATGCGCCGTGCGGACGCGTTGTCTGTCGAAGTCGCGTCGCGCAAATAAGCGCTGGCGACGCATCCGTCGCCATAGTCATGGCCGTTCGCTTCGGCCGTCAAAAGTCGTCTTTGTGGACGTAAATGAAAACTGAGAAGCATCGAGACCGAGGATCGTTCGGACGATGCAGGATCTCGCGTTGCCGAACGCGGCGTTTCCTCAGGTGGCGGAAAGTCGGGCTGTCGCGATTGCTCTGTTCGCACGCGACAGGCTGCCTGTTGCGCCTTGATTATGCTTCCAGGTTTTCGTTTGCGTCCACAAAGTTCGATTTCTCCGACGCGCGAACGTCGTCACGAATTCCGCTGCCGTTTGGGTGCACCTGCGAACGCGAAAGTTGCGCGCAGTGTGCACATCTGCTGTGCAGTCGAGTTGCCGTTCGCGCGCGCATGCGAGCGCACAAGTCTCAATTCGGCTACGATTCAAGACCGCCTGCGTGGCGCTGGGTACAATGACGGCAGCATGGTGCTCGCAACGCGATGCTCGTTCGCGAAGGTCGAAGGAAAGGGGCTCCCATGACGGCACGCACGCTCATTCTTGTCAGGCACGGTAAAGCGCAGTCGCGCAATCTGGGAATTCCGGACGAAGAGCGCACGCTTACGAAGGCGGGCGTGCAGGCTTTGCGCGCATGGCTGCCACAGTCTGCGAAGCTCGCGAAAGCCCTGTTCGCCGAAGCGAAAGAAGAAATGGCGGAGAAAACTTCGTTAGTCGCCAAAACGGATGTAGCGGACGGCGGCGAAGATTGCGATCGCGCTGCACAGGGTGCGGCCCCTTCTCCGATAGAGGTATGGGCGAGTCCGACCGCGCGGACCCGGCAGACGGCGCGCGAAGTGGTCCGGGCGTACAGTTGCGACATACCGGTAGTCGAGCACGAAAGCCTGCTGCGCCAGGATTTCGCTGCGTTCTGCGGGGAGCTTGCAGCAACTACAACGCCGTGCGTGATTGCCGTAGGCCACAATCCGTTCATGGAGGACGTGCTTGCATGCCTGTGCGGCGCACGCCTTGATTGCGCAACGGGCGCTGTCGCCGCGGTGCGCTTGCCGCTGCGTCCTGAAGAGTGGTTTGTAGGCGAGGCCGATTCCGCCGACAGCCATTTGACGGCTGAAGCGCAGGGGTATTTCGATATTCCTCCAATGGCGGGTGTCGATTGCCTGGCAAAGAACGGGGCAGAGGCGGCGTCGGCTGCGCACGAGGGCGTCGCGTCCGCTGCCGAGCTGACGACGGACGCTCCTGCGGTGTCGAGCGTACGAGCGAATTCGGCCCCGGGCGTCTCCTCAATGCCAGGTGTTGCGTCTCCGTTCTGCTCGCCAGGTGGTGCATCTTGCAACGGTGCGCGGCTGCTCTGGTTCGTGCAAGGTCCGCAGTCCCAGCGTTGGAAGGCGCGTGCTGCCATCGAGGACAAGGTCCAGGCGGGCTGTGATGCGGTCGAAGCGCGCCTGGAGGCTTTCCTGGCATCTCCGGACGACGTGGAAACGCTGCACAAACTGCGCGTTTCCATTCGCACGCTGCGCAGCCTGCTTGCGTTCGCCTCTCCGTTTCTTCGCCGCAAAGCCCACAAGGCGCTCCAGCGCAATCTCCGGGATGTGGTGGTCCAGACATCGCGCTTGCGCGAATACGACGTGCTGCTGAAGCAAGCGGCTGACCTGACGGTACCTGCCGAGGAGCTGTGCGCTGCGGTTCGGCTGGCGAGGGAGAGCGAGCGCGACCAGGTGGTGCGCGCTCTTTCGAGCAAGGAGACCGCACGGGCCCTTGCGTTCGTTCGAAAAGGCGTCGAGCGCATGCCATGGACTGACCGCGTTAAGCGAGAGGGCGTCGTCCTCGAGCAAGCACGCCAGCGCTTCGACGAAATGGCCTGTACGGTGGACGAAGGCTTCGAAACGGTGGATTTCGCAGATGCGGACGCGGTGCATACGCTGCGCAAGCAGGCAAAGCGCGTTCGCTATGCGGCAGAGAACTTCCCGGAGATTCTAGGCGCCGACGTTGCCGAGGAAGCGCGGCGTATGGTGGGCGTGCAAGACCGCCTGGGTGCTGTGTGCGATGCGCGCGTGAACGTGGGCATCGTCTGCGAATTCCCGACAGAGGGGCTTTCTCCGGAGGCGCGTCGTGCCCTGGGCGCGCTGCTCGAGCAGAATATGGCGTTCGAAGAGGCGTTCCTACGCGATGTTGCGCGCTCGAGCAGTGCTGCAGGGGAGTAGCGAACGGATTCTCGCAGGGCTTCAACAGCTTTCTTTTACGGCGCCCGTTTACGCCGCAATCTAGTTGCGGTTTGCATCTATATGTTGACAACATATAGTTTGTGGCGTATACCGAACCTATCGCCAAGGACGCTGCGGAACGTGGCAGAAAGGAAGTCGTGAGGATGTCGCAGGAAACGTGCGCTCAGCCAGGCGAACGACCGGGCAATCGGCCTTGTTGTCGTCGCTCGGTGGGCGTGCCGGTGGAGCCGGCGATTCTTGCGGCGCTGCTTACGGCGGAAGGGTACGGGTACGACCTGCGCAAGTCCATCAACGCCATGACAGGCGGGGAATTGGACGTCGATGCAGGCGGTCTGTACCGGGCGTTGCGTCGCCTTGAAGAAAGCGGTGCGCTCGCTTCGCGCTGGGGCGACGAAAGCTCCGGGCCGCGCCGTCGCGAATACGAGCTTACCGAAGAAGGCGTCGAGCTTGCACGCCAATGGCTGGTTGCCATGCGCCGTCGCGAACGGGCGGATCGACTGCTCGGGGACATGCTCGAGCACGGACTCGCCGCTTCGGGCAGCTCGGGGGGACCGAAGCCGTGCTGCGGCTGTCCGCGCGCGGGCTGCATGAAAGAAAGGATGACACGATGAAGGTAGCTATTCCCACCATGGGCCAGGGCGGCATGGATTGCGAGCGTTCCGGCCATTTCGGCCATTGCGATTGCTTTACGGTCGTCGATATCCAGGACGGCGAGATTACAGGCACGTCCATTATCGACAACCCGCCGCATGAAGAAGGCGGCTGCCTGCGTCCGGTGTCCCTGCTGGCAGACAACGGCATCGATGCCATCGTCGCTGCGGGCATGGGCATGCGCCCGATGATGGGCTTCCAGCAGGTGGGCATCACGGTCTACTTCGAGAACCAGACGCCGAACGTGGGCGAGGTCGCGAAAATGGCTGCCGCTGGCACGCTGCCGGTCATGGGCGCCGAGCACGCCTGCCATCACTAAAGAATAACTGTGGCGAGTTACGCGACTCGCTTTCAGCATTCCCCTCCTCTCGAGAAGGCCTTCGACACTCGTCCGTCGGAGGCCTTCCCGCATTTCCTTGGGAAAAGGAGAAAAGGGGTCGGTCGCTTTTTCTCATGTGCACAGTCAGGGCGAGAAAAAGCGATGGGCCTTTTCTCTCGTTCGTAAGGATGAGAAAAAGCGGCCGACCCCTCTCGGGGAGGGGAGGTTTCGTTGCGTACGGATGTTCTGGTATGATAAAAGTTCATGAGAAGCGGCGCTGTACGGTGCGCGTTGCGCGGCGGGGCTCCCATCCCGTCGGCGTTTGATGGGGAGGTCCCAATGTCCGAGCATCTGAAGAACATCGAAGGCATGGAAATGGCGGGCAAACTGCCGGAAGTGCGTCTGGCGAACACGCCGTTCGAAGTGGTGGCGCCGTTCGAAATGGCGGGCGATCAACCGCAGGCGGTCGAAGCGCTCGCACAGGGCGTGCGCGACGGCCTGCGCTACCAGACGCTTTTGGGCGTCACGGGCTCGGGCAAAACCTTCACCATGGCCAAGACCATCGAAGCCGTGCAGAAGCCGACGCTCGTGCTCGCGCCGAACAAGACGCTTGCCGCCCAGTTGGCCAACGAGCTCAAAGAGTTCTTCCCGCACAATTCCGTCGTCTATTTCGTCAGCTACTACGATTACTACCAGCCGGAAGCATACGTGCCGACGACGGACACGTTTATCGAAAAGGACGCCTCCATCAACGAAGAGGTCGAAAAACTGCGCCACGCTGCCACGAGCGCGCTGCTCTCGCGGCGTGACTGCATCGTGGTGGCGTCCGTTTCCTGCATCTACGGCATCGGCAGCCCGATGGACTATGCGGGCATGGCCGTCTTCGTGGACAAGCAGGTGCCTGCCGAGCGTGACGACGTGGTGCACCAGCTCATTGATATCCAGTACGACCGCAACGACTACGAGCTCAAACGCGGCACGTTCCGGGTGCGCGGCGATGCGCTCGACGTGTTCCCGCCGTATGCGGACAATCCCGTGCGCATCGAATTCTGGGGCGACGAAATCGAGGAGATTTCGGAGATAGACCACGTGACGGGCGAAGTGCTCAACCGTTTCGAGGCGCTGCCTATCTGGCCGGCATCGCATTACGTCACGGCAAAACCGAAGATGGACCACGCCCTGAAGACTATCCGCGAAGAGTTGGAAGACCGCCTGCGCCAGTTCAAGGAAGAGGGGAAGCTGCTCGAAGCCCAGCGCCTTGAGATGCGCACGAGCTATGACCTCGAGATGATGGAGACCATGGGGTTCTGCTCGGGCATTGAGAACTATTCACGCCATTTGGACGGACGCCAGCCAGGGGAGCCGCCGTACACGCTCATCGACTACTTCCCGAAGGACTTCCTTTGCATCATCGACGAGTCGCACGTCACCGTGCCGCAGATTCGCGGCATGCACGAAGGCGACCGCAGCCGCAAGGTCACGCTGGCCGAGCACGGCTTCCGCCTGCCGAGCTGTCTGGACAACCGCCCGCTGCGCTTCGACGAGTTCGAGCAGCGCGTGCCGCAGTTCGTCTACGTTTCCGCTACGCCGGGCGACTACGAAGAGCGCGTAAGCCAGAAGAACGTGGAGCAGATCATCCGTCCGACGGGGCTTTTGGATCCGGAGATCATCGTG
Source organism: Candidatus Aveggerthella stercoripullorum (assembly GCA_018712955.1). Taxonomy (GTDB): domain Bacteria; phylum Actinomycetota; class Coriobacteriia; order Coriobacteriales; family Eggerthellaceae; genus Aveggerthella; species Aveggerthella stercoripullorum. The sequence continues at coordinate 34,357 of DVGB01000030.1, forward strand.
TGCCCCACGGCCAGCCAGATAGACGACATCATCGACGAAGCGCGCGAACGCGCAGAACGCGACGAGCGCACGCTCATCACCACGCTCACGAAGAAGATGGCGGAAGATTTGACGGACCATTTGCTCGACCAAGGCATCAAGTCGCGCTATATGCATTCGGACATCGGGACGCTCGAGCGCGTGGAAATACTGCGAGAGCTGCGCAAGGGCACCTTCGACGTGCTTGTGGGCATCAACCTGCTGCGCGAGGGCCTCGACTTGCCGGAAGTGAGCCTGGTCGCCATCCTGGACGCGGACAAGGAAGGCTTCCTGCGCAACCACCGTAGCCTCATCCAGACCATCGGCCGTGCGGCGCGCAACGCGAACGGTCAGGTCATCATGTACGCTGACCGTATCACGGACTCCATGGACCGCGCCATCACGGAGACGCGCCGTCGTCGCGAGCTGCAGATGCGCTACAACGAAGAGCATGGCATCGTGCCGAAGACTATTCGCAAGGCCATCACCGATATTGCCGATAGTCTGGTAGACGATATCGAGAAGACCTCTGTCGAGGACGTGAACCGTCAGCTGGCGGAGCTCTCGCGCGAAGAGGTGCTGCGCGTCATCTCCAGCATGGAGGACGACATGGCGGAAGCTTCGCGCAACATGGACTTCGAGCGTGCGGCAACGCTGCGCGACGAGGTCGTGAGACTGCGCAGCCAGGTGGAAGGATCGAGCGAATCGGACGTGCTGAAAGACCTCAAGAAGAGCGCACG
>DVGB01000031.1 GCA_018712955.1 Candidatus Aveggerthella stercoripullorum
GGGCGGTTTCCTAAAAACTGCCCGCTGGGCAGTTTTCTTGACGGAAACCCACCTCATCGGTTCGAGCCCCCGACGGCTGGGCTGCGCGCCTTCCGAAAAAGGAAAAGCCCCTTTGCAGGGGCCTTGGATTCGAATGGTGGACCGTCGGGGACTCGAACCCCGGACCTTGGGATTAAGAGTCCCCTGCTCTACCAACTAAGCTAACGGTCCATGCGTTCATCCTGCACCCTTGTGCGATGCAGGCACTTCTTTTTTCAAAGTGCGCTGGGGTGGGTAATCGGACTCGAACCGACGACCTCCAGAGCCACAATCTGGCGTTCTAGCCAACTGAACTATACCCACCAAGGCACGAACGAGAATTATAGAGAGGTGCTTCAAAGATTGCAAGGCCTTTATCGGCACATTTTTTATTCCTTTCGCGCAAACCTCCGCTTCGCGTCCGCGCATGCGTTCGGAACGACTAGAATTGTCTAAGACAATGCACAGTAAACGGCGGGGCCCTTCCTGCCGTTTTTCATGCCCGTCGCGAACGGACGAAGGACTAGGCTTGGAAGTTTTTACCCTTATATTGCTCTTGATGGCGGCCGTGCTCATATCCTCGGTGCTCGACCAGCTTGTGCCGCGCATTTCGGCTCCGCTCATCCAGATTGCGCTCGGCTTCCTGATTGCCACGCTTTCCGCAAACCCTCTCGTCTTCACCGTCGACCCCGACCTATTCCTGGTACTGTTCATCGCTCCCCTGTTGTTCGACGAAGCACGCCGTGCCGATAAAGGAACCCTCTGGCGCAACAAACGCTCTATCGCCTCGCTCGCTATCGGCCTCGTCCTGGCTATCGTGCTCGCTATCGGCTTCACGGCAAACTGGCTCATTCCCTCCATTCCGCTTGCGGCGGCATTCGCCCTTGGAGCCGCGCTCGGACCGACCGACGCAGTCGCCGTCTCCGCCATGAAGAAAGAGATTAAACTCTCCGAACGCCAGGAGGCGCTTCTGGACGGAGAGGCCCTTATCAACGATGCTTCGGGCATCGTCTCGTTCCAGTATGCCGTTGCCGCCGTGACCACTGGCGCGTTCTCCCTTTTGAACGCGAGCGTCACGTTCGTCGAAGAGTTCATCGGCGGCATCCTCCTCGGTCTTGTGCTCGGCTCGCTCCTCAGCTGGCTGACAAAGAAAGTCCGCAACCTTGGGCTGGACAACAACACGTTCCACGTGCTCTTCGAGGTCTTCACCCCGTTTATCGTCTTCCTCCTGGCAGACACGCTGCACACAAGCGGCATCCTTGCCGTCGTCGCCGCCGGCGTCATCATGACGTTCACGCCCCGTCGCATCGGTCCGTCGCAATCCCATTACAACGTCGTATCCTCGAGCGTCTGGCGTGTTCTGGCGTTCACGCTCAACGGAATCGTATTCGTGCTGTTGGGCATGGAACTGCCCCTTGCCCTCACTTCAAGCTGGATGGACCAGAGCATTGAGAACGGCACTCTCATCGCCTGCGTGCTCGTGCTGACCGCAGTCCTCGTCCTCGTGCGCTTTGCGTGGGTGTTCTGCATGGAACTTCTGCACCGCGACCGAGCGACCGGCATGCGGCCGCATCTCACTGCTTCGTTCGTCCGCGATGCCGCGGTCACGACGCTGGCAGGACCAAAAGGCGCCATTACACTTTCCATCGCCTTTACGATTCCGGTATTCCTCTCCTCCAGCGGGGACTACTTCCCACAACGTGACATCATCATCTTCCTTGCCTGCGGCGTCATTCTGTGCACGCTGTTGCTTGCGAACTTCGTCGTCCCGCTCATCGCCCCGAAATGCGAGGAAGATACCGCGTCTGCCGAGCGCCTTGCGAAAGTCGACGTCGAAATACTCCGCACGGTCATCGAAGAGCTTACGCGCCGCCAGAAGCCCGAAACCAAAGCGGCAACGCGAACCGTCATCCGCTCTTACAACGCCCGTATCGCCCGCCTACAGCAGTCGAACGACCTCGACACCGAACCGCGCGACGCGCTGCGCATTAAGATTATCCGGGCACAGCAAAACCACGCCCTGCACCGAATCGAGAGCAACGACCTTGATCCGGTTATCGGATACCACTATATCCAGCGCCTTGTTCGCATGCAGAACTTCATCAAGCACCGCACCGACAACAGCTGGCTGGTACGCAACGCGCTTCGTCACTTGCGCATCACCGTGCACGTGCTGTGGCGCAGCCTTGTCGACAAGATTCCGGGCGCTTCGACCACTGAGCGGTCGGACATTCTTCACGAGCTTAATGTGGAAGGCGAGCAGATTGCGGTCGATCTGCTTCGCGGCGAAATGGAACTGCCCAACTTCAAAGCAGAGACCATCGGCACCCTTTTGGTGGAGCATGAGAATATCCTGCGCACCCTCAAGACGGCGAAAGCAAGCCCGAGCATTACCACCATCGCCCGCACCGTCGACAAGGCCATCGACATCGAGCGAGAGGCGCTGCAGATGGAGCTTGAGCTCATTAACGATGCATACGAGGACGAACGGCTCACGCGCGCCGAAGCAAAGAAATTGCGCGAGTCCGTCCATCTCATGCAGCTCGATCTGGAAGATCGCGTATAACGCATCTTATGAAACGCACGAAAGGCCCTGAAGACCTTGCCCCCTGCCAGGGTGCATCGTCTCCAGGGCCTCGTACGAACGCGCTCTTATTGTCGGGCCGGTTCTCTTCCGAACACCCCGTTACATCTGGACAGGCGAAGACACGCCCAAAAGCCCCAACGTCTGGGAAAGGTTGATGCGCGCAGCGTCCGCTAAGTACAGGCGAGCCGTCTGCAGCCTCTCGTCCTCTACCAGCACATGGCAGTTGGTATAGAACTGGTGGAAAAGCGAAGCCAAGTCCTGTGCGTAATGCGTCATGCGGAACGGCGCGCGGTCGCGAGCCGCCTGGGCAACGAGGTCGCCGAAATCGCTCATCTTGCGCAAAAGCGCAATCTCGGACGGGTCGGTAAGAACAGACAGGTCGGCATCCACCGGGATGATCTTTTCCACAAGTTCGTCCATCGACATCTTCCCCGCCATAACAGCGGCAGCGTCCTCTTCGCTTGCCGCCTTGCGCAGGATGGAGCAGATGCGCGCATGAGCGTACTGTACATAGTAGACCGGGTTCGAAGCGTCTTTTTTCTTTGCCGCTTCGATGTCGAAGTCAATCGGCTGATCGCTCGAACGAGACAGCATGAGAAAACGCGTTGCGTCGACGCCCACTTCGTCCATAAGCTCCTTGAACGTGACCATTTCGCCCGTACGCTTGCTCATGCGCACGGCCTCGCCGTCGCGGAACAAGTTCACCAGCTGGCCAAGGACAACCTCGAGCGCGCCGGGACGACCCCACGCAGCGAGCATGGCTTCGCAGCGCTTCACGTATCCATGGTGGTCAGCGCCCCAGATGTCGATCAGGTGGTCGGCACCGCGCTGCAGCTTGTCGTAATGGTAGGCAACGTCGCTCATGAAGTAGGTCATCTCGCCGTTTGCCTTGATGAGCACACGGTCTTTCTCATCTTCGAAAGCGGTGGAACGGAACCAGATAGCGCCGTCCTTTTCAAAGACGTATCCCTTATCGCGCATGGCACGCATGGCGCGGTCGACCGCCGTCTCCCCGCTCTCGTCAGGAACGTAGAGGCTGCGCTCGGAGAACCAAGTATCAAAGCGCGTCCCGAAGTCGGACAGCGTCTGCTTCATGTTATCGAGCATTTGCTGGTAACCGATTTCGCGGAATGCGACGATACGGTCTTCGTCCGCGACGTCGACCCATTTGTCCCCGTCAGCGTCAATGATGGTCTGTGCGATATCCTTCACATAGCCGCCGCCATAGCAGTTTTCGGGCATTTCGACATCATGGCCAAGCGCCTGCAGATAGCGGACCGAAATGGACATGCCGAAAATGTCCATCTGCGTGCCGTGGTCGTTGATATAGAACTCCTCGGACACCTCATAGCCCGCATGGCGCATGACGCGCGCCATGGCGTCGCCAAGCGCAGCCCAGCGCCCATGTCCAACGTGCATCGGGCCCGTGGGGTTTGCCGACACGTATTCGAGGTTGACCTTGCGTTGTGCCGCAGGCGCTTCGCTTTTGCCGTAGTCGGCCTTTTCCGTGCGGATGGCGTGCGCAACAGCCTGGAACGTTGCAGGAGAAAGAACCAGGTTGATGAAGCCCGGGCCGGCAATGCTCACCGAGGACAGCATGTCGGTTTGCGGCAGATGGTCCACAATAATCTGCGCAATCTCGCGCGGATTTCGCTTCGCCTGCTTCGCGCATCGCATGGCCACCGTCGATGCCCAGTCCCCATTGGACTCGTCTCGCGGGCGCTCCAGAGCGGCAGGAGGCACCGTCTCAAGCGAGAGCGTCCCGTCTTCGATAGCGCTTTGCAGCGCCTCGTTGACTACCTGTTCGAGTTGTTCGCGAATCTGCATGGTTCCTATCTTTCGTCTCGACGGTTGGTGCATGTCGTTTGATTCTACCATCATTGCCGGACAACGCGCCCTGAACGGCCTCTTTTGTGCACGTGTCCAATTCTGAAGCCCTCCGTTTGCAGAAACGACCGGACACTGTCGAGCAACCAAGCTCCCCTGTTTCTATTCATGCAAAAGAAAGGCCGACCACAGGGGTCGGCCTTTCCGGTGTGCAGTCTCGCCACGAGGGCGAATTGCGAATGTGCGTACTGATTACGCGGTGATGACGGTGCCCGTCTTGCCGTCCAGAGCGTCCTTGGCGCGCTCGAGGGAGGTGATGAGAGCCTTGCCCTCCGGGTTCGCCTTAACGTAGTTCAGGCAAGCCTCGACCTTCGGGAGCATGGAGCCCTTGGCGAACTGGCCCTCGGCCATGTACTGCTCGGCCTCGGCGATCGTCATGGAAGCGAGCTCCTGCTGATCCGGCTTGTTGAAGTTGATGCAGACGCGATCAACAGCGGTCAGGATAACGAGCATGTCGGCCTTAGCCTCGCCAGCGAGCAGAGCGGCGGAGCGGTCCTTGTCGATAACGGCCGGAACGCCCTTGTAGCCATTGCCCTCCTCGATGACCGGGATGCCGCCGCCACCGGTGGAGATGACGGTCATGCCCTGCTCAACGAGAGCGTTGATGACGTCGAGCTCAGCGATGCGGATCGGCTGCGGGGAAGCAACCACCCAACGCCAGCCGCGGCCAGCGTCCTCGACGTACTTGTTGCCCGTCTCCTCCATGAGCTTCTTGGCCTCTTCTTCGGTGAAGAAGGCGCCAACCGGCTTGGTCGGATCCTGGAAGGCCGGGTCGTCAGCGGAAACGACAGTCTGGGTGATGACGCTTGCGCAAGGCTTGTTGATACCGCGCTTAGCCAGCTCACGCTGGATAGCCTGCTGCAGGTGGTAGCCAATGTAGCCCTGGCTCATGGCGCCGCACTCCGGGAACGGGATGGAGGGGGTGCCGCCCACCTTGGTGGCGGAGTTGTCGGTAGCGACCTTGATCATGCCGACCTGGGGGCCGTTGCCATGGGTAACGATAACGTCGTAGCCCTCTTCGATGAGGTCGACGATCGGGGCAGCGGTGTTGTGGACGAGCTCCAGCTGCTCCTCGGCAGTGTTGCCGAGGGCGTTGCCGCCCAGGGCGATAACAAGACGCTTGTTTGCCATTAGTTCTCCTTCATAAACAGCGAACGAACGTTGCGGTCACAAATGAAATAAGGGAGGATGCGCGCGTTCGGCGCGCATCCTCCGGAAGAGCTAAAAGATTTAGCTCAGGGTCGCGTACATCACGGCCTTGATGGTGTGCATGCGGTTCTCGGCCTCGTCGAAGACCTTGGACTGCTTGGACTCGAACACCGTGTCCTCGACTTCCATCTCGGTGACGCCGAAGCGCTGAGCGATGTCGGCACCGATGGTGGTGTTGGTGTCGTGGAAGGACGGCAGGCAGTGCAGGAAGATGGCGGACGGGTCAGCCTTGGCCATGACAGCCTCGGTGACACGGTACGGCTCGAGCAGGCGGATGCGCTCAGCCCAAACCTCGTCCGGCTCGCCCATGGACACCCAAACGTCAGCGTAGATGACGTGAGCGCCGGTCACAGCCTCGTCGATGTCCTCGGTAGTCTTGACCGTGGAGCCGTTCTCAGCAGCGATAGCCTTGCAGGTCTCGATGAGCTCGGCGTCGGGCATGTTCTCCTTCGGGCCGCAGGCGACGAAGTTGACACCCAGCTTGGAGCAGACAACCATCAGGGAGCGAGCAACGTTGTTGGCAGCGTCGCCCATGAAGACGAAGGTCTTGCCCTTGATGTCGTAGTTGAAGTTCTCCTGCATGGTCAGGATGTCGGCCAGCATCTGGGTCGGATGCCACTCGGTGGTCAGGCCGTTCCACACCGGAACGCCAGCGTTGTTAGCGAGCTCTTCGACGTCGGTCTGAGCGAAGCCGCGGAACTCGATGCCGTCGTAGAAGCGGCCGAGAACGCGAGCGGTGTCCTCGATGGACTCCTTCTTGCCCATCTGGGACGAACCCGGATCCAGGTAGGTGACGCCCATGCCGAGGTCCATAGCGCCAACTTCGAAGGCGCAACGGGTACGCGTGGAGGTCTTCTGGAACAGGAGGACGATGTTCTTGCCCTCGAGGTAACGATGCGGGACGCCAGCGCGCTTCATGTCCTTGAAGTTCTTAGCGAGCTTCAGGAGGTACTCGATCTCCTCGGTGGAGAAGTCCAGAAGACGCAGGAAGTGGCGTCCGGAAAGAGAAGTGGGCATATGTGGTTCCTTTCTCACGAAAGCGGTCTATGCGGAAACTGTCGTCTCCAATTCAAGCTCTCGGCCTGCACCCACCGAGAGCCTGAAAAGCGAGATATAGAGCGAGAGACGGGGCTTAGATGTCTTCGCGCTCGAACGGCATGCTCATGCAGCGTGGGCCGCCACGGCCGCGGGAAAGCTCGGCGGAGGGAACGACCAGCAGGCGCAGGCCTTCCTTCTCCAGCAGCTCGTTGGTGACGTTGTTGCGCTGGTACACGCAAATGACGCCCGGAGCAACGGCCAGCGTGTTGGAGCCGTCGTTCCACTGCTCGCGAGCAGCTGCGATCGGGTCGCCGCCACCGCAGGGGATGAGGCGGACGCCGTCAACGCCGGTAGCGTACTCAAGGATGCGCTCGAGAGAGTCGGTGTGCTCCTTGATGGCGATTTCGCCTTCCTTCGCGCCACGGGTGATCTCCCAAACGCGGAGGGTGCCCATGATGGCGGGATGGATGGTGAACTTGTCGATGTCAATCTGCGTGAACACCGTGTCAAGATGCATCATGGCACGGTTGTTCGGGATGTCGAAGGCGAAGATCTTCTCGATCTCGCAGCCCTCGGTCTTCCAGAAGATGTTCTGGGCGATCTGATCGATGGCCGCCGCCTGCGTGCGCTGGGACACGCCGATGGCAAGCGCCGTGCGGGAGAGGTTCAGGATGTCGCCACCCTCGATATGGAAGGTCGCATCGCGGTCATACCACAGCGGAGTGCCTGCGTAGTCCTTGTGGTACTCGAACAGGTACTTGCCGTAGAGGGTCTCGCGGTTACGCGTGACGGAGTACATACGGTTCAAGCTCACACCGTTGCCGATGCACGCGAACGGGTCGCGCTGGAAATAGAGGTTCGGCATCGGGTCGATGACGAGGTCGCTGTCGTCATCGCCAGCAGCAAGTGCTGCGAGCGTGGAGCCCTTCGGGAGGTCGACCTCGGACTTCGCGAGACCGGCGATGGTCTTGTTCACGAACTCCAGGTTGTCCTCGATGGACTCAAGCTTCTCGCGGGCTGCCTGGACGAACGCCGGGTTAGCGATGCCGGCCTCGCGCAGGTACTCGTCGAGGAACTGGGCGCGGAGCTCAGGCTTCTCGTCGAAGATCTCCGCAACCATCTTCTCGAGGTAGACGACTTCGACGCCTTCGCCGCGCATGAGCTCAGCGAACTTGTCGTGCTCCTGCTGAGCCACCTCCAGGAACGGAACGTCATCGAAGAGCAGACGCTCCAGCTCGAACGGCGGAAGGTTCAGCAGCTCGTCACCGGGACGATGAAGGCAGACCTTCTTCAGCTTCCCGATTTCGCTGGTTACATGGATACCACTCAATGTAACCCTCCTTTTTCAATATGCATTTTCTCCTTTTGCATTCTGAGCGCCCTCTCCACTTGGCGAAGTCAGAACGTACCCACACCATTGCACGCCGGGGGGTCAAAATCAACTGTCAAAAAAATCCGAATGATAAAATCCGGCAAATACACGCAACTTTTCGGCGGGTGGGAGTTGACTTTTGAAAAAATGCACGCGATAGGACCGCTTGTAAGCGTTGTGCAGACGTGTACTTTTCGCAGATGAGACATGTTTTTTACGCAACTTGCTCCCCTTCTTGCAACCCGTTTGGCGACCATTCTGCATAAAGGTACCTAAACATGCAAAAATGACTTTTTGCTTGCTTTCGCTCCCTTGTTGAACCGCAGGAGGAGAGCTGTCTTTTCTTTTTTCACCATTCTGAATGGTTTTCCCTGTAATATACCTAAATATTGCATTTTCTTACGTCATAATGCGCTTTATCGCAAGTAGCAACGCGGTTGCCGATGGACATCGACAAAGAGCCCACTGAGCACGGCAGCCGTCTGCTCCTTCGAACAAGGCTCTGTTCTTCAGGGCCTTTCCTTTGTTGCCAGAGCAGTCCGGTATTTGTACAATTCATCATTGCGTGTTCGGCTGTTTTCGAGCGCGATTATTCCCATCTGTGCGCCCATGGCTCAATGGATAGAGCAACGGACTTCTAATCCGTAGGTTGTAGGTTCGAGTCCTACTGGGCGCGCCAGAGAAATGCCAGGCCGTCGAGAATTCCTCGACGGCCTGTTTTGTCGCAAGGGCCGGTTTTGCGATGACGCCAAGCTGCCTGCTGCGGCAGCAAGAAGGCATCGCCCCGCATTGCATGCCGCGCAATTAAAAGGGCGGTGGACGCGCGTTTTCGCGTGTCCACCGCCCGTCTGCCGTTTACCGGCGTTGCTCCCGTGCTCCCTCAGGAGCATGGCAGCTGCCTGGCTCTGTTTCGCCTACCTATCACGCCCGTGGCATTTCTTGAACTTAAGGCCACTGCCGCACGGGCAAGGATCGTTCCTGCCCACATTCGCGAACGGATCCTCTTTGTCCTTCACGTACGGCTGCGCTTTGCCGGTGGGCGCCGCCTTCGGAGCTGCTGCGGGCATGCCCTGCGCTTCCGCTTGCGAACGCTGCACGCGCTGCGCGGTGGTGGTGGACTCGGTAAGGTTCTCTTCCGGCTTCGAGTAGCTGACCTTGCCCTCGAGCGGGCTTTTCTGCTCGACCGGGGCAGGCGCTGCCAACTGCAGGCGCAGCAGCGTACGCAGGAAATCCTGGTACATGTTCTCGGTCATGGCGCCAAAAGCGCGGTGTGCTTCGTTCTTGTACTCGACGAGCGGATCGCGCTGGCCAAAAGCACGCAGGCCGATACCTGCCTTGAGATAGTCCATCTCCTGCAGATGCGCCATCCAACGCGTGTCGATGATGCGCAGCATAATCTGCGCCTCCAGGTTCTTTACCACTGCCTCGCCGAGCATCTCCGCTTTCGCGTCATAGATGCCCTGGAGGTACGCGCACAAAGCGTCGGCGAGCGCCTCGGGATCGTCCCCATGGTCGACGCGAGCGCACTTGAAGTCTTCCGAACCGGTCATCTGGAACACCCAGGAGTCGACGGCGTCCGTATCCCAGTCGTCGCTTGGCTGCTTGGCCGGGCAGTTCTCCCCCACGACCTCTTCGACCGCATCGCTGATGATGGCGGGAATGCGCTCGCTCATGTCCTTGCCGTCCAGGATGGCATTGCGCTCTTCGTAAATGGCAGAGCGCTGAAGGTTCATGACGTCGTCGTATTCGAGGACGTTCTTACGAGCATTGAAGTGCATGGCCTCGACCTGTCGCTGCGCGCTTTCGATGGCCTTCGAGACCATGCCCGCCTGGATGGGCATATCGTCGGGCATGTCGGTCTTTTGCATCATGCGGCCGATGGAGTCCATGCGGGAACCGCCGAACAGGCGCATCAGGTCGTCTTCCAACGACAGGTAGAACTGCGTGACGCCTGGATCGCCCTGACGGCCGGAACGACCGCGCAGCTGGTTGTCGATACGGCGGCTCTCGTGCCGCTCCGTGCCGATCACGCACAGACCGCCCGCAGCCTTGACCGCCTCGTTCTCTTTGTCCGTGATCGCTTTCGCGTCAGCGAGCGCCTTTTCGCGCGCTTCCTTGGTCGGAGCAGGATCGTGCCCCTCCTCAGGCTCCTGGCCTTCCTCAAGCGACGGGTCGAACCCACGCATACGAAGAAGGTCATCCGCCATGACCTCTGGGTTGCCGCCCAGCAGAATGTCCGTACCGCGGCCTGCCATGTTGGTCGCGATGGTGACCGCGCCGACACGGCCTGCCTGCGCCACGATGTGCGCTTCGCGCTCGTGGTTCTTCGCGTTCAAGGTCTCGTGCTTGATGCCCCGCTTGTCGAGCAGGCGGCTCAGGCGTTCGGAGCTTTCGATGGAAACGGTGCCGATCAGGCAGGGCTGACCGACCTCGTGACGGCGCTCGACATCGTCGGCGACGGCGTTGAACTTCGCTTCGACCGTGCGGTAGATCAGGTCGTTCTCGTCCTTGCGGATGACCGGCTTGTTCGGCGGGATAGCCTGCACCGGAAGGTTGTAGATCTTGCGGAACTCCTCGTCCTCGGTCATGGCCGTACCGGTCATGCCAGAAAGTTTCTCGTAGAGACGGAAGTAATTCTGCAGCGTGATGGTCGCGAGCGTCTGGTTCTCTTCCCGCACGAGCACGCCCTCTTTCGCCTCGAGCGCCTGATGGAGGCCTTCGGAGTAACGGCGGCCTTCCATGATGCGGCCGGTGAACTCGTCGACGATCTTCACTTCGCCGTCCACAACGACATAATCCTTGTCGCGATGGAACAGGAACTGGGCCTTCAAAGCCTGCTGCAAATGGTTCGGCAGCGCAGGGTCGGCGTAAAGGTCGTCAATGCCAAGCAGCGCCTCGATCTTCTCGAGACCGCTTTCCGTGGCATTGATGGTGCGCTTAGCCTCGTCCATGTTGTAGTCTTCGTCGAGCTTCAGCCCGGGCATAATGCGCGCGAAGCGCTTGTACGTGTCGGCAGCCTGCGTGCCAGCGCCGGAGATGATCAACGGGGTGCGGGCTTCGTCGATGAGGATGGAGTCGACCTCGTCGACGACGGCGAAATGATGTCCGCGCTGCACGCGCGAAGAGGCGCGCGTGACCATGTTGTCGCGCAGATAATCGAAACCGAACTCAGAGTTCGTGCCGTACGTCACGTCCGCCTGGTATGCGGGAATTTTGCGCTCGGGGCGCATGCCGTTCTGAATCAGGCCGACCTTCATGCCCAGGAAACGGTAGATGCGACCCATCCATTCGCTGTCGCGGCGAGCAAGGTAGTCATTGACCGTGACGATGTGGACGTTCTCGCCCGTCAAGGCATTCAGGTAGCCCGCCAGCGTGGAGACGAGCGTCTTGCCTTCGCCGGTCTTCATCTCTGCGATCTGGCCGTCATTGAGGGTCATGCCGCCGATCAGCTGCACGTCGAAATGTCGCAATCCTGTCGTGCGGACGGATGCCTCGCGAACTGCCGCGAACGCTTCGGGCAGAAGCGAATGAAGGTCTTCGCCGTTGGAAGCACGCTCTTTGAGCGCAGCGGTGACGGCCGCCAGCTCGGCGTCGGACTTGCTCTGCATCTGAGGCTCGAGACCATTAATCTGGGTCACCAAAGCCTGGTACTTTTTGAGCTGTTTGCCTTCGCCGGCGGTCAAAAGCTTAGAAAGGAATCCCATGTGGCTTGCTTTCTCTTGTGTTCGAGCGGAGATGCGCCTTGAGCATGGTTCGCAGTCGACCGTTCCCCAGGCGCTTTTCTAACCGTCCCACTTTATCACGCACCTTAGGCATTCAACGGAACTTCACGGTTTCGTCGACGGACAGTCATCCTTCCTCAAGGGAGCTTACGGCTTTTCCCTTCAAGCACGCACACCCCACATCGCCGGAATCGCGATTCGGGTCGCGGCATGAAAAAAGCCCGCCGTTCGGCGGGCTTGCGCATTCGTGGTAGCCCCGACCAGATTCGAACTGGCGATCTCCGCCTTGAGAGGGCGGCGTCCTAAACCGCTAGACGACGGGGCCATAAGCGCATCTGCAAGAGCAAGCATGGTTTCGAAAAAGCCGGGGACCGAAATCCCCGGCTCCTATTCGCTGGTAGCCCCGACCAGATTCGAACTGGCGATCTCCGCCTTGAGAGGGCGGCGTCCTAAACCGCTAGACGACGGGGCCATGTGGCTGGGGTGGGAGGAGTCGAACCCCCACATACGGAACCAGAATCCGCTGTCCTACCATTAGACGACACCCCACTGTGCCATGCGCTTCTGCTTGCTTTGCTTGCTTGGCGCGAGTGAGTATATTACCGAGGGCTTGGCGTATCGTCAAGAGCTTTTCAGAAGTTTTTTCTACGCACGAAAGACCGCAAAGCTTCGCGCTCGTTGGGAACGAGCCCTTCGATCACGGCATCGAGCGCCGCCTGGAGCGCCCTTCCCACTTCAGGCCCCCGCGGAACGCCCAGTGCAAGCACGTCTTCCCCGTTCATTTCAAGGTCGCGCACGGTGAACGCCTCGTTCGCAGCAAGCACTTCATCGAGCGTCCGCTCGACCGCGGAAGCGTTCTCGAGCTTTCCGCGCGCCCGCTCCGACTGCGCGCGAGCATCCCCGCGTTTGAGCTCGCACAGCGCGCGCAGCACGTCGGCACGCCCGTCCAATCGCGCAAGCATGCGCTTGACCGACTTCGGCGTCGGCGCGATGTCGGCATCATGCCACTCCACCAGCGTCAGCACGTCCGCGGAAAAGCGCGCGCTCTTCCGCATCCGCTTCAATACGCCCCGCGCAAGCTCGACACTGCATGCAGGATGGCCGTAAAAGCGACCCCTGCCGTTCTCGTCGACCGTGCAACAGGACGGCTTGCCGAAATCGTGCAAGAATGCCGCCCAGCGCACCAGCAGGTCAGGGCGCGTGTGCTGGACAGCCCATGCCGTGTGCTCGAGCACGTCGTACACATGGTAGGGATTGCGCTGGTCAAGCCCCTCAAGCTCCAAAAGCTCTGGAATGGCAATGCCGATAATGCGCGCATACCGCATGATCGCATCGTGCACGGACGTTCCGCACAGGATGCCGTCCATTTCGTGGGATACGCGCTCCCCTGAAAGCGCTGCAATGCCATTTGCGCGCCTGAAGAGCGCATCTTCGGTCTCCGGTTCGACCGCAAAGCCCAGCTGCGATGCAAACCGGACTGCGCGAAGCACCCTGAGCGCATCTTCCTGCAAACGAGCATCGGCATCCCCTACTGCCCTGATAACGCAGCGGCGCATATCCCCGATGCCGCCGAACGGATCAAGCAGCCCCTTTCGGGGGTGGTAGGCGACCGCGTTCATGGTGAAGTCGCGGCGGGCAAGATCCTCTTCGATGCTGTGAGCGCGCGAAACGCTGTCCGGATGCCGTCCGTCCGCATACGCGCCGTCCACGCGGTAGGTCGTTACTTCCACGTTGTGCCCCGCCGACCTGACCGTGACGGTGCCGTGCTTCGCGCCCGTCTCTATGACGGCAACGCCTTGGGATGAGAACACATCGCGCACCTGCTCCCAGGCAGCAGACGTGGCCACATCCACGTCGTACGCCGCACGCCCCAGGAGCGCATCGCGAACGAACCCTCCCACGAACCACGCCTCGAACCCCGCCGCCTCGAGCTCGTCGAGCACGAACAAGGCCCACGCAGGAACAGCGACCTTCACGGCATCCGAAGCCTCCCTGTTGTCATTATTCGCCATCTGACCTGTACTTTCTTGAATATATTCCGATATTGGGAAAGCATCCAATCCTCTCGCCGCTCCCAGAAAACCGCTCCCCGACAGCACTTCGGGACCTATGGTTGCCTGCAGGCGACACAGTACCATATGAGCGCTCAGTGGCTCTGGAAAGGGCTTTCCATGGAACGTTTCGTGCATTCGTGCGCTTGCAGAGGACGCAAGCCGACTTCGCTGCACCTGACCCATTGCCGGCTCAGGCTAGGGCTGATGTCGAAGATGATACGCGAACGCGACACAATCCGGTTTCTTTGCGCACCGCATCGTTTCGGGAAAAGCGCTGCTGCCTTCGGGTACGCCGACGCTATCTTTCGCCTCAAGGACGTCGTCTGGATTCCCGCAAACGACCCTCGCTTCCTCAGGGATCTCGACCAGGAGGCCCTCGGGGACTATCTGCTCGAAGCCGCGCCACACCCCGGCCTCTTGGTCCTCGACGACCTCCCCTACCTTCATGTCGAGCGCTGCGATAAGCTCTCACGCGCACTCGAGCTTATCACCTCGCATGGCTGGGAGACGGTGGTGACCGCCGTGCCCAGCTGCGATATGTCCGAGATGCTTTCAGTGCCGACCAGGCGGTTTGGCGTAGTAGACCTCATGCTTACCGAAGAAGAGCTTACTGCGGACAACAATCCCGCTGCCTCGTTCCTCGAAGGGCACAACTCCTGCGCATCGCGCACCGTGCTCGACCGCATCAGCGGCCTGGCATGGGCCTCTCCCGAAGAACGCAGCGGCTTCCTTTCGCGCGTTCTGGAGGAAGAAATGCCTTCGGAAATCCTGTTCGCTCATATATCCCTGCTCGTTCTGCGCTCGGGAAACCTCTCCGCCTTGACGCATCTCCAACGCAAGGAAAGCCCCAGCATCCTCTCTCTGCTGTCCGAGCTTTATCCTTACTTAGGAATAGATATACAGGCCGGAACGTTCGACACCGCGCCATTCCCGCTCGAAGACGTGCTGCGCGCTGTAGAATCGCGCACCGTGCGGGCCGTATCGACCGTGCGCGGGCTTGAAACGTCGGAATGGGCGCTCCAGCTTGCCGACTATCTGCTTACCCGAGGTGATCCCGTCCGCGCATGCCGCACCGTCCAGAAGCTCTGCAAACCCCACGAGCGCGCCGGATGGCTCGCACGGCGATGCCACGAGCTGACGTGCGAAGCGTGCATACTTCCGGCTCATGAGCTTGCAGAGTCCGCCCAGCGAACTCAGGCAACCGTCGATGCGATCCTTCGTGCCGATGGCGCATGGCGCTTGCTCTGGCTCGGACAGGCAGAACGCGCCCAAGCGGAAGCTGACCTGGTTGCACGGGACAGCGAAGCGGACGAGCACGCCCGTCTGGTGGCAAGCGCTTTGTTAGCGAGAGCGCGCAAGGACGACCCGCGCGCGCTCGACGCGATCCTTCGGTTCGCCGGCTTTGGCGTGCAAGACCTGCCGAGCGCACTGCGGTCGGCAGAAAGGTCGTGCAGGGAGATGGCCGCCCGGCTCAAAAGCGGGGCGGCGAACGAGCGCGAGTACCGCGATGCAGTCGTTCGCTGGTCGGCGCTTTGCTGCGCCGTCGCTCACCGCGGCGGCATCGAAGGCGTCATGCTCACGAAAGAGCAGGCAGAGGCTGCTTTGGGCACTGACATGCCCGACCGCGGAAAGATCGCCTGTATTCTTGCCGACATAGCCCTTGACGCCGGAGCTCGGCTTCGGCAGGCGGGAGGCCTTTCGCGCAGAGCGCGCGAGGCTGTCGAAGAGCTCCGCCCGCTTGCGCGGCGTGCGCTCGCGCAGGCAGCGCACGACGGCCCCTGCGACCTGTTTGCGCTGCAGCTTGCGGACAAAGCCGCCATTTCTTTGACGGAACTTGCAGCCGACGGCTTCCCCGCAAGCTTCCTCGACAGCCTGCGGCGCATCAGGGAAAGCATGGCAGAGCAGCGCCGACGCTTCGAAGAAGCGCAGGGCGCCACCGCGCCATGCCGCACGGCCGCCCTTCCGCTCCGCCCTGACGAGCGCATTCCTCATTTGCGCTTGCGCCTGTTCGGCGGCATGGACGCTTCGGTCGGGGAGCGACGGGTGGACCCGAAGCTCTTCCGCCGCCGAAAGGTCCAGACGGTTGCGGGAATTCTTGCCATCGCACGCGGGAAAGAAGTCTCGATCGACTACCTGGAGGACAGCCTCTGGCCGACCTCGGTCTCAATGCGCGCGCGGAACAACTTCTATAATGCTTGGTCAATCCTGAAAAAGGCATTCGAGCTGTCTCCAAAGGAATGCCCGTATCTCGTACGCCTGCAGAACAGCTGCCGCATCGAGGCGTCCTTAGTCGAGACCGACGTGTACGAATTCCTCGAACTGTGCGACCGCATGCAGTTTTCCATTCCCGACTCGACAACGCTCCCTGCGCTGTTCGGCCGCATCGAAACGCTGTACGCTGGCGACCTGCTGCCGAACGAGACGTCGCACCCGACCATCATCGCGTACCGCAAAGAGCTGAAAAACCGCCTGGTTGATGCGCTGGTCGCCGCATCCGTGCGAGCGCGCGAAGCCCGAGAGCTACCGGTCTCGCTGCAGGCAGCGCGCACCGCACTGCGCTACGACGAAGGAAGAGAGGACGCCTACAACGCGCTGATAAAGGCGCAGGCCGCCGCCGGGCAGCGCTCGAGCGCCATGGCGACGTTCTTCCAATGCCGGTCCTACCTGAGCGAAAACCTCGGCATCGACCCCTCGCCGCAAACAACGGCGCTTTACCAGCGCCTGCTTATCGACGAAGCTCCCGTCGGGGAGCAGCTGTCCCTGCCGCTTTAACGCGCGCAGAGAACAGGCCTGGCATCGCGGAATATCCGCACGCCAGGCCTGTGCCATCGTCGAAGCGAACGCGCAGGGACACCCGCCCCAGCGTCCGCTCGCAACGAAGTTGCGCGACGGAAGAGGGCGGCCAGCCCGCCTTGGGCGAATACTAGGCAGCCTCTCCTTCGAGCGCGGCCTTTTCCGCCTTCACCTTTTCGGCCAAGCGCTTTGCTGCCGGCTCGGAGGCAAGCAGCAGCGCGAGCATGGCCACGCCGCCGACCGCGCACGCGGCCCACATGGGCGCAAAGGACAAGAACAGGTCGAACACGCGACCGGACGTAATGGTGCCCAGCGCATAGCCAAGCATCTGCAAACTTGTCAGCCAGCCGGTCACCTTGCCGATTTCGCCCGCTCCGAACAGCTTCGCGGCCACAAGCGGCGGAGCGACGGTGCCCATGCACGTGCCGATGCCGAAGAACAGCGCTGATCCCATGGGAGCGATATCGGTAGCCGGGAAGCACATGCAGATCAGGCCCGCAATGCAGCAGAAGCTGCCCATGATGACGCCCGCGCGCACGCCGAAACGGTCGTAGACCGCACCGGTGCCGATCTTCGCCGCAATGACCACCACCATGTTGAACGAGAAGAACATGCTGGCAAACGCCGCGTCGTGACCGCCGGTCACAATAGTCTGGCCGTCCACGACAACGGACGTGATGTTCGTGATGCTGTTAGGAATGGCGGCACCGTTCAAGACGCCCATGATAAAAAAGCCCGCCACTACCAGGAAGAAGGAGTAGTGCTTGCGCACGATCTTCCAGGGAATGTCGATGACGGCCGTCTCGGTAACCTTCGCTGCGCCGCCAGACGAGTCCTTCGCACCCGCCGTTGCACCGATGCCGTACGGCTCCAGGCCTTTGGCGGCAGGACGGCTGTAGAACGTGGCGACCGTAATAGGAAATGCCAGGACAAAGCAGACGCCGGCGAGGACCATGAAGGCGGTACGCCAACCGAACGAGACGATGAGCCCGCTGATGATTGGCGAAAGGACCGCGCCGCCAAAGCCGGATCCTGAAAGCGCCAGGGCGACCGCCAAGCCGCGCTTTTTCACGAACCAGTTCGTGACGACGATAGAGATGAGCAAGCGGGTGCCCGCAATGACGACCAAGCCGTCGATCGCAAAGAACAGCATAAGCTGCCATAGCTCGCTCACCTGCGAAAAGCCGATGAGCACGAGCGCCGTGATAAGGACGGAGATTCCGCCGAGCACGCGTCCGGGGAACCTGTCCACCACGCCGCCGATGACAAGCGCGCCCACGATGGACACAAGCGTCGACAGCGAGTTCGCCGTGTTGTATTCGCCGACGGTGATTCCCAGGTCGGAGACGATATGGGGCTGGAACAGCGACATGCCGTTCACCATGGCGGTATAGCAGGTTGCCATGATGAAGAAGCCCGCTGCCACGACCCACCAACCGAAAAACGGCTTTCTTGCCTTCGCGTTCATGTGCCGTTTCCTCTCTCTTCGCGATACCTAACGTGCATGAACGGACAGCCAGCGCACGGCACTGCACGCATAGAGCGCCGTGCCCATCCACAGAACGTCCTCGTCAATGGTCATGCGTGGATTGTGGTGCGGCGGCATGTTCGGCCCGCCTGCGCCCAAAAGCACGTAGACGCTCGGAACCTCTTCGCTCACATGCCCGAAGTCCTCCGTGCCCTGCATCGGAAACCCCTGCTTGACGCCGCTCACGCCCGCAACCGCCTCGAACGCCGGCATGAGGCTTACGAGCAGTTCTTCGTTATTGAAGGCGATGGGGCAGTTGAAAATGCTCAGGCGGTAGTCGGCACGCCATGCGCGCACGTACGCATCGATAATCTCCGGGATGCGCTCGAGCACGTGAGCACGTGCCACCACGTCACGGCTGCGCAGGCCGAAATGCATCTCGGCGGTATCGGGAATGACATTGGAAGCATTCCCTGCCTTCATGACCCCGCACGAAAGCGTCGCAGGAGTGCCCGGCGTTATTTCGCGCGTCATGAACAAGTTGATGGCTTCGTAGACCTGGTTCGCCACCATGAGCGGGTCGATGCACTGCTGAGGTGCCGACGTGTGCCCGCCGCGCCCTTGGACATGCAGTGCGAACGTATCGAGCGAAGAACTCGTCACGCCGGGCGTGTACACGACCATGCCCTTCGGCTCGGTCGACATGACATGCAGTGCAAACGCTGCATCTACGTGCGGGTTCTCCAGAAGCCCGTCTTCAATCATGGTACGGGCACCGTAACCGAGCTCTTCGCCCGGCTGGAACATGAGCTTGACGGTCCCTTTGAGCTCGTCCTCGTGCGCTTTCAGAATGCGCGCAGCAGACAGGAGCATGGCGGCATGGGCATCATGTCCGCACAAATGACTGCAATTCCGCTTCGAGCAGAACGGCAGGTCGTTCTCTTCTTCGATAGGAAGCGCATCGTAATCCGCCCGAAGCAGGATGCAAGGAGATCCCGATCCGATGGTCGCCACGATGCCCGTAGAGTGCTCCATGCGTGGAAAGCCCATTTCAACGTACTTGTTGGTCAGCTCTTCGCGCATGATGCCGCATGGACGCCATGCAATGCCAATCTCATCAAGCCGCTTCGCTACGTACGCGAAAGTTTCGGGCAAGTCCATACCGACCTCGGGAATCTGGTGCAGATGTCTTCGGTCGGCAACGATATCATCTTGGAGGCCGCGCGCCTCCTCAACGTACTTTCTCACGTCGTCCCCTTTCGGAGCCGTCCGGCCGCACACACGCCGCGTCGCTCCTCCTTGTCGCGCCAATCGAACAGGCGCTTCGGTCGCCGCATGCCGCTCTCGCGGCGCCTACGGCCTCGCTGTCGACGGTGCGTCTGCACCCGCACCGTCTTCGCACCACAGGACTCCCACATCCCGTGCCAGCTTAGGCAGCAGCCTCGCGCAGAATGAACAACCCTGCCGAGCCTTTGCCCGCGTGCGAATACAGCCCCATCTTGGCTGCTCTATGCGCTGGGAAAGCATCAGTATGCTCTTCCGGGACAAAAGCACCCGTTCACGTTGACGATTGTTTCGCCCGGCGGGATGATTTTACCCCTGAATTGGTCGAATTGACCGATTTGAGTAAATTGGATATTAAATTCATTGTTGTGTTGTATACATTTTGCGTTTTGCAGGAATCCCTGCTTCGCTCATTGCGCGAGACAATGCGCCCTTGCGCCGCCCGCTCATTGCCGCCCGCCTCGGTTCGTGCAACAATTGCCGGAAACCGCCTGCACCCACACCGCGAGCATCGAGCTTCGCCTGCCTAGCAGGACGCAGGCTCGCCGAAAAGCACGCAGCACAGGCGAAGAACATGCCCGACCGTGCGAGGAGACGGAGCTCTCTGAGCTGCCGCGCCTGCCCGCAAGGGACTGCGCTTAAGAAAGGAGAGGCATTCATGACACCCGCCGTAAGCTTGTTCGTCGTGAACGCGAACGTATTCACCGCAGACGACGACAACCCTCATGCCGAAGCGTTTATCGTCGAGGACGGCCGCATTTCATGGATCGGCGCTGAAGCCGACGCCCCAGCGAACGACCTGCCGCGACTTGACCTTCAGGGGGCACGCGTCATTCCTGGCTTCGTCGACGCGCACATGCACCCGGTCATGCTGGCCGAAATGAACACGCAGATTGCTGCCTTGCCGCCTGTCATCCATTCCATCGAAGAGCTCGTGGATGCCGTGCGGGAGCGCCGCGAGGCGGACGGGTTCGACCCCGCGCACGACTGGATCGAAGGCTGGGGCTACGACGAGGCGAAGTTCGCCGAACACCGCTCCCCCACCCGCTGGGACCTCGACCGCGGCTGTGCCGATGCGCCTGTATGCATCCTCCGCTCATGCGCCCACGTGCGCTGCGTGAACAGCCGTGCGCTCGAGCTCGCAGGCATCACGCGCGACACGCCCGATCCTGACGGCGGCATCATCGAGCGCGACGAGAACGGCGAGCCCACCGGCGTTCTGCGCGAGAACGCGCGCGACCTCGTAACGCGCGTCATGCCGGAAACCAGCACCGAAGAGACCGCCCGCGAACTGCGCGAGCTCGGAGACCTGCTCTCCTCCCAGGGCATTGTCGCGGTGACGGACATGGGCGCGCTCGACGACACCGATAACTTCCCCATCATCGAGCGCGCAGCAGAGCTTGGCCTGTGCCAGGAAGTGGGCGTCTACTACATGTGGGATCACTGGATGGACAAAAAGGACTTCGACATCACGCCCGAGCTCATGGACCGTACGCGCCAGGTCTTCGTCTGCGGGCTCAAGCTCATCGGCGATGGGAGCATCTCCGGCCAGACCGCGTGGATGGACGAACCCTACCTGAAGGCCGACGGCACGCCGCGTACTGACGACGCCGCTTGCGGCCTGCCGGTCTGCAGCGACGAGCAGACGCGCACGGCGATCGAATTCTGCAAAGCGCACGGTTGCCAGCTTTCGCTGCACGCGATGGGCAACCGGGCTATCGAACGCATGCTGGATTTCGTGGAGGACGAGGCGCCTTGGACCGAAGGCGAAGCCCCCTACTTGCGCTTCGAGCATGTCACCTTGCCGTCCGAGCGCAGCATCGAGCGCGTCGTAGCGAAGGGCATCGGCATTGCCAGCCAGCCCATCTTCCCCTACGCAGAGATTGAAGCATACCTGAGCAATCTTGGGCATGCGCGCACGCGCCGTTGCTATCCGTACCGCACACTGCTGGATGATGGCGTGAACCTGTGCTTCTCCACCGACGCGCCTGCTACGTCCTGGGCCGTCCCGTCCGACCCGTTCCCCTGCATCAAGGGCGCTGTCAC
>DVGB01000032.1 GCA_018712955.1 Candidatus Aveggerthella stercoripullorum
CGTCGAGGAGCTGGGGAAGGGCGCCTTCCGTGGGTGCTTGCGCCTTGAGCGCGTGCGCATCCGCGGTGCGGTCAAGGCCGTTCCCGCCGAGGCGTTTCTCCGGTGCAAATCCTTGCGTGAAGTCGAGCTGCCGGACGGAGTGGAGGAGATAGGCGAGGCCGCGTTCATGCGGTGCCGTGCGCTTGCGGACCTCACCTTGCCGCCAAGCGTGCGCACGCTCGGCGAGCGCGCGTTTTACGAATGCGAAAGCCTGTCGGCCTTGGCGTTCCCGAGAGGGCTCGAGACGATAGAAGACGAAGCGTTCCAAGGCTGTGCCTCTTTGCGTGTGGCGCACATTCCCGAGCAGGTCGGCTGGCTGGGGCGTCGTTGTTTCGCCGACTGCACCGCCTTGGAGGAGGCGTCGGTTCCTGAGGGCGTGGAATCGCTCGAGGAGGAGGCGTTTGCAGGCTGCGAGTCGCTACGCCGGGTCGATCTGCCGGTTTCTTTGACGCTTATTGAAGACCGGGCATTTTTCGACTGTCCGCAGCTCGAAGACGTGCAGGCGTCCGATGCGGTGAGGCTTGGCCAGGACGTGTTTGCGCTCTCATAGCGCTTGAACGCTCCACGCACGGAGAAAGCACGCAGCTTTCTCCGTGCGCGGAGCTGTTTGCCAAGGTCGTTTATCTATGGAAGAAGTTGTGGTGCGCGGCGGCGCAAACGCCATGCTGGCCGCGTTGCGTGCCAGGCCACGCCGCAAAGCAATGGCGGCGCGTGCTCCTAGTTCGTGCGCGTATGGTGCTCTTCGCTCGTGGACGCTTCCTCGGCCGTTTCGTCCCCGGCGGTCTCGTCCAAGACTTCTTCCGCATCGCCTGAAGCATCGTCAGCGCTGGTCGAAGCGTCATCCGCAGGCGCCTCTGTATTTGGGGACGCAGCGGCGGCAGACCCGGCGGCAGCTGCGTGCCACACGCGCACGCGGCAGCAGTACGAGGCGCTGGCGGCAGGGACCGAACTCGATTCTCCGTCGGCGGTCGATTCGCCTTCGTCGACGCTGGTTCCTCCTGAGCTGTCGGCGTCGATGTGCTGGTAGGTCACAAGCGTACTGCCGGTGCCTGTCGTAGCAAGCTGTTCTCCCCAGTCGTCCGCATCGTCCTCGGCCAACAACGACGTGTAAAGGTTCGACGCAAGGTCGACGACGGCGACCGAGCTGGTGGACTTCACGACGAAGTAATCGCCGCACCAGGCGGGCGCCGTCGTAGGGGTGCGCGAGAAGCAGAACCACGAGCGTCCCTCGTAGGCAAAGGACGCTCCTTTGGAGAGCGGTGTGTACGTGCCCACGCCGGCGATGCCGTCGCCGTAGTTGTATGCGGCTTCAAAGCAGAACGAAAAGCCCGTCGGGCCGTATCCTGCTTCGAGCGGCCGCATGGAGGCGGGCAGCGTCACTTGGTCGGTCACCGTGCCCGAGGCGGCATCAAGGCACGTGAGCTGGTAGTACGTGCCTGAGGTGGCGGCGCGCGGTGTGCATACGACGGCGTCTGCCAGGGCGTAGAGCGGGGTTGCCATGCGGCCTTCGCTCTCATAGACGGTCCCGACCTCGGAAGATCCGAACGCTGCGCGCTTAACGCACGAGTTTGCCGTCGCGGCAACGCCGTTCGCTTTCGGCAGGCACTGCCAGAACGCGGCGTCGCCCGCCGCCGCAATAGAGGGCGTTTCCCAGGCGGAATCTCCCTCGTCCAGCTGGATGGGCGAACCGAGCGCGCCGTCGGCTGACAAGGGCGCAGCCCATACGCGCCAGACGCCCTGTAGGATGTTCGCTTCGGTCCAGACCATGCCGGTTTGGCTACAGCGGACATCGTAGATGTCGAACCCGGCCGCCTGGTCGCGCGCCTGTTCGAGCACGGTGGTCACGCCGCCGGTGGAAAGGTTCATGATGCCGACGGTAGTCAGCGGGTTGGCCCCGCTTGTCGGTATGAGGCAGGCGGCGTTGACGTCGTTGCTCGACCAGAGCAGGGTGCCGAAGGGCAGGTCGTACGTCCCCGCATTTTGCACGAGCGGTGCGTCGTCAGCGGTCTGCGAGAAGTTTTCGCTGTCTGCCGAAAGCGTGGTGACGGCATTTTCAGGCACGGTGAGCGTTGGGACGTCCCCGCTGTTTCCCTCTCCGTCGCCTACGACGTTCGCGATGGCGGCTCCTCCTGCGGCAAGGATGCCTGCTGCTCCGACGGCGGCCGCACCGTACAGGAAGCGACGGCGCGTAAGCAGCGTGCCGCCCTCAGGAGGGCGAGCGCCGTTTGCGGCGTCGCCGCCGAATGCCCCAAGCCCCAATCCCGAACCAAGGCTTACCGGGGCTTTCCCGCCGACGCGCTGCTCTTTGACCGACCGTCGCCGCGCAGTGGCGTGCGAAAGCGGCGTTTGCCCATGCGAGCGTGCGCGGGCAGACCCCGTCGAGCGAGGTCGCGCAGAAGACGAGTGCAAAGGACGGCGTGAGGGCACAAGGCTCCTTTCTTTCGGCATTGCCAGCATGGTCGAGCATACATGGTTGACGGCACGAACGCGGACGCTTTTCGTGCGCCGAGCGTTTGTCCTGCGCAAAAGGGCGTGCTGTTCGGCATGCTTGCGCACCGGGTGCAGCGTGCGATCGCGCACATGCGCTCACGTCGCGCTGCGCGTCCAAAGGCCTTTGCTCGTACACCGGCTGACGTATGCTTCAACGTCGATTGTGTCATTTCATCGCCAGGGTGCGGCTCCTTTGCGCTCAATTGCTACAATAAACCCAGAGACGCTCGCGCACCGAACGCCTTGCATCTCGCACGGCGCGGCGCGCAGGCACAAACTGAAAAGG
The DNA here is from genome assembly GCA_018712955.1 of Candidatus Aveggerthella stercoripullorum. Classification (GTDB taxonomy): domain Bacteria; phylum Actinomycetota; class Coriobacteriia; order Coriobacteriales; family Eggerthellaceae; genus Aveggerthella; species Aveggerthella stercoripullorum. The sequence continues at coordinate 2,816 of DVGB01000032.1, forward strand.
AGCGGTGCAGATTATGAGCAACGAAACTCGACGCATCTTGCTGGTAGAAGACGAGAAGGCTATCCGCGACGCTGTTGCGGCCTACCTCGAACGTGAGAACTATTGGGTCACGGCGGTTGGAGACGGCCAGGAGGCCCTTGACGAATTTAACAAGCATCATTTCGACCTGGTGGTCTTGGACCTGATGCTTCCCCGCGTGCCGGGCGAGCGCGTATGCCGTGCTATCAGGGATAACTCCGACGTGCCCATCATCATGCTTACGGCGAAGGGCGAAGTCGAAGACCGCATCATCGGCTTGGAGCTTGGCGCTGACGACTATCTGGTAAAGCCGTTCAGCCCGCGCGAGCTCGTGGCGCGCGTGCGCGCGCTGCTGCGTCGCGTCCATGCAGACTCCGAGCCCCAGCGTGAAGTGCTGGAGTTCGGCGAGCTGACCATCGACGTGTCCGGCCATAAGGTCCTGGTCTCCGGCAAAGAGGTCGACCTGACGGCGAGCGAATTCAAGCTGCTGACCACGCTGTCCCGTTACCCGGGCCGCGTGTACTCGCGCATGGAGCTGGTCGAAAAGGTGCTCGGCTACGACTTTGAAGGCTACGAGCGCACCATTGACTCGCACGTGAAGAACCTGCGTGCGAAGATTGGCGACAACCCGCGCAACCCGCGCTGGTTGCACACGGTCCACGGCGTAGGCTATCGCTTCGAGGACCCGACGAAGGCGTAGGCAACGCGCAGGCATGCGCGGCCGTTTCGGCGGCCGCGCATTTTGCGTTTCTGGCGCAAAGAGAGGAAACGTCCGAACTTGCCGACGGGGCACGATGCTGCGCGGTAGGCGACGGGCGGGACGGCGGTCTGCACGCCGTCCGATCGTAGGGGAAGAGTGCCCGAAGAGGGAGGAGAGAGCGCATGGGCCTGCTCGACCGCCGCTCGAAGAAAGAGACCGACGACGACGCCGATCGCGCTTCGTACGGAAGGACGGCCGAAGAGGCCGAAAAAGACGAGCGCCGTTCAATCTGGAGCCGCTTCACGTACACCACGCGCGTGACGGTTTCGTTCGCCCTGATCGCGGCGATGACCGCGCTGGTCGCCATCGGCGTGCTTTCGTTCGTGTGGGAAGACCACTTCCAGTCGTACACGCGCGAAAACATGGACACGATGGCGGAGCGTATTGCCGAATCTGTCGCCGCGCGCCTGGAGAACAACGGCGGCGACTGGCATGACGACGCGGTCTACGCGTCGGCGCGCTCTGCCCAGAGCCTGTATTCGGGCATTGGCATTCAGGTTCTCTCCACCGACTCGAGCGGCATGCAGACCGTTCGTTACGACAACACGTGGAGCACGGAAGACAACAGCGGCATTTCGCTGGCGCCTGCACCCGAAAAGGGCAACATGGTCTCTGCCTCCATTGCAGGAAAGGACGGCACGCGCCTCGGCGAGGTCAAGCTGTGGGTTTTCGGGTCTGACCTGCTGCTTCGTTCGACGGACATTCAGTTCCGCGAGCAGTCTTATCAGGCTATGATATTCGCGGCCATCCTTGCCATCGTGCTGGCGTCGTGCATCGGCTTCCTGTTCGCGCGCGGGCTTGTGGCGCCCATCAACCGCATGACCGCCACGGCGCGCGCTATCAAGAAGGGCGACCTGTCCGCCCGCACGGGCCTGAAAGGAAACGACGAGGTCGCGCGCTTGGGCGAAACGTTCGACGCAATGGCGGAATCGGTCGAAAAAGACCGCAAGCTGGAGCGTCGCCTTACCACGGACGTGGCGCACGAACTGCGCACGCCGCTCATGGCCATCCAGTCGACGGTCGAGGCCATGGTCGACGGCGTGTTCGAACCGAACGCAGAGCGCCTGGAAACGGTGAACTCCGAAGTCCAGCGCCTCGGACGCCTGGTCGAAGCGCTCTTGCGCCTGTCGCGCTTGGAAAGCCGCAGCAAGCCGATGAAGAAAGACTTGCTGGATGTCGGCGAACTTGTGCAGGGCATCGTTGCAACGCACGAAGCGTTCGTTGCGGACTCCGGCCTGACGTTGACCTACGAGAGCGAACCCGAGGTCATGGTGCTCGGAGACGCCGACATGCTTCGCCAAGCGACGGCAAACCTTATCTCGAACGCGGTACGGTACACGCCTGAAGGCGGCTCGATCACCGTGCGCGTGGCAGCGGGCGACCTGATGGCGTCCATCATGGTGAAGGACACGGGCATCGGCCTGTCGCCGGAAGAAGTGAAGATGGTCTTCTCTCGGTTCTGGCGCGCGGACGCAGGGCGCAATCGTGCGAGCGGCGGCCTGGGCATCGGCCTTGCGCTCGTGAAGGAGATTGTCGACCAGCATGGTGGCTGGGTGCGCGTCGAGGGCAAAAAGAACGAAGGCGCCTGCTTCACTATCTACATCCCGCTCTATCGCGAAGAGTCGTCGAAGAAGGGCGAAAAGGGCTGGGGCGGCAAGGGCGCCAACGGCAAGGGCGGAAACTTCCGTGCGGAGAAAGCGCGGACCGACCGTGCTCGCGCCGAGCGGTCCTCTGCGGGGAAAAGCCCGGTCGAACGCGTGCACTTCGGGCTTGAAGACGGCGGGCAGCAAGGCGAAGAGGGGCCGAAGGGCTCATAGGGCGCACCGATGCCGGAGCGCCCGCCCGCCTTTTGCTGCAAAGCGGTATACAATCGCGCGGTCATTCGCCCGCTAAAAGCGGTATGCTATAAGGCTAGGCGCCCGCGCCAGGCCCAGAGGACCTCGGCAGTATCCGGAAGCGAAAGGAACATGATGGCTGGCATCGACATCCGCCCTGACGCACAGGGCAAAGTGCGCGACCTGTACGACCTGGGAGACAAGCTGCTCCTTGTGGCGACGGACCGCATTTCTGCGTTCGACTATATCCTGGAAGACGAAATCCCGAACAAAGGCCGCGTGCTCACGCAGCTGTCGTGCTTCTGGTTCGAACTGCTTTCCGACGTGGTGGAAAACCACCTGATCTCCGCGGACGTGGCGGATTTGCCGGAAGCGTTCAAGCCGTACGAGGAATACCTGGAAGGCCGCTTCATGCTGGTCAAGAAGGCGCAGATGTATCCGGTCGAATGCATCGTTCGCGGCTATCTCACCGGTTCGGGACTGAAGGACTACCAGAAGACGGGCGCTGTCTGCGGCATCCAGCTGCCGGAGGGCCTGGAGAACGGCAGCAAGCTGCCCGAGCCCATCTTCACGCCGTCCACGAAGGCGGAGATCGGCGACCACGACGAAAACATCAGCTTCGAGCGCTGTGCGGAACTGCTCGGCGACGAAGCCGCCCAAGACCTGCGCGACCTCACGCTTGCGGTCTACACGAAGGCGAGCGAGCATGCGGCAGAACGCGGCATCATCATTGCGGACACGAAGTTCGAGTTCGGTACGATCGACGGCGTGACCATTCTGGCGGACGAGGTGCTGACGCCCGATTCGTCCCGCTTCTGGGGCGCCGACGTCTACGAGGTGGGCAAAGAGCAGCCGAGCTTCGATAAACAGTTCGTGCGCAACTGGCTGAACGCCCACTGGGATCGCACGGGCAACCCGCCGCGCCTGCCGGAAGACATCATCGCCAAGACGAGCGAAAAGTACATTCAGGCATACGAGACCATTACGGGCAAGAAGTTCGCCTTCTAGCCTCGCGCTTGCCTTGGGAGCAGGTCGCGCCGTTCGGGCGGGCGGCGCGGCGAGGTAAAGCGCGCCCAAAAGGAGACCATCAAGGAGCATCATGACCCAGCGTAACCCGATGAACGAGCGATACACGAGCGACGAGCCCCGCAAGGGCGTCACGCGCAAAAGCGCCGCTTCCGCGAAGCCGAAGGCGAAGGCCGCCGCGTCCGTGTACATCGCCCCGACGAAGAAGCCGCAGAAGAAAGGCTTCCTTTCGCGCATGATGGGGGGCGAGCAGGAAAGCACTCCGCAGACCAAAGCAGCGGAGAAGAAGAAGGAAGAGCAGCGTGCGAAAGCGGCTGCCTACTACAATCCTCCCACGGCCGAATACCGTCGTCTGCGCCGCATCTGGTGGGGACTGCTTATCGTCGCTATCTTGTTCACGGTGCTTTCGTTCTTCCTGAACTCGAGCGACAAGCCAAGCCCGATTTCGATTGTCGTTCTGGTGATCGCGTACGCGTCCATCATTGGCGCGCTCCTGCTCGAGTTCGGCAAGATTCGCAAAGTGCGCACGCGCTACCAGCGCGAGGTCGAATTCTCCAAGACGAAGGCCGCGAAGCGCGAGCGCAAGGCAATCAAGGCCGCCATGGAGGCGGACATCGCCGAAAAAGAGCGCAAGCTGGAAGAGATCGACACCAAACGTCAGGAGAAGAAGGCCGCCATGCTGTCTTTCCTGCACCGGAAGGACAACGCGAAGGACGCGGCTGATGCAGCAGCCGCCGAAGAGAGCACGAACGAAAAGGCCGGCAAGGCGTCTTCCTCGAAGTAGCGCCGCAGGCCATAAGGGCTGGGTGTATGCCGGGTCGAGAGGCATACGGGTTTGGGATTGCATGATACGGATGCTCCGCCCGGGCAGGGGTGCTCTGCTCCTGCCCGGGCGGGGCTTTTCAGTTGGCTCGGGTGCGCGGACGAGCGCACGACCGTGCAGGCAGGTAAGGAAACGCATGAAACTGGTATCGTGGAACGTGAACGGCCTGCGCGCCGTGGTGAAAAAGGGCTTCGAGGACATTTTCGCGTCCTTCAATGCCGACGTTTTCGCACTCCAGGAAACGAAGCTGCAGGAAGGGCAGATAGACCTGGAGCTTCCGGGCTACCACGATTTCTGGAGCTATGCCGAGCGCAAAGGCTACTCTGGCACGGCGGTCTTTTCGAGAGAGGAGCCGCGCCAAGTGCTTCACGGGCTGGGCGTGCCCGAGCTGGACACGGAAGGCCGCATTTGCGCGCTTGAGTTTCCACAGTTCTGGTTCGTGGACGTCTACACGCCGAATGCGCAGAACGAGCTTGCGCGCATTGACCATCGCATGGCCTGGGACGACGCATTTCGTCGTTTCTGCAAGGGCTTGGAGGCAGGAAAGGTTCCTGCAGGGGCAGACGCGGCGGAGGCGAAACCGGTCGTCATGTGCGGCGACTTCAACGTGGCCCATCATGAGATCGACCTGAAGAACCCCGGTCCGAACCGCGGTAACGCGGGCTTTTCCGACGAAGAGCGGGAGAAGTTCACGAATTTGGTGGACGCAGGGTTCGTGGACACCTTCCGGGCGCTGTACCCGGAGGCGACAGGGGCGTACTCGTGGTGGAGCTACCGGTTCAACGCGCGCAAAAACAACGCAGGTTGGCGCATCGACTACTTCCTGGTGTCGGAGGCGCTGCGCGATAAGGTGGAGGAAGCGTGCATTCACAGCGATGTTATGGGCTCCGACCACTGCCCGGTGTCGCTGGAACTTGCGGTGTAGGCGCGCCGGGCAGCCTGCCTGCCCGTCGGGCTGCAGGGCTTTGCGGGCAGCGCGAACCGAAAGTCCGTTTCGAAGAGCAACGAAAGGAAGCCATCCAGCATGGATTTGGAGAAGATTGAGCAGGGCGTTCGCATGATCCTCGAAGGCATCGGCGAAGATCCCGACCGCGAAGGCCTCGTGAAGACGCCCGAACGCGTGGCGAAGATGTACGAAGAGGTCTTTCAGGGGCTGACGCAGGATCCGGCGGTCCACTTCGAGACCACCTTTGACGAGCACCATCAGGAAATGGTCCTCGTGCGCGACATCCCCTTCTACTCCATGTGCGAACATCACCTTGCCCCGTTCTTCGGCAAGGCGCACATCGCCTATATCCCGTCGAAGGACGGTCGCATTTGCGGGCTGTCGAAGCTGGCACGCCTGGTGGACGTCTACGCGAAACGACCGCAGGTGCAGGAGCGTCTGACCTCGCAGGTTGCCGACACGCTCATTGAGCAGCTGCACCCGCAGGGAGCTATCGTCGTGCTGGAAGCGGAGCATTTGTGCATGAGCATGCGCGGCGTGAAGAAACCCGGCTCGAAGACGACTACGAGCGCGGTTCGCGGCATCTTTGCCCGCAGCCAGGCCACGCGCTCCGAAGCGCTGTCGCTCATTTTTCGGCCGTAGGGGGTTGCGTCGGTTTGTCGCCGACGCAACCGCTTGATGCTAAGGACGGTCTCGACGGCCAGCCTGGCTCCGTCGAGCTCTGATTGCGTCGGAGCACGCTCCTTCACTTGTCAGGCTAACCCAGCTTGCCAGGACCGTCCTCGCCGACGTTACGAACAACCAGAACGTTATTCCATTGCCGGGACGACGCGGGACGCCACAGTTCTGTCGTCGGTATAATGAAAGCCCGCGCAGGCGGGGAAGTGGGAAACCGAGCTGAGAGGGAACATCCATGAAGTGCGTCATTTCTGTTCTGGGCAAAGACCGCAGCGGCATCGTTGCGGCCGTCTCGCGCGTGCTGGCCGAATGCGGCGCGAACATCGACGATATCTCCCAGACTATCATGAACGAGATTTTCACCATGACCATGCTCGTTACGCTCGCCCCTGAGGTTGCCGGCTTCAACGAAGTGCAGGAGAAGCTTGACGCCGAGGGCGAAGAGCTGGGCGTCCAGATCATCCTCCAGCGTGAGGACGTCTTCCAGTACATGTACAAAATTTAGTTCGTTCCGCCGTTCTGCCGAACGGCGGAGGACCCGACGCTGCCTGTTGTTCCGCCGTTCTGCCGAACGGCGGAAGACCCGACGCTGCGAAGCGCCCTGGCACCGAATCTAGCCATTCAAGGAGGTCGAGGCGGACCGCAGTCCAACCCCGACCTCCTTTCATGTCTATCTTCGGTGCCAGGGCGCTTCTCGCTGACTTTACGAACGATCTGGGGACAAAAAGTCAGCCAGCGAGCTTTCGCACTCTTGTCCGCCTTCGACACGAGGGCGTTCCGCGCATTGTTCGCCGATGCGCGTCGTCTTGCGTCATGGGCGCGGTGCGTCGACCGTCGCCGAGGCGTTCGCGCGGCACGGCGCCGAACGGGCGTGCTCGTTCGCGCATCCCTTACAATGAAGGCTTGTCGACATCGAGCGGGGGAGGGCGCTATGTCAAAGCGAACGAAGATTGTGTGCACGCTGGGTCCTGCGGTGGACAGCGAAGAGGCGCTGCGCGGGCTGATAGAAGCGGGCATGGACGTGGCGCGCCTGAATTTCTCCCACGGGTCGCACGCCGAGCACAAAGTGCGCATCGACCGCTTGAAGAAAGTGCGCGAAGAGATGGGCTCGCCGTGCGCCATCATGCTCGACACGTGCGGTCCTGAAATCCGCACTGGCCGTCTGGCGGGCGGCAGGCCGATTCAGCTGAAAGCGGGCGAGACGCTCGTTCTCACCGAAGATGAGGTTGAGGGCACGGCGGAGCGCGTGCACCAAAACTGCCCGGGCCTAGCGCGCGCGGTGGCTCCTGGCGCCACCATCCTGGTAGACGACGGCCTGATCGAGCTTGCGGTGTTCCGCGTGGACGGTGGCGACATCTACTGCGCCGTGCAGAACGAAGGTGCGCTCGGCGAGCGCAAATCCATCAACGTGCCGGGCGTCTCCGTCGATTTGCCGGCGCTTACCGAGCAGGATCGTGCCGACATCCTGTTCGGCATTGAACAGGGCGTGGACTTTGTGGCGGCGTCCTTCGTACGGGATGCTGCCGGCGTGCGCGAAATCCGCAAGTTCATGACCGACCACGGCGGTCTTGACATCACGCTTATTTCAAAAATCGAGAGTGCGCAGGCCATCGAGCACATTGAGGATATCGTAGAGCTGTCCGGCGGCATCATGGTCGCGCGCGGCGACTTGGGCGTGGAGGTGCCGCCGCATCGCGTGCCGCACCTGCAGAAAAAGATCATTCGCCTGTGCAACGAGAAATACCGCCCGGTCATCACCGCTACGCAGATGCTCGAGTCCATGATTCACAACCCGCGTCCTACACGTGCCGAGGTGACGGACGTGGCGAGCGCCATCTACGACGGTACGGACTGCGTCATGCTTTCGGGCGAGACGGCCATGGGCGCGCATCCGGTAGAGGCCGTGCGCACTATGGCGCGCATTGCTGAGGCGACGGAGCCGTACTTGCGCGAAGAGGGCACGACGACCGCCCGTGCTGCCGAGCGTTCCGAGGTGGCGTCCTCGGTGGGCATGGCGGCGGTGGCGACGGCCGAGGCGGTGGGCGCGCGCTGCATTGTGGCGCCCACGATGTCGGGCATGACCGCTCGCATGATGGCAAACCTGCGCCCGAACATGCCGATTTACGCACCGACGCCGTTCGAGCACGTTATGCGGCGCATGCAGCTGTACTGGGGCGTGACGCCTCTTTTGGCGCCTGTGGTAGGAGAGCTGCAGACCGTGTTTCTGCGCTCGCGCGATGTTCTGGTAGAGCGCGGTTTGCTGCACGTGGGCGACCTTGCGGTGCTCACGGCGGGCGACGCAAAGACCGGTCCCGAGCCGCGTTTGGTCGCGGAGACCCGCTATGTGGTGCCTGCGAATACCATGTGCGTCATGAAGGTGAAGCCTGAAGATGTCTAGTTTTGCCGTTCTGCCGAACGACAAAACGAGCTGCCGTTCGGCATTTCTGGCACCGAATTTTGCCGTGCTTCGGGTTGGGCGGCGGTACGAAAGACAGTCCGCTAGCCCATCCTGCCGATTTTCGACACGGGGAAGCTTCGCTGTCTCTTCGGCGGTCTGAGGACGCGCGTTTTCCGGGAAGCGTGCCGACCTATGATGCGGGCGGTGGAACGAGTGGGCAACAAATAGCAAGTTGTGGCTGCTTTCGCATGCGCGTTCAGTATCATGCTGCAAAAACCTTCCAGCGAGAGAAAGGCGCGCTTATGGGATTTCTTGAGGACATGCAGGAAACGCTCGATCGCGGCGTGAGCACGGCGCGCGGTGCCGTTTCCGGCGTGGCGGTAGAGCAGCTCGGTTTCGTGAAGAGTTTCGTGCGCACCTGCCATGAAGGATGGCTTCAAGGGTGGCATGAAGCAAACGGCGGAAACATGAGCTACCGCATGACCGAATCCGACGTGTCTGCTGCGCGCACGTTTTTCTACGACGAGCCTGGCTCGTGGGTGAGTGCGGGCATACAGGCGCAGTGCCTGGCAGGCGCCCGTTTCTTGGTCACGCGTGCGGGCGGTCATTTCCGTACGATGCAAGCCGACCCAAGCCGTGGTGTTGGCATTATCGAAATGGACTCGACGGGTTCGGCATGGCGCGTGGTCTGGGGGTTCAAGGACGGTGGGCGCCCGACGAGCGAAATAGGCAGTCATTTGATGGCTCATGCCATGCGTATGGCGGCAACAGGCTCCATCGGCTGCGACCATGCCGCTGAAACGGCGAACCCGGCAGCGTCGGTCGACCGGAGCGCCGAGGTTTCGCCAGGGAAAAGCGCTGCTGCCGCGGGAGGCGCACGCGTAATCTATCACGCCCATATGCCGAACTTGGCGGCGCTCACGCTCGCGGGCGCATTCGATTCGCGCTCGCTCACGCGGCTGCTGTGGAAGACGACGACAGAATGCGTCATGGCCGTGCCGACGGGCGTGGGCGTGGTGGGCACGGTCGTGCCGGGAAGTCCTGAGCTTGCGCGTGCGACAAGCGACCTCATGAAAGACCATGCCGCCGTACTCTGGGCACGCCACGGGCTTATCGTAGCGGGAGAAACTCTCGATGAGGCGTTCGGTCTTGCCCACTCTTTGGAGAAGGCGGCAGGCATCTATCTTGCGGCGCGTGCAGCGTGCGGCGGGCAAGAGCCCCCTTGCCTTCTGTCCGACGAAGAGCTTGCTGCCGTCATCGCCGGCTGCGGAATTCCTGCAAACGAGGCATACCGGTAAACGTCGTCGCGCGGCGCCATTTCCATGCGAACCAGGGGCGGTGCTTTAAGGCGGGCATCCCGCTGTGGCATCTTGCCAGACGGCATTGCACCGAAATAGCGGAAGGAGGGCCGAAGCCCTCCTTCCTGTCCTAGCAGGTTGCACGCAGCCGAAAGCTGCGGCAACGTCGTGGAAAGCCGCCCGTCGGCGGCAAGTGGCGCAAAGTCGGCCTGCGCGATGCCTCGAAGCGCAGGCAACGACCGTGCGTTTGCGCCTATTCAGCGTGCTTCGGCTTGAGCAGGCCGTAGCCGCCGTTCTTACGGCGATACAGCACCTGGACTTCGTTCGTATCGCGGTCGGTGTAGACGTAGAAGTCGTGACCCAGCAGGTCGATTTCGATCAGCGCCTCTTCTTCGGTCTTCGGCGCGAACTCGACTTCCTTCACGCGGACGATCTCGTCCTCGGCGGACAGCTCTTCCATGAGCTCGTCCAGGCCGACGCCCGTGACCGGCATCTCGCGGATGGTCTCAGCATGGGCGTTCTTGCGGTCGAGGACGCGCGTCTTGAACTTGCGCAGCTGGCGCAGCACCTTGGCGGCAGCGACGTCGATGGCGGCGTACATGTCCTCTTCGTGCTCTTCCACGCGGACAATGTGGCCTTTGGTGAACAGCGTGACTTCGCAGGCGGCCGGGCGTGCGATGGAGGGGTTCTTCTCAACGTAGAGAACGACTTCCGCAGTCAGCGGCTCGATCTCCATGACCTTCATGGAATTACCGATCTTCTCCTCGGCGTATTCGCGCAGGGCGTTGGTGACGGGCATCTTGCGTCCAGCAACCGTGATCTCCATAGTGCCCACCTTTCATGTTCGAAGGGATAAAAAAATCAGCCCGCGTCCAGAAGGCTTGGTGAAACGCCGCGTTTCCGGAACGTTCGATCAACCCCTTCCGTCAAGCTGATGTCTATAGCATAGCGCACTTTAGGCAATTATGGAGAGAAAGTGCCCACGTTGGTGCCATTTTGTATAAACATGCGTGTGAACTGGGATTATAGTGCATCAAAAAAAGGATACGCGCGGGGGCGGGGCAAGGAGCCTTTCTCAGCGTTGTCTTCCAGCCCAGCTCAGACGGAATGTCGCGCGCAGCGTTCCTTGCCCCGCCGCGCAAGGTACCCTGCAAAACGAACGCGCCAAACGCCCTTGGCACGCGTTCGGGGGCAATTTGCCTTCCAAGCAACGAGCACGCGTGCGACAGCCTTGTTCCCCCTGGCAGTTTTGCCTGGCCCATAGGCATGAAAGCAGGCCATGGCTGGACTGGGGTCCGCCATGGCCTGCTTGAGTGGCTCGGTGGGGTGCTGGGAGCCGCCGTAGCGTCGGCAAGTTTTGCCGTTCGTAGAACGGCAAAACTACAAGAAGAACAACACCGTGTCGATGATGAATACCGGTACGAGAATGCAGACTGACCAGCCCATGTAGCCAAAGAAGCTGGGCATTTTGACCTTGTTGCCTTCGGCGATGTTCTTCACCATGAAGTTCGGAGCGTTGCCGATGTAGGTGTTCGCGCCCATGAACACGGCGCCCGCAGAGATGGCGAGCAGGTTCGTGATGCCGACCGTGCCCACAGTCGTGACGACGCCTTCTGACGCGCCAAGCGCGCCTGCTGCAGTCAGGAAGACTACATAGGTCGGGGAGTTGTCCAGGAAGCTCGAAAGCGCGCCCGTTGCCCAGAAGAATTCGAGCGGCGTGTCGATGCCCAGGTCGGATCCGTGCGCACGCAGGATGGCGAGCGCCGGAATCATGGTGATGAAGATGCCGATGAACAAGCGTGCAACCTCGGCGATGGGCTCGTAGTTGAAGTCGTTCAGCTCGCGGGTAGCCTTTTTCGTGGTCTTGAGCGACAGGAATGCTGCCAGCAGGATGAGGACGATCTGCACGAAGTACTGGATGCCCAGATAGACTTCGCTCGCCGGGATGGTAAAGCCGATGACCTGGCCGTCAGCGCCCTGGAACAGCGGCATGTTCGGGATGGAGCCGTTCAGGATGACTGCCACGATGATAAGCGCCAAAAACGCGATATTGTGGGCGCCTTCGATGCGGATGGGCTGCTTGCCTTCGTTGCCCTCAAGGTCGTGCGGGCTCCGCCCGGCGGCCAGCTCGCGCTTGTAGAAGGCGTGGTCCATGATGAAGAAGACCGCCAGCAGGATGATGACGTTCAGGATAAGGATGGGCAGGATGTGCTGGATGGTCCAGAAGAACGGTACGCCGCGCAGGTATCCCAGGAACAGCGGCGGATCGCCGAGCGGGGTAAGGCAGCCGCCTATATTCGCTACCAAGAAGATGAAGAAGACCACGACATGGGCTTTTTTCTGGCGCCAGGCATTCGCCTTGAGCACCGGGCGAATGAGCAGCATAGCAGCGCCGGTCGTGCCGATCCAGCTTGCCAGGACCGTGCCGATGAGCAGAAGCAGCACGTTGGTTTTCGGCGTGCCCGCGATGGTGCCTTTAATGGCAATGCCGCCTGCCACGACGAACAGGCCGAGCAACAGCACGATGAAGGGGATATAGTCCACCACGACGGACTCAAGCAACTGCTCGTACGTGACGTGGAAGCCATAGACCGCCGTGAAGGGGACGAGGAACAGAAGGGACCAGAATCCCGCGACGTGCAGCTGGTGCTTCTCCCACCATTCCCCCTTCACGAGAGGGAAGATGGCGATAGAGAGCAGCATGCCGACAAAAGGAATGATGCTCCAGATAGGGAGCGTTTCTCCGATAGTGTGCATGGGCGCCCCTTTCGGGCTTCGGTGTCCGTACGTGCTGTTCCGGGCACACGGGATGCGCGCCGAAGCGGCCGCAACAATACGCACGCAGCGCGCGGGCAGGCGCGGCCTTGCGGTGTTCGCGCGGAATCCCCTGCATCCCCAGAACGAATATCAGTGCATTGTAAACCTGCCTGGGCATATGTACAGTCTGTGTTGCTGAAGGGTTTCGGCGAAAGCGTGAGCCCAGCGGGTACAATGGCCTTTTTCATGCGGCTGGGCTGTCGCGCCTGCTCCGTGCAGAGCGCACGTTTCCGGCCACGGACGGCGGGAACACTGCCGTGGTACCGCGCTCAGCGCGGAGAGAGGAGGCCGCCATGGCATCGACGCATCACGACGGTCACGACGAGGGACTCTATATTAAGCAGGTGCAGGGACACCAGCGTCGCTTTGACAAACTGCTGCAGTTCACCAGCTCTTCCACGAAGGCTGCCGCGGTCATGCTGGCTGCTGCCATCGTGGCGCTTCTGGTCGCGAATTTCGGCGATCATGAGGCGTTCCTGCATTTCTGGCATACGGACGTGACGCTCGGATTCGGAGACGCCGTCGCGCACATGAGCCTGGCTCATATCATCAACGACGTTCTCATGGCCGTGTTCTTTCTTTTGGTCGGCCTTGAGATCAAATACGAAATGACGGTCGGGGAGCTTACGAACATCCGCCAGGCGCTTTTGCCCATCATTGCGGCGGTGGGCGGCGTGTGTGCGCCGATCGTCATCTACCTGGCATTCAACGCGGCGAACCCCGCATCGGTGCACGGATGGGGCGTGCCGACCGCGACCGACATCGCTTTCGCGCTCGGTATCATGGCGCTTTTGGGAAACCGTGTGCCGAATGGCGTGCGCGTGTTCTTGTCGACGCTGGCGGTTGCGGACGACATCATTGCCATCATTGTGATTGCGGTGTTCTACGGCAACGCGCCTTCGTTTGCTTGGCTGGGCGCTGCTGCGGTCGTGCTGATCGTGCTCATTGCCATGAATCGCCTGCATGTGTATTCGATCGCGCCGTACTTGCTTGCTGGCGTTGTGCTGTGGGTGTGCGTGTTCATGTCGGGCGTGCACTCTACGATCGCAGGCGTGCTGTTGGCGTTCACTATTCCGACCGGGTCGCGCATTGACCTGGCAGGATTCGCAGACTGGTCAGGCAAGAAAGTGCGCCAGGCGCGCGAAGCTTTCCGCCCCGACGAACCCGTCATGGGGCAGGACGACTACATTCATCACGTGCACGGGCTGTCGAAGGTCGCGCGTCAGGTGGTGCCGCCCGCCACAAGGCTGGAGCATGCGCTTAATCCTTGGGTGAACTTCATCATCCTGCCGCTGTTTGCGCTCACGAACGCGGATGTCGCGCTTTCTGGCGGCAGCGGCAACCTGCTGGCAGACCCGGCCCTGCTCGGTGTGTTCTTCGGCCTGCTGGTCGGCAAGCCTGTGGGCATCATGCTGTTCAGCTTTATTACCGTAAAAGCGAAGATCGCGCGTTTGCCGGAGCACGTGAACTGGATGCATATGCTCGGTGCTGGCATCCTGGGCGGCGTGGGCTTCACCATGGCTATATTTGTAGCAAATCTTGCGTTCGAGGATGCAGCCATGGTCACGACGGCGAAGGTCGGCATCCTGTCCGCCTCTGCGCTGGCGGGCGTGCTTGGCTTCCTGTTCTTGTGGCTGCAGGCGAGCAAGGACAAAAAGCGCGGGGTTGCGTACATCACGACAAACAGTGAGGACGTAACGCGGCAGACAGCAGGCGCCGAAGCCGCGCGTGCTGGAGAGCAGTTGCTGGCAGAGGTCGACAGCCCGCTTCTGCGCGCCGAACTTGAGGCGGCACGGCGTGAGCAAGGCGTGACCGAACTGGTGGTCGATTTGGGCGAAGACGGTCTTCGCTCGGACCATCCCGATGCGCGAAAGTGACGTCGAACAGGGCTTTTCTACATGTGGGGGCATGGCTTTCTGTGGTGCCCCCGATATGGTGGTATATCGTTAAAAATCGCTGTTGACCTGGGAAAATGCTGTTTTGTAAATGTGAAGCACTCGTGTTGAGAATGTGAATCCGGTGGGCAAGGGCAGGTTCCACTTGCTACCATCAGTAGCTGTACGCTCCTATATTGTTCCCTACACGTACACCGAGGAGGAGCTTATGGTAGAAATCAAGCGGCGCATTCCCGGCGCTCGCAAGGTCGCTCTCTGCGGCATTTCCGTGGCCCTGGCTGCCACGATGTGCGTTCCGGGCGCGGCGTTCGCTCAGCCCACTTCGGCAGACAAGCTGGCCGAAGCACAGGCTGCGCTCGCGACGCTGAACACCATGCGCCAGCAGGCAGACGAAGCCTCCGCGAATTACGGTCGTGCTTTGGAGCAGCAGGCTGAGGCTGAGGCTGCCCATCAGGATTGCCTCGACCGCATCGACGATGCGAACGAAGAAATCTCCGCCATTCAGGGCAAGCTGAGCTCTCGTGCGCACAGCATGTACAAAGAGGGCTCTGCTTCCATTCTTGACCTTTTGCTGGGCGCTTCCACGTGGGAAGAGTTCGCCAACAACTGGGATCTCCTGATGTCCATCAACCAGGATGATTCGGAAATGGTGAACCAGACCAAGGAACTCCGTGCTGAGATTGAAGCGCAGGAGGCCGAGGCTGCTCGCCAGGAGCAGATTGCCACGGAGAACGCCAACGCGGCCGCGCAGGCTGAGGCTGATGCCCGCTCGGCAGAGGCGACCATGCAGCAGACCTACGACGGCCTGAGCGCTGAGGCGGCAGAGCTTCTGGCGCAGGAAGAGGCCGCGCAGGCAGCTGCCGAAGCAGCTGCGGCAGCTTCGGTCGTCGAAGCGTCGGCGCAGGAAGCTGCTGCTGCACAGGCTGCCGGCAACTCCGGCAACTCCGGCAACGGCGGTTCCAACGGCGGCGGCACCGTGGACAACGGTGGCTCTGCAGGCGGTGCGGTCGACAACGGCAGCGGCACCGTGGACAACGGCGGCGGCACTGCGAACAACGGTGGCGGCGAATCCTACGTCGAAGAGACGACTCCGTCCCAGCCTTCTTACAGCGCAAGCACGGGTAACGCTATCGTCGACCGTGCGTACAGCCAGATGGGCAAGCCCTATGTGTGGGGCGGCGTCGGTCCCGACGGATTCGACTGCTCCGGCCTGGTTGGCTATGCGTTGACTGGCAGCTACTCGCGTGTCGGCACCACGTACACCTACATGGCGTGGCCGCAGGTGAGCGACCCGCAGCCGGGTGACATCTGCACGAGCAGCTATCACTGCGGCATTTACATCGGCGGCGGCCAGATGATTCACGCGCCGCAGACTGGCGACGTGGTCAAGGTCGCCCCGGTTCAGGGCGACATGATTATCGTTCGTTGCCCCTGGTAATCTTGAATGCGGCGGCCGAAAGGCCGCCGCATGTGTTTGGCGCCGCGGCCTTTGCTGCGGCATCGTATTTCCTTACTGCTCGAGAAGGCCTTGGCGGATCGAAGTCCAGCCAAGGCCTTCTTTCGTGTTGGTTTGCGGCGCCAGAAAGCTCTTTGCTCGCTGTCTTGGCCGCGCATTGTTTGTGCGGGCGGGAGGTTGCTCGCTGTCTGCTCTAACGAAAACGCTTTGGCGGATTGGTCTGCCAAAGCGTTTCCGATTCTGGAAGCTCGTTTGAGGCGGGCTTCCTGTTAGGTCTCGTCGCGCAGGAGGCTCAGGGCAAGGTCGCGCACGAGCGTGCGTATGCTGAGCTCTGGATGCGCCACGTTGGCAGCGCTCATGGCTGCGAGCTGTTTGGCGGAGTGGAAGACAAAGGGATAGACGCCATGCGTGTACGGTACGAGCCCGAAAACAAAGCGGCTTGCGCGCGCTTCGTCCCAATGGGGCTTGCTTGTCCTCAGCAATCTTTCGAGCTCGTCGACGACACGTTTGTATGCGTGCTTGAACGCCACGAGGCTTTCCAGGCGGCTGTTCTGCTCGATGTCGTACAGGTTCATGGCCAGCAGTTTGAGCATCTGAGTGCGTTTTTCGAGGCTGGCCGCTATGCCGTCCGCAAGGCTTTCGTTGTCAGGGGTCATGCCGCTTTCGCGCAACGAAGCGAGATCGTCTGCCCAGAGTTCGTGCTCGCGTTGAAGCAGGGCAAGCAGGATTTCGTCTTTGTTCTGGAAATAGTTGTAGACGTTCGC
>DVGB01000002.1 GCA_018712955.1 Candidatus Aveggerthella stercoripullorum
GGGGGGGGGGGGGTCCTTCCCTGAACCGCGCGTACGCATAGAGTTGTAGACAATAATCAAATTGTAATGATAGAGGGCGCAAATGCGCGATTATCTCGCGCCTCAAACAGAATTTGAATAGTCAAGAGGTAGGTTTTTGCTGCGTGAACTGGTGTTTTTACGAATACTTTACATAAAATGCCTTCAACCAATAACTGACAATAAGGCAGTAAAAGCAGCGGAGAGTTTCACAAAAAATTTTCTTGACGGAGAGGGCAGCTGAAGTAAAATAACTAATCGCGCTTAAAGCGCTCAACGAAACGACAATCGTTCCGCTGCCCGAGACAGCAGGCACCGTAAGGTTCAATCGCGAAAGCGGCCCGCCGAGGTGGTCATATAAGCTCGTTGCTTGTGCGACCCCTGCTGTCATGTGGACGGCAGGGGTCGCTTCTTTTTCGAAAGCTGCGACCCACCCCCAGGGGCGGAACCCGAGCTTTTCGAGAAGGAGGTGTACTGCATGCCCAACGCACAGAACGTGGAAACCTTGGCGAAGATCAAGGAAGATTTGACCGACATCCCTGCGATGTGGGTCGTCGACTACCGTGGTCTTACCGTGAAGGAAATCCAGGCGCTGCGCGGTGCCATCCGCGAGGCCGATGCATCCATGAAGGTGTACAAGAACACCCTTATGCACATCGCGCTCGAGGAGATGCACCTGCCGAACTGCGACGAGGTCCTGGCCGGTCCGTCCGCCTTCATCTTCTCTGGCGAAGATGTCGCGGCCTCCGCTAAGGCGCTCAAGGAGTTCGCAAAGAACAACAAGAACCTGGAGATCAAGGGCGGCATGATGGACGGTCAGTTCGTCGACGCTGCTCAGGTCGAGGCTATTGCCTCTCTGCCCTCGCGCGATCAGCTCTACGCTCAGATCGCTGGCGCCATCTCCGGCATCGCTCGCGGTCTTGCCGTTTCTATCAACGGCGTTCCGAGCGGTCTGGCGCGCGCCGTCAACGCGGTTTCGCAGCAGAAGCCTGCTGCGTAACCATCCTGCGCGCGAAAGCGCGCACCCTGGCGTGCAAAGGCACGCCGCCTAACATGAGAAGAAAGACGATTCGCTTGCGGGCGAACCACCTGAAAGGAAGAACGAAATGGCTCTGTCCAGGGAAGAAATCATTGAGGCTCTGAAGGAAATGACCCTTCTGGAGGCTAGCGAGCTGGTTAAGGACATCGAGGAGACCTTCGGCGTTTCCGCTGCTGCTCCGGCTGCCGTTGCCGTTGCTGCTCCGGCTGAGGGCGGCGCTGCTGCTGAGGAGAAGTCCGAGTTCGACGTCATGCTCGAGGGCTTCGGCGACAACAAGATCGCTGTCATCAAGGTTGTCCGCGAGATCACCGGCCTGGGCCTGAAGGAGGCCAAGGAGCTCGTCGAGTCCGCTCCGAAGGCTGTCCAGGAAGGCGTTGCCAAGGACAAGGCTGAGGAGATCAAGACCAAGCTCGAGGAAGCTGGCGCTGCCGTTACCCTGAAGTAACTAGTTACGCTGGCCTACGGCCAGCATAACGGCCTGACGCTGCGCGCACGCAGTGCACGCCTTCTAGCCGTTCAAGCCCCCTGCGGCGGACCGAAGTCCAGCCGCAGGGGGCTTTCTCGTCTATAAGGCGCACCCTGCGCACGCTCGCTGACGTTGTGGGCGACCAGGGATGTGGAGATCGTGCTCTGTCGCAAGAAGCCCTGTGCGGACCGAAGTCCAGCACAGGGCTTCTTTCATGTCAGTCTTCGGTACCAGGGCGCTTCTCGCTGACGCCACGAACGACCTGGGTGTTGTTGTCCAGCAGCAGGGGGCTGCTCGCTAGTACGGCGTGCTTTCCGTTCGGAAACGGGAGGGCAACGCGACAGGTACAGGCTAACGGACGGGCAACAGAATCGCGGCTTGCTGCGTCGGCGCGGTAGCATGCGAGTAGAGCGCAGCGCGCGAAAGCGCCATCCTTGCGCGGTTTGCGCAGGAAGGAAAGGACGACGAGGAGGGGTCGGGCAATGAACGAGCGGCCGAATTACATGAAACTGGCGTGGGACGATGTCCGTCACTCTCAAGGTTGGCGATCAAAAAGCCTGATCTTCGGCTTGCTGTCGTTCGTCCCGGTGTTCGGCCCCATGGTGCTCTATGGATACTCGTACGGCTGGGCGCGCGATGTGGCGTGGGGCGTGCGCGAGCCGCTTCCGCGTCGCGTGTTCGGAAACGAGGACGGCCGTCTGTACAGCCGTGGCTTCTACGTGTTCGTGCTCTTCTTCGTCTGCGGGCTGATTCCGATGGTCGCTTCATCGCTTTTGGCGGGCATTACCGGCATGCACGGCGTGGCATTCTTGGGATTTTGGCAAGGTCATGGCATGATGCCGCTTGCTTGGTTCTCGAGCAGTATCGGCTTGGTGACGTTCGTGCTCACGATAGCCCTTTCGTTGGCAGTGTTTCTGTTCGCGGTGGTCGGTTCGGTTCGCATTGCGTTGTACGACCGTATGTCGGCCGGTTTCCAATTTGGCAAAATCTGGGCAATGATCAGGCGCGACACCCATGGCATCATGGGCATTCTCGGGCGGACGGTTCTTGCCATCGCGCTGATAATCGTGGCAAGCTGCGTTGTCTTCCTGCTGGTCGCCTTGCTCGCCGCGCTGTTTGGCGCAATTCTGTTCGGCGGTCTTTCCGGACTTTCCCACTACGACTCTCACGGCATCGGCTTCATGCTGCTCGTCATGGCGTTCGTCGGCATCATGCTGTTGGCATTCGCAGCGGTCGGCGTCCTGTGCGCTGCAGCGTCGTCTTGCGTGGCGTTGGTCGTCGCGCGTGCGGCGGGCCTGTGGGTCTACCAGTTCGATGTTGCTTCGTGGCGGGGTCAGGACGACCCACTGCCTTTCGAGACTGACCCGCGCGTCTAAGGCGGCATTCTTCAGGTGCCTCCCGGTTTTCTGCGACGCTATCGCAGGCGTTGCCGTGGAAGCTGCTTCGAGAACCGAAGGCGGCGCCCGCTTTTCGTGCGCTCCGTGTAAGATGGTGACCGTATGAAAGGTGCCCGCTGGGCACCGAAAGAAAACGGTTGCGGGCCGTGCGCCCGTACGAAAGGGTGCGCCATGGGCCAGGGGTTTTTGCCGACCACGCGACAGGAGATGCTCGACCGCGGTTGGGATGCGGTCGATTTCGTGTACATCTCGGGTGATGCCTATGTCGACCATCCGTCGTTCGGTATGGCCATCATCACGCGCGTGCTGGAAGCGAACGGCTATCGGGTGGGCGTGATCGCGCAGCCGGACTGGAATGACCCGGCAAGCGTTGCCGTTTTCGGCGAACCGCGCCTGGCGTTCCTGGTCTCTGCGGGTAACATGGATTCCATGGTGAACCATTACACGGTTGCTAAGAAGCGTCGCCATACGGACGCGTATTCGCCGGGCGGCGTGGCGGGCAAGCGGCCAAACCATGCGGCAGTGGTCTACGGCAACCTGGTCAGGCGCACGTTCAAGAAAACGCCCCTGGTATTGGGCGGTATTGAAGCAAGCTTGCGCCGCCTTGCGCACTACGACTATTGGTCCGATTCGCTCAAACGCTCCATCCTGTTGGATTCGGGCGCCGACCTCATTTCCTACGGTATGGGGGAACGGTCCATCGTGGAGATTGCCGACGCATTGGCGGCGGGCATTCCCGTGGAGGACGTGACCTACGTCAACGGCACGGTCTATCGCACGCGCTCGCTCGAGCATGTGTACGACGCGGTCGAGCTGCCTTCGTTCGAGGAGATGGCGAAGGACAAACGGGCGTATGCGCGCAGCTTTGCCGTGCAGTATCAGAACAGCGACCCGTTCACCGGAAAGCGCCTGGTCGAGGCGTACCCGCACGACGTCTACGTCGTGCAGAACCCTCCCGCGGCGCCGCTGACGACCGAAGAGATGGACGCGGTCTACCGGCTGCCGTACGCGCGCACCTACCATCCTTCCTACGAAGCGGATGGCGGTGTCCCTGCCATCAAAGAGGTGAAGTTCAGCCTGACGAGCAACCGTGGGTGCTTTGGCGAGTGTTCGTTCTGCGCGCTCACGTTTCATCAGGGGCGTATCGTCCAAGCGCGCAGTCACGAGTCATTGTTGGAGGAAGCGCGCCAGTTGATCGAAGACCCCGACTTCAAAGGCTACATCCACGACGTCGGCGGCCCGACGGCGAACTTCCGCCATCCTGCCTGCGCAAAACAACTGAAGCACGGTGCCTGCGCGCATAAAAGCTGCCTGTTCCCGAAGCCGTGCCGCCAGCTGGATGCAGACGAAAGCGACTACGTGGCGCTTTTGCGCAAACTGCGGGCACTGCCGGGCGTGAAGAAGGTGTTCGTTCGTTCGGGCATACGGTTCGACTACCTGCTAGCGGACGAAAGCGACGAGTTCTTGCGGGAGCTATGCGAGCACCACGTAAGCGGTCAGCTGAAGGTAGCGCCTGAGCATGTGTCCGATGCAGTGCTCTCCGTCATGGGCAAACCGGAGCATGCGGTCTACGAGCGCTTCCGTCATGCGTATGCGCGCATGAACGAACAGTTGGGGAAAGACCAGTATCTGGTGCCGTATCTCATGTCCTCCCATCCAGGTTCGGGCCTGCGCGAAGCGGTCGAGCTTGCGGAGTACTGCCGCGACCTGGGCTACATGCCCGAGCAAGTGCAGGACTTCTATCCGACGCCGTCGACGATGTCCACGGTCATGTACTTCACTGGGGTTGATCCGCGCACAATGAAGCGCGTATACGTGCCGAAGGACGCCCACGAGAAGGCGCTGCAGCGCGCGCTCATCCAGTACCGCAATCCTGCTAACTACGAGCTGGTGGTGGAGGCCTTGCGTCGCGCGCATCGGAGCGATCTGATCGGGTATGGACCTGAATGCTTGGTCCGTCCGCATCCGCCGAAAGCGCGGACGGGGGAGAGCGAGGCGGTCGACAAGCCGCAGCGTTCGCAAGCTGGCAAGAAAGCCGCTATGGGCAAAGGAACGAACAGACGACGGGACGAGCGCGCGCGGCAGGGTGCTAGCTCGGGTTCCCAGGGAGGCTCGCGGCCGAAAAAGGACGCACGTCAGCATCCGGGCGCGCGTCAGGACCGTCCGGTGCGCGAGCGTGCGGAAAGTCGCGCGAACGGTAGACCGAACGGTGCCGGATCGGCTGGGCAAAACAAGAAAGGCGGACACGCCGGACACGCCGGACAGAAGGAACATGCCGGACAGCGCAGGCACACCGGACGTGCCGGGCAGCAAAGCAAACGTCCGGGCAAATCGGGCGGCGGGCGGTAGCGTGCGCATTTTTTCGCGGGAGTTGGTCAAATTCGCATCCCGCGTCTGCTTTCACCGTGCGCCTCGCTTTTCCGTGCGGTAGTTGGAGAGTCGGGCGTATAATTCCTCCCCATGGAAACGCTCGATATCAACATACCTGACGTCGCTCTCGTCATTGAAGGCGGTGGCATGCGCGCCAGCTACACGGCGGGCGTTATCGTCACGCTTCTTGAGCGCGGACTTCGCTTCGGCCATGTCTACGGCATCTCTGCCGGATCGAGCCATGCGGTGAACTACATCTCGCGTGACGCCGCGCGCACGAAAGCGTCGTTTGTCGACCTGGTGCGCGACCCGGATTTCGGCGGCATGGGCAGCATGCTGCGCGGGGACGGCTATTTCAATGCGCATCATCTGTACGAAGGCATTGCGGAGGAGCTGGCGGGCACCGACGAGCTGTTCGCGTTCGACTGGGAAACGTTCTGCGCGAATCCGGCGGATGTCCATATCGACGCGTTCGACCCTGCAACGGGAGAGACCGTCCGCTGGTCGAAAGCCGACATGCCCACGCTGCGCGACATGATGCTGCGCGTCCGCGCAAGCTCGACCATGCCGCTGTTCATGCCGCCTCCGACCATAGACGGACGCACGTTCTACGACGGTGGCTTGGGGGACAGTTGGGGCATTCCGCTCGAGGCGGCGCGGCGCGATGGGTTCGAGCGGTTTTTCATCGTGCGGACGCAAGAGCGCTCGTACCGCAAGCAGCCGCCCGGCTGGGGGATGAAAACGCTATTCCGCACGGCGTTCAGAACACACCCGCTGGTGGCGGAACGCACCATCGAGCGCTGGCATTTCTACAACGACCTGTGCGACGAAGTGGAGTGCCTCGAACGGACGGGCGCGGCGTACGTGTTCTATCCCGAACGCATGCCGGTGTCCAACAAAGAGACCGACCTGGTGAAACTCCAGGATTCCTACGACCACGGCTATGCTCAGGCGCAGCGCGAGGCTGCTGCGTGGGAGCAGTGGCTTTTCGCGTAGGCACGGGTTCGCGGATTCGCGGTTACGTTCGAAAGGCGCAGGCCGTTGTGCCCGGGCGGCGGGCAGGTGCCGATGGGCTGCCGTCCAACCGCGCGAAGCGTTGCGAGAGGGACGTGGAGCGTGCCGCCAAAAGGCGGTGTCATTGCGCTTTCAGAGATGCGTGCAGACTGGTTCGTTCTGGGAGCTATCCCAGCTGATGGCGAAGGGTCGGTCGAATGCGGCGTTCTGGGAGGGAAAGTCGGCGCGGTAGTGTGAGCCGCGGCTTTCCCGGCGTGCGCGCATGGCGGCAACAAGGCAGCGGGCGGTCATGAGCTGAAGGCGCAAGCGGAGACTGTCCGCGCGCTGCGAATCAATCTCATCCAGCGAAAAAGGCCCTTGCAGGCAGGATGGGGCGTTGCCGTGCGCGTCACCAAACCGCCCGTGTCTTTCCTTGCTGCAGTCGAGTTCGCGCTCCAGTTGGCAGAGCATTGCTTCGGCGGCAGAAAGCCCTTCTTCGGTCCGGACGACCATGCAGTGTTCGGACAAGGTTTGCTGCAGGATGGCGCGCAGCTCGCCGACTTTGCGCGGATTCGCTACACAGCTTTGGTGGCCGGACAAGCAATCCAAAGAGGGCAGCGTGGTGTTTGATTTTCCCAGGGAGGGCGGCATCCGATGCGCGCTCACCTCGGCCTGACAAGGAAGGGCGTTGTGGGACGTGTCGAGGGCGTTGGGAGAGAGCATCGCGTGTGCAGCGTCTTCCGCCATGCCGCAGCCACCTTCCGCTCGGCCTATTTTTCCCTGTAAGCGTTCGAGCGCCCAATGCGCGGCATTTCTGCCCGCAATGCCGCCGAACACGATGCCGTTCGCGCTGGACAGTCCGCCAATGCGATCCGCACCGTGCATTCCTCCGGTGCACTCTCCGCATGCGAACAATCCCGGAACGCCGGTCCAGGCATTTTCGTCGATCAGGATGCCGCCGTTTGCTGCGTGCGCGTACGGTGCGATATGCATCCAGTCTTGAGGACGGACGCCGTGTTCCTTTTCGAGCCATTCGTAGTAGGTGCGGACGAATTCCGGCATGTTGTCCAGGGAGCCGTGCGCGCGGTACCGCATGCCGAGCCCTTGCGCTCCCGCGCTTCCGATGGCCGCGTCCACGGCGCGGGCCTTCAGGCGGGAGGTGAACGGGCCGTACGTCGAACGTTCGTCCAGAAGAGCGCCCGCGTCAGGCCTGCTTGTCAGCGAACGTGCGGCGTCGGAATGCTCGAACCCCATGAAGCGAAACGCCTTCTCGTTGAAGACGATGTCTTTGCAGGGGCTGACAAGTCCAGGCATGACCTGCATGAACTCCATGTTCACGAGTCGTGCACCGTGCGCAAGGGCTATGGCGTGGACAGACCCTACGGCATCTGCGCCCGTCAAACGGTGTGCGAACAGCCCGCCGAAGCCACCGCAGGCAAGGACCACCGCCCCGCATGCGAGGAAAAAGGCCTTCCGAGAGGCGTGGTCAAAGAGGACTGCTCCCTGTCCGGCATCGGCAAGGTCGAGCAGCTCGCACTGCTCAAGCACGCGCACGTGCGCCGCTTCGAGCGCATGCTTCAAGGCGCGTTCGCTCGGCTCGCGCAGGATGCCGCGCCACAGGCGGGCTTTCCGGTCGAAGCAGGGAATGTACTCTCGCTCTCCCGACCGTGCAGGGTGCTTGAGCGCGCATCCGAGCGATTCCAAGTGCGTCAGAGCTGGTTGGATGCCGTGCACGAGTGTCCGGACGAGCGTCGGTTCGGCCATGCCGCAGCCGACGTCCTCGATGGCCTGCTCCAGGCTTTTTTCGTCCGATTCATCGACGGGGCCAATCATGCCGAGCCCCCATGTTCCCGGGAAGAAGCTCGATCCTGAGCACAG
Organism: Candidatus Aveggerthella stercoripullorum; assembly: GCA_018712955.1. Taxonomy (GTDB): domain Bacteria; phylum Actinomycetota; class Coriobacteriia; order Coriobacteriales; family Eggerthellaceae; genus Aveggerthella; species Aveggerthella stercoripullorum. The sequence continues at coordinate 8,162 of DVGB01000002.1, forward strand.
GGGGCCAAGCGAAGCCACGGTCACGCGCGCCTCCGCGCCGGCCGCTTCAAGCGCCGCCGAAAGCCCCGCTATGCCGGAGCCCACTACGAGCACGTCGCAGTAGTGGGCGTGCTCTTTGGGGTCGGCGCATCGTGCCAAGGGGCTCTTCATGGATTCGTTCCGTACAGCCTGCGGTCTGTATCGTGCCTATTTCACGACCATGACGGGGATGTCGGCGTTCTGCAGGATGCTGAAGCTGACGCTGCCGAGCATGCTGCGCAGTGCGCCCATGCCGCGTCGTCCCATGATGACAAGGTCGCATTCGTGCTCGATGGCATAGCTGAGAATGCCGGTGGTGATGGAAGTGTTGAACGCGGCATGGGTGATGGAGCGCTCTCCCAGGACGGAAACAAGGTCTTTGACGCTTGCGGCGAGCTGCTGGCGATCGCGCTCGAGGGCTTCGGCGACCACGTCTTTATAGTCGTCGCTGCCCATGAGGAACGTTGGCACGCCTGCGTACTCCTTGCTGCTGTCT
>DVGB01000033.1 GCA_018712955.1 Candidatus Aveggerthella stercoripullorum
CGTCACCGTAAGAAAAGCCCTGGTTGTAATTGCAGGAGCTTTCGTACTTCGTGAAGTATTTGAACTCGTCGGAAAGACCCGTGACCAGGCCTCTCGCACGCGTGCTGGCAAGCGTTGCCTCCACGTTCTCGGAGCGCTCTTCCGCCGTCATGCCCGCTTCGACCGCGCGCGCCTCCGCTGACGACTCTGCACTCAGCTCGCCCTTCGCGTCTTGGGCAGCCGCCTCTTCTTCGCCCACCGTCTCGTCCGCCGCCGTTTGCTCGGCCATGCGAACGGCCTCCGCCGTAACGTCCCGCTCGTCCTCAGCGAACGCCTGCACACCCGGCATCATGCCGAGAGCAAGCGTTGCCGCCAGCGCGGTCGAAACCGCCGCTTTCGCCTTTCCTTTGCCCATGGTGTTCCTTTCTCCGTTCGTGGTGCGTTTTGCTGCTTCGTTCGTTTCTCACTGCCCACCGTCCGCAGATGCCGTCGAAATGCGGAGAGCGCAAGGCAGACCCTGCGCGAGGGCTGTTCTCGCTCTGACAGAAAAGCGCCGCCGCGAACGAACGCGACGGCGCTCCGATGCCTACCTGGCAACCAAGCTTAGCCCTCCAGAGCGGCGACGACCTCGTCGGTCATCTCCATCGTGTGGTAAACGCTCTGCAGGTCCTCAAGCTCTTCGAGCTTGTCGATCAGACGCATGACCTTCGGCGCGTCCTTCGGGGTGACAGACGTGGTGGTCGTGGGCTCCATGATGAATTCGGCACCCTTCGTTTCGATGCCCTGCTCTTCGATGCCCTTCTTCACGGCCATGAGCTCCGTCGGGGAAGTGTAGACGATCCACTCCTCGTCGGCGTCCTCGTAGTCGTCTCCGCCGGCCTCGGCGACAGCCATCATGAACTCTTCCTCGTTCGCAGCAGCGCCGTTGGGCTTCATGCCTTCCTTCTTGCCTTCGCCCTCGATCTCCTTCGGAACAAGGATCTGGCCCTTGCGCTCGAACTGGAACGCGACCGAGCCGGACGTGCCGAGGTTACCGCCCGCGTGAGCGAACGCAGAGCGAACGTCCGCCGCGGTGCGGTTGCGGTTGTCCGTCAGCGCCTCGCAGTAGACGGCAACGCCCGCCGGACCATAACCCTCGTAGACAACGGTCTCGTAGTTCGCCGCGTCCTTGCCGGAGCCGAACGCCTTGTCGATAGCGGTCTTGATCTTGTCCTTCGGCAGCGAGTAGCTCTTCGCCTTTTCGATAGCGGCGGCCAGAGACGCGTTGTTGTCAGGGTTCGGGTCGCCACCCTCCTTGGCGGCAACGGTGATGTTGCGCGAAAGCTTGGAGAACAGCGCAGAACGCTTCGCGTCCTGGGCGGCTTTACGGTGCTTGGTGGTAGCCCATTTAGAATGTCCCGACATGCATGTGTCCCTTCGACGTCTCATGCACGCAAGCGCGAAGCCTGCTTCGACATCCGGACGGAAGACCGCCATACCGGACGAAGGCACCGCTGCGACCGAGCGTTGCCGCTGCCGCCCTTTCCGACAGCCCGTCCGCTCCGTCAGCCACGCCTGGCGCGCACGAATGGTATTTTTTCACGGCTTGTTAGTGTACCACACAGCGCAAGCCCTTCGCACTCCCTCGATTACCGTCCATGAAGAGAGCCCACAACTCGCGTTTGCGTTGATTTTCGTTCAACCGGACAGTTCTCTCCTACAACGACCTGCCCAGCTCGTACGCATTTTGCGGATAGGATGTGCGACGGGTCATGCCCGGGGTACCGCAGCCGCGACCTAAGATCATGCCGCAATCACGCATATCCAGGTAGCGCACGAGCGTCCGGTAATGGGCTTCCAGCGCATCGAACGTCCAGCCGTCGCTGTTCCATGCCACGGCGAGCAGCGCGCATTTGAGATGGCGGCGCGTGATGCTGCTGTTGGAAGAGCAGAAGCGGTCGATCACGATCTTGAGCTGCGCGCTCATGCCGTAGTAGTACAGTGGCGTGGCGAAGACCACCATGTCTGCGGACAGAATCTGACGGCGGATGTCGTCCATGTCATCATGCTGGATGCACGGACCTTCGTAGCCGCAGCGGACGCAACCCGTGCATGGTGCGACATCGGCTCGGTCGACGTCAATGCGAGCTACCTCATGCCCCGCATCGCGCGCGCCGCGCGCGAACTCTTCCACCAAGATTGCGGTTGACCCGTTGACATTGGGACTTCCCTGCAAAACGACAATCTTCATGATTCCCCTCTTCACTCCGCATTATTTGCAGCCCGGTTTTCGCATTTCGTGCCAATTTGCGTATTCGCACCCGTCACATCCAACTTATAATTGAGGGTAGTGTCAGCGCTCGACCGAAGGAGCCACCCATGAAACGGCTGCTCTCCCTCTTGCTCGCATTCGCCCTGACGTTCGCGCTCACGCCTTCAAGTGCGTTTGCGGCCGTCACGTCCGGAGAGGAGGAGCGCAGCCTAGGAAACGAGCTTTCCGCAACTGCGGAACAACACGAGCCCGATTCCGCATCCGACAACGCAGGCGCATCTGACAGCACCGAGGGTGGCGGCGCATCCTCGCTCGACAGCACGCTTGCACCCCTGATTGGCAGCACGCCAGGCGACCTTTCTGACGATCCTGGCGCGTTGACGCTCTACGACTCGCACGTTAACCCCGAATACGCCGACCTTCCGAACGCGCTTGCCCTCAGCGCACGTTCGACCGTCGAAAGCAGCGATGAGGCATCTCGCACCGACGCACTGGCCCTCTATCCGCAGTTCAGCAGCTTCGGCGACGCGGCGGAGTACCTGCGCGCGTGCATGATCGACCGCGAGCCCCAAGTCACGCTGCGCTATCTTGCGACGAGCAGCTACGACCCGAAGGACATATTCCGCCAACTCCTCGACAGCGCCATGCTGGAATACACGTCCTCCACCGTCGCAGGCGACTACCTTCTGAAGCACTACAACGGCTCCCACTGCACAATGAGCGGCGGCGGCAACCTGTGGTCGTTTGTCTTCGACATCACCTACCACACGTCGGCATCCGAAGAGGCCGCCACTACGAGCGCTGTGGAAAGCCTGCTCAACGACTTGAACGTTTGGTACGCGAACGACTACGAGAAAGTAAAGGCTGTCCACGACTGGATGGTCATGAATATCCGCTATGACGACTACTACGCCAATCGAACCGACTACTCCCCCTATTCCGCCTACTCTGCCATCGTGAAGCGCAACACGGTATGCCAGGGTTTCGGCTCCCTGTTCTACCGCCTGTGCAAAGAGCTCGGCGTAAACGTGCGCTACATCTCCGGCTGGGGACAGAACGAAAGCCACGGCTGGAATATCGTGCAGCTGGGAGATCTTTGGTACAACGTCGACGTCACGTGGGACCAGAACATCGGCAACAACCAATGGATTTGCACGCAGTTCTTCCTCAAATCGAACGCCGAGTTCCCCGACCATACGCGCGATGCCGAATTCAACACATCCCTGTTCAACCAGCGCTATCCCATGGCGTCCGCGTCGTTCGTCCCCGGCGTCACACCCCTGCCGCCGTCGACCGAGAGCATTTCCGGCGCATCCGTCAGCGGACTGCAGGCAAGCTACCTGTTCACCGGCTACGCCATCACGCCCGCGGTGACCGTAACGCTCGGCGGCACGCAGCTCTCCCAAGGCTCCGACTACACCGTTTCCTACGCGAACAACACAACGCGTGGCACGGCAACCGTCACCATCTCCGGCATTGGCAACTACCACGGCAGCATCCAGCGGACCTTCCAGATTGAATGGAACGAGTCGTGCGAGCTGTTCTTGGACACGCCTCCCGGCGCGTGGTACATCGCCGAAGGAGCTCTGGGCTATATCGTCGATTCGGGCCTCATGGGCGGCTACGGTGGCGATGGCTACGGCACCTTCGGCCCGGAAGACCCCATTACGCGCGGCCAGGTCGCCGTCATCCTGCACCGCATGGCGGGCGAGCCCTCTGCCAGCGGCACCGGAGGGTTCTCGGACGTCTCGTACGGCGACTACTACCGAGAGGCAGTCGCCTGGGCGAAGAGCGAAGGCATCATCGAAGGGTATCCGGACGGAACCTTCGCACCGAACGACCCCGTCCAGCGCGAACAGTTCGTGAAGATGCTCGGCGCGTACGCAGAGCTGGTCGTCGGCATGGACGTCTCTTCCGACTGCTGGATGGCCATGCGCATCAACGAATGGAACCTGGTCTCCGGCTGGGCGCAGGAATACCTCGGCTGGGCGGTCGACAACGGCATCATGGGCGGCACCGTCATCAACGGCTCGTACTACCTGCAGCCGCAGGCAACCGCCACGCGCGCGCAGGCAGCGAAGATGTTCATGGTTTTCGACCGCGATGTGCTGGACGGCTACATCCCGCCCGAGGAGCCCGAACCGGAACCCGATCCCGAACCCGGACCGACCACGGTGACTCCCTTCGAAGAGAACGGGTTCTCAGGCGTCGTCGTTCCTGAAAACGACGAGTATAAAGTGGGCGAACTCGTCAGCCTGGACGACCCGGAAGAGCTGTTCAGGTACTACGGCCCCGGCGCGTACGTATTCTCCTATACCGGGCCTGAAGCAGACCTGGTTCTTCCGCGCACGCTTGCAGGCGCTGCGCTGCGCAGCGTGGACGTCGAGTTCGCAAGCGTCGATACCATCGATGCGACCGGATGCGCCGACCTTGCGTTCCTAAACTGCTACGGATGCGACCTCACGACGCTCGTCGTGGACGGCTGTGCGGGACTGGTGGAGCTGGAAGCGGGCGGCAATGCGCTGATGGCGCTCGACGTAAGCTCCTGCACGGAACTGGAAAGCCTCGCGGTAACTTGGAACTACCTTGAAACGCTCAATCTGGGCACGATTGACGCGCTTACCTACCTTGATGTAACGGGCAACAGCCTGGACGAAATCGATGTGAGCCGCTTTGCAAACCTGGAAACGCTCGATGTGAGCATGAATCAGATTGCGAAGCTCGACGTTTCGGCCAACACGAAGCTCAGTTACCTCGACTGTTCCGATAACCTGCTCACCGGTCTTGATATCGCCGGCCTCGAAAAATTGGTATACCTGTATTGCGACGATAACTATATCGCCGATACAAGCGTACTCGAAGCCTGGCTTGCCGAACCAGGCCACGAAGGCAAGGTCACCCCGCAACATTGAGAAAACGCCCCCGACCCCTGCGAACGCGCAGAGGTCGGGGGCATCGCTTCGCCCGCCTGGATTATGAGAGAGCGACTGGCCCCTCTTCTCACGAGCGCTGCCAGAGGCCGGACTTGCCGCCCTCTTTGCGCAGCAAGCGCACATCCAGGATTTCCATGCCGCGATCTACGGCCTTGCACATGTCGTAGACGGTCAGGCATGCCACGGAGGCAGCCGTGAGCGCTTCCATCTCGATTCCCGTCTTGCCGGTCACGCCGCAGGTCGTGGTGATGTGGATGCCCACGCGTCCATCCGCGCGCTCGCCCGCGAACACCGGCGTGCAGTCCACTTTCGCCTTCGTGATGTTGAGCGGATGGCACATGGGAATGAGATTGCTCGTCTGCTTCGCTGCCATGACGCCCGCCACGCGCGCGCACGCCAAAACGTCGCCTTTCTTTGCCGTTCCTCCGGCAATCATCTCCAGCGTTTCCGGGTGCATAGAGATGAAGCCTTCGGCAATGGCTATGCGCTCCGTGTCCGCCTTCTGCGAGACGTCCACCATGCGGACGTCGCCCTTCTCGTCAATATGCGTGAGTTTCTGCTCAGTCATGGAATGCTCCGTTCGTTCGCGGTCGTTTTAAAGGTCAGCGAGGACCGCTGACGAGTGCTACTGGTGGGAAAGCCCGACGGCGGCCTGGAGGGACGTAAAGAGGGCTTGGAGCGTCAGGAGTGCCGTCAAGGCGGGCCGCAGCGTCGAGTTGTTCTGCCGGTCGGTCGGCAGGCCGGCAGAACAGACTAACCGCCAATCTGGCTCATCTTGCGCTCGGTGCCCACGATATCGAAGTGGTCTTCGGGCTTGTGCCCAAGCGCCTCCAGAATGGCCGTTTTCACACCGTCCCTATCCCCCGCGCGCACGGGCGTGCGCACGTCATATTCCAAGTCGGAGAAAAGGCACGGCCGCAGCTTGCCGTCCGCGGTCAAGCGCAAGCGGTTGCATTCCTTGCAGAAATGGCGCGACATGGGCGAGATGACGCCCACCGTGCCCAGCGCACCCTCGAAGTGGAAATAGCGCGCCGGACCCCAGCCCTCTGCCGCCGCTTCGTTGAGCGGCAGAAGAGGCCCGAGCCCTGCTTCCTGCGCCCGCTCGCTCACGATGCGCACAACGTCGTCGGAGTCGATCACGTCCTCAGGACCCCAGCCGCAGCCGTCAACCCCGGAGCTTTCGCCCACTGGCATATACTCGATAAAGCGCACGTGCAACGGCCGGTCGAGGGAAAGCTTCGCGAACTCGAGCAAATCCTGATCCAGGCTGCGCACCACCACGGCGTTCACTTTCACCGGGTTCAAACCCGCCTCAAGCGCCGCGTCAATGCCCGCCAGCGCATCCGCCAGTTCGCCCCGACGCGTGATAAAACGGAACTGGTCGGCATCCAGCGTGTCCAGCGACACGTTCACGCGCGAAAGTCCCGCCGCCCGCAAGTCTTTTGCCATCTGCGGGAGCAGAATGCCGTTCGTAGTCATGGCCACACGCTCGATGCCCGGCGTTTCTACGATATGACGAACGCAGTCCACGACGCCTTTGCGCACGAGCGGCTCGCCGCCCGTCAGGCGAATGTGCTTGAACCCCATTTCGGCAGCAACCTCGACGATGGTTTCTATCTCTTCCAAAGTCAGGATGTCCTCGTGCGAAAGCGAGCACACGCCTTCTTCCGGCATGCAGTAGATGCACCGCAGGTTGCAGCGGTCGGTGAGCGAAATCCGCAGGTAGTCTATAGTCCGTCCGTGGGAATCCTTCACAAAGCCCCCTTTGTTCTCGTTCGAGGGAATAGTATAGGGCATGAACACGGCTTGAAGGCAACGACCTGGCAACCCCGCGTGCAAGAAGGCGAACGCGCCGAAACACGCACGTCCACCTGCGCCCAGGGCGCTCGTTCGGAGCAATCTGCCGTCCGCGTCGGCCTTCAATCCGTCGCACGCCCCACGCACCAAGGCCCGTCCGCTGCGACGAGCTACCGTTCGACCAGGTACACCTTGTTCTTTGGAATGCGCACCCACAGCTCTTGGCCTCGCTCGGGAAGCAGCTCGCGCGGAACCGACAGCTTGTCGAAACGCCAGAACATGCGCTGATGCAGGTAGTGCATCTCGTCGGCAGCAGAGTCCTCCTGCAAAGCCACGTCATCCTCGCGGTCGAGAAACGCCACCAAGGCGGTTCGCTCGAAGCGCGAGTCGCTCACGCGGTCCACACGCACACGAAATGCGTTTTCGCCCGGACCGTCCGCCCGCTCGAGGAAGAACGCACGCACGCCCAAAGTCTTCACGCCCTTCGGCACCGCCTTGTCCGTGGCGACCGAAACACCCCAGCGCGGCAGCCACACGCGATGGTCGTCGACATAGCGCGCCTCGGTCGCGTTCTTGCAGCCGGAAAGCTTAATGCCCGCCGTGCTGCGCGGGTTCGCGACCAGCTCTTCGCCCGTCTCCTGCTCCATGACATGGCCCGCTTCCATGACCGCGATACGGTCGCAAAAACGCAGCGCTTCGTCGATGTCGTGGCTCACGTACAGGATGGTGCCTTCGAACGCATCGAACAGGCTTACGAGGTTCTGCTCCAGCACGCCTTTGAGATGCGCATCGAGCGCCGAGAACGGCTCGTCCAGCATGAGGATGCCCGGCCGCGCCGCCAGCATGCGCGCAAGCGCCACGCGCTGCTGTTGGCCGCCCGACAACTGCGAAGGATAGCGCCGGTTGAAGCCGGACAGGCCGAACCGCTGCAGCTCCCCTTCGATGATGCGCGCCCGCTCGTCTTTCGGCACGTTTTTGCCAATGCCCGCGCCCACGTTCTCTTCGACCGTCAGGTTGGGAAACAGCATGTAGTTCTGGAACAGCAACGCGGTCTTGCGCTCCTGCGGCGTCAGGTTCACGCCCGCTTTGGAATCGAAGAAAACGGTGTCGTTCACCACGATGCGGCCTTCGTCGGGACGCTCGATGCCCGCGATGCAGCGCATGGTAAGGCTTTTGCCGCAGCCTGACGCACCAAGCAAGCCGAGCGTCTCGGATCCCGCCTGAAGCTGGACGTCCAGCTCAAACGTGCCGAAACGCTTTTTGATGTCGACTTCCAAACTCATGCAAACTCCCTACTCGACGCGGCGGCGGTACTTCGTCGTCCGGCGCGACCACAGGTTGATGAACAGGATCACGATAAAGCTGAAGATGATGATGATCACCGTCCAGAACATGGCGACCTCCCAGTTCCCGCTCATCCATTCGAAGTAGATGGCGATGGGGATGGTGCGCGTGATGCCCACGTAGTTGCCCGCCAAAAACAGCGTCGCGCCGAATTCCCCGAGCGCACGGGCGAACGCAAGCACCGTGCCCGCTGCAATAGAGCTCCAGGACAGCGGCAACATCAGCTTGAAGAAGATGCGGAGGTTCGACCAGCCAAGCGTGCGCGCCGCATCGAGCATGTTCGGATCCAGGTTTTCGAACGCACCGCGCGCACTGCGGTACATGAGCGGAAACGCGACGACGACCGCCGCGATAACCGTCGCCTCCCAGCTGAAGGTGAGATGGATGTTCATGCTCGCAAGCCACCGGCCGAATCCCGTGTTGTTCCCCAGCACCCACAAAAGCAGGAAGCCGCAGACCGTCGGCGGCAAAACCATGGGAATGGTGAAAACGGTGTCAGCGATATCCTGCGCGCGCTTTGGAATGCGCAGGCTGAAATACGCCGCCGCCAAGCCCAGGATGAAAATGAAGACGATAGCGGTGCCCGTCGTCTTGAGCGTGACCCACAGCGGGCTGAAATCAATATCCGACAGGAATTCTTGGAATGCCGCGAAGCCCTGCGCAGGCAGGGCGATCTCTACCTTGTCAGGCGGTACCACGTGTGCGAAATCCGCATGCGTGAGCACCACCGTGTCGTCCGAGACGACATCGGAGCCGTCCTCCCCGATCACGCACGTATAGAAAGAGCCTTCCTTCACCTCTTGCCCGAAATTGAACACGACGCCGTCGATCGCATAGGATGCATCGCTCGTGAAGTACCACGGCACGTCTTCGCCCATGAAGACGCCGCCGTTCATGGCCGCATTGTCCAGGGCAATGAAATACTGTTTGACCTGCCCTTGCACATCCGGACTCGAAATGTCGCACAGATTCGCCGCGCCCTGCGGAACATGGACCACCACAAAGCCTTCCGTCGCCACCGCCACGGCATAGTCCGCGCTCGAGCCCATGTAATAGCAGTAACCGCGGTACACGCCGTCCTGGTCGCGATTCGAGCCTTTCTGCGCACGCGAGAAATCCCCCAGCGCGAAATCCGCGCCTTCCATGAGCGCCGCGTCAGCCTCGGCCGAAACCGTCACCTCTCCGTAGGCAGCCGAGCCGTCCGCCTGCTTCGCGTCGGAAGCGGCCTCCAGCGCCTCGGAGCCAGCGTTGCCTTCGGCTGCCGACTGGCTCGCCGGAGCACCTTCCGTTGCGCCATCCCCTTGCGCCCATGCTGCCGTCGGCACGAGCATGCTCGCCGCCAGCATAAGCACAACCACGCACGCCGCGATTCCCCTTCGTTTCATGGTCTGTCCCCTGTTCATGAGAAGGAGGACGAACGAAACGTCCGTCCTCCCGTCACATTAGCTCGACGCGGTTTGTTAAAATACCGCACCTCGAAAGCCCCTGGCAAGGATTCCGAAACGTCCCCAACGCTTCGGCTGACGTCAACGCTCGCAAAAGCACTCGTGACGAACCTCGCTCCCAGGCTGACGCCAATGCCTGCGAAAGAGCATTTTGTCACCCAGGTCGTTCGTGACGTCAGCAAGGTCGAAGCTGGCGAGTGCAGCTGGCGCGAAAGCCTGACGAAGCGTACTTCGGTACGCGAGGAGGGCTTGGAGCGCCAGATGAGCCGCCAGCTTCGACTGCAGCGTCGAGCCGTTCCACCGTTTGTAGAACGGCGGAACTCCTAAGCCAGTTCGAAGCCCCACTCCTGCCAGATCTTCAGAGCTTCCTCGTCAGTGGTGCACCAGTCGAGGAATGCGGCTGCAGCTTCAGCGTTCTCGGAGTCGGCGCAGACAGCCGCAGGGTAGATGATGTTCTTATGCGTGTCGGACGGAACCGTGCCCACAATCTTCACGCCACCAAAACGGTAGACGTCGGAGGTGTAGACGAAGGCGAGGTCCACGTCGCCGGAGTTGGCGTACGAGCAGACGTTGCCCACGCTGGAGCCTTCGGTCACGAGGCCCGCAAGCGGCGTGCCGTCAAAAGTGCCGCCCTTGCCGTCGGACTCAGAGCCCGTGGTGCCCTCTTCGTCAACCCAGCAGCCGACCGTGGAGAGAGCCTGCTTGGCATAGTTGCCGGCGGGAACGTTGTCGTCGCCCACGGCCACGGTGTACTGGCCGGTCGCCACGTCGTCAAGCGTGACCTCCGTGATATCAGAGTTTTCGCCCGCCACGATGACCAGGTCATTCGTGAACATGTCGAAGCGAGTGCCTTCGTCGACGTAGGCCTCTTCGACCGCCGTGTCCATAGTGCCCTTGGACGCAGTGATCAGGATGTCGGCATACGATCCGGCAGCAAGCATTTCGTTCAGCGTGCCGGACGCTTCGTACTGAGTGTCAGCGAACGTGACGCCCTCGTGAGTCTCGCTGTAGAGCTCCTGGACTTTGTCCATAGCCTCGGACAGCGAATTCGCTGCAAAGATCTGCAGCTCGACGGCTTCGGCAGCCTCGGACGAGGACTCTTCGGTGCTCGCAGTCGCACTGCTGGAGCTTTCCGCCGTGCTCTCTTCCGTCGCGCTGGAAGAGCAGCCCGCCAGCGCGAACATGCCCACCAGGGCAAACGTCAGCACTGCCGCGATCATGAAGCGAAGGTGCTTCTTCATATCATCCCTCCTAGGATCGGTTTCCCGCCTTAATGCAAGGACAGCCCTGCCTGTATTAAGGCGTTCTCCGAGGGATATTATGCTGTTTTCAGAATAACGTCAAGTATGGTTATCTTCTTTTAAGGATAAAGCGCTGCTTCCGAAACAATCCCTTCCCCCATGATGACACCCCGCGCTCCAACGACCGTCCATGCCGCCCTCTGCCGACAGGCGACCGAACGGGCGCAGTCGCAGCGCACGCTGGCACCGCGATAGCGTTCGCACAGGACGCGCCGCGCCGTCCGCGACGTTTACCATCCCCCGTACGGCAGCATCCGACACGCCCCTAGTGCGCACGCGCTTCCTTCTCCAAGTCGACCACACGCGTGGCAATGCGCTCGACAAGAGCAGGGTTATGGGATACGAACACCAGGCCAAGGCCGCGTGTCTCGGCTTCACTTCGCAAGAACTCCCACAGCTGCGCCTGGGTTACCGCATCGAGCATGGTCGATATTTCGTCGGCGATCAGATAGCGCGGATTTGCCACGAGCGCGCGGGCGATGCAGAACCGCTGCAGCTCTCCGCCGGACAGCTCGTGCGGATACCGGCGCAACCATGCCGTTTTGATGCCGAGCGCTTCACGCAAGCGTTCATCCACTTCGCCTGCTTCTTCCAGAGCAGCCTCCATGCGCGCAAGCGGGTCGATCGTCTCTTCAGGACGTTGCCCAATCAACTGCACCGGGCATATCCCTGTGCGCGGCAAAGGCTCGCCGTCGACGAGCACGCTTCCTTGCTGCGGCACTTCGTAGCCCGCAAGCAGGCGGCACAGCGTCGTCTTGCCGAACCCGCTCGGGGCGGCCAGGGCCACACGCTCTCCCGGCTCGACCGTAAGCGAAAAATCCCGGTAGAGCGGGCGCGACGGGTCGTGGCCGAATGTGATTGAACGTGCTTCGAGCGCACGCTGGCACGAACGCGACGCCCCGTCGTCTTCGGACGCAACGTTTGCTGGGCATGCAGGCGGCCTGGCCTCGTCGTGCGCGTCGCCCGACGCGAACTCGTGTTCAGGCAAGGCATGCCAGAGCGCGCGCGTGAACGGGTGCTGCAGCAAATGCGGGTCGGCAAAATTCGCGACAGCAGTCTCCTCCACGACCGTCCCCTCTTTGAACACAGCAATGCGGTCCGCCACGCGCAGCGCAAGCTCGATATCGTGCGTGATGAGCAGCACGCCGCCGCCTTCGTTCGCGAACGTCCGGAAATCGTCAAGCGCGCGCACCGCGAGATCGAGGTCAAGACCAGGCGTCGGCTCGTCTGCCACGATCAGCTTCGGACCGTCCATGAGCGCACAGCAGAGCAGGACACGCCGCGCCATACCGCCGGACAGCTCGTGCGGGTAGAGGTCGGCAACCTCGGACGCCAGGCCATAGCGCGCAAACAGCTGCGCTTGCTTTTCGGCACGCAGAAAGCGCTCTTCGCGCGTCCGCGCCACACCGCGTACCTGGCGGCCGACTTTCATGAGCGGGTCAAGATGGGCCGTGCTCTGGGGGACAAGCGACACGCCCCTGCCGCGCAAGCGCGCAAGCCCCGCCGCGTCCTGCCGTACGCCGTCGAACCATATACGTCCTTCCACCAGGGCGTTCGGCTCGAACATGCCCATGACGGCGTCTGCCAACAGCGTTTTGCCCGAACCTGACGCGCCCACTATGGCGACAATCTCGCCATAGTGCACGGACACGCTCAGGTTCTCTATCGTGCGCACGGTCTGTTTTTTCGCACGGAAGAACGGCGCGTCCGTTTCGTACATCTCGAACGAAACGCTCAGGTCCTCTACTTGAAGCAGATGGTGCCCGCCCTCGTGACGGGAATCGTTTGCGTGCGAATGGTGATGATGCCGTTCAGTGGCAGCATGGCAACGGGATTCATGCATTCCCTGAGCACGTTCCGTCAGCGTGGCACCCTGCTCCACCACCGTGTCTCCCGTCTCAAGCTCCCGCTTCGTCGTGCAGGCATCCTTTTCGACAATACCCGTTTCGCGCATGGCTTCTTCCCTGCTGTCCCTTGTCATTCCGACCGCCTCACTCCTGCGCCCTATGCGGGTCGACCAGCTTGCGCAAACTCGACCCGGCAACGTCGAACAGGAGCACCACGAGCACGAGCGTCACGCCCGGGAACACCGCAAGCCACCACATTCCTGCCGACAGATAGCCCATCGCTTCGCTCAAGATGATGCCGATTGCCGGCTGTTCCGGAGGCAGGCCGAACCCCAAGAACGTGATGGACGCCTCATGCAGAATGGCATGAGGAAACAGCAAGATTGCGCCCACGATGAACTGCGGGAGCACGAACGGAAAGACATGGCGAAGCGCAATGCGCACACGGCCTGCACCGAGCTTCCGCGCCGTTTTCACGTAGCCTGCCTCCTTGCATTGGAGCACCTCGGCACGCACGACGCGCGCAAGGCTCGGCCAGTGCGTAAGCGCGACGCCCACCACCACGCCGAAAAAGCCCCTGCCGAGCGCAAACGATATGAGCACCAGCAGCACGATATGGGGCACCCCCATGACCAGGTCGATAATCCAGGTGACCACCGCGTCCGCACGCTTGCCGCCCAGCGCGGCGACCGTCCCTAGCACCAGCGCGATAAGCGCTGAGCAGCCTGCCGCCAAAAGCCCTACGAGCACGCTTGTCGAAAGCCCTGCGAGCGTGCGGGCAAGCATATCGCGGCCCATCCAGTCCGTGCCGAAAGGATGGGCAGCGCAGGGCGCAAGGCTCTTCTGCGCGAAGTCGGTTACCGCCGCCGCATCCGCAAGGACAAGCCCCGTTGCCACCACCGCCGCAAGCACCCCTGCCGTCGCGATAAACGCAGCCAGCGTCAGTCGACGGTTTGCCGCACGCTGCCGAGGAGGACGATGGAGCACGGTGCTCACGCAGGCAGCATGCGCATGCGAGACGCCGACCCTGCTCTCGCGAAGCACGGGCTCCGTCTGCTGACGACTATCGTTTGCATCAGCGGCTCTTTCGCCACCGTGCGTTACGGACGAACCCTTTGAACGAGCACGCGAATCCGGCCTTCCCGCACGTTTCGGCATGCGAAGCACCGCAAAACGCCGCCCACGGCCACGACCAGAGTGCAGGCGCGGGTCGACAACGCTGTACAGCACGTTCGCGATAAGATTGCCCGCGAACACGAGCGCCGCGGAAAAAAGCGCGATGCCCGCCAAAAGCTCGACGTCCGACCCTAACCCGGCCGTCACGGCCGCCTGGCCAAGGCCCGGATACGAAAACACCTGCTCCACCAGCACCGATCCGCCGAAAATCTCCGAAATGGATGCGAACTGCAGCGTAATCGCCGGCATTGCCAGGTTGCGCAGGCCATGGCGTCGCATGGCCGCCCCTATCCCCAAACCGCGCGCCCGCGCAAAGCGCATGCACGTCCCCTCCAGGACGTCGATTGCCTTTTCGCGCGTGTGCAGCGCAATGTTCGCCACTCCAGTCAGCGAAAGCACCGCAGCGGGCAAGGCCAGGTGGCTTGCGGCATCTGCCAGCGTCACGTCCGCCGCGGACATGCCGATAGGCACCGAAAACCCTATCGGAAACCATTTCAGGAAGACTGCGAACACCATCAGGAACATAAGGCCCAGCCAGAACGTGGGGACTGACGCCAGCAGATAGCAGTAGCCTTTGACGGCACGGTCTATCGCTCGACCCCGAAAGACGGCCGCCGCCACCCCGAGCGCGAACCCGATCAGGCCGCTTGCGACCCACGCAATCCCCATGAGCGCAAGCGAGTTCGTCGCACGCACCGCAATAACGTCGAGAACCGGCGCGTTGTAGCGCAGCGACGTGCCCCAATCCCCCTGCAGGAGCGAAGACGCCCATGCTGCATAGCGCTCCCATACCGGCGTATCTGCGCCCCAGTAGGCGGCAAGCTGCGCACGCTTTGCCTCGCTCATGTTCACGTAGGCAGCCTGGCCGACGTTCGCTTGAACCGGGTCGACAGGCGACGCGTCCACCAGCAAAAAGACAATAATGCTCACCGCCGCCATGAGCAGCACGAATTTAAGAACCTGTTGCAGGATGCGTTTCAAACCTCGCGGTCTTTCCTTCCGGGCGTTCGCTTTGCCGACGCAGGCGGGCAGGCCTACGCCCAGCTCCAGCGGTCGACGTTGTTCACGAGCGACCAGCCGTGACCGTGCGGATGCGGCTTCTGCTCGGCGACATCCAGCCCCGACCGACAGAAATAAAGATGGTCGACATTGGCAATCCACGCCCAGGTCGCCGCACCCTGCGGGGCGAACCCTTCCGTCCCGTCCCACTGGGCAAGCTTCCAATGCTCGTACGAATCTTCCACGCGCGACTGCGCGAGCGCTTCGTCGAAGTGAGCGTCGATGACGGCGTTCTCATAGCAGGCATAGTTGCCCGTCCCGGAAGAGTAGTTGAGGTTGTACACCTCGATAGGCGAATTGTTGCCCCATCCCCACACGACCGGGTCAGCGTACTGGCGCGCGTAGATCTCATCCCAGCTGCCGCCGCGGATGGTGACCGCAATGCCCAGCTCCGCCATCTGGTTCGCGAATTCCGCCGCAATCGCCTGACGCACCGAGTCGCCCGCAGCATACCAAAGGTCGAATGCGGCAGGCTGGCCGTCCTTCTGGCGCATGCCGTCTTCGCCTGCGACCCAGCCCGCTTCGTCAAGCAGGGCGCACGCTGCGTCGAAATCATGTTCGCAGCGCATGTCGTCAGAAGCCCACGGCGTGTTGTCGCTCACGCTGTAAGCAACCGTGCCGTACCCGCCCAGCACCGCATCGACAATGCCCTGGCGGTCAAGCGCAAGATTAATCGCCCGGCGCAACGCCTCGTCGCACGTCGTCGCGTTGCCCGTCGGGTATTCGACGCCCGCTTCCACCTTCGTGCCGCCCGGCGCGATGGAAGGCAGCGATATGCCGCGCGAATCGACCGACGCGCAGTTCAGCAGGTCGTAGCCTTCAACCTGCGCGCCCGCCAGCGTGGCAGACGTGTACGCCACGTCCACCTGGCCGGACTGCGCTGCCGCAAGGGAGGCGTCTTCTTCCATGAACACGACCACCAGCCGCTCCATGAGCGGTGCTTCGCCGTAATAGTCCGGGTTCGCCACGAGGATTGCCTGCTGGCCTTTGTCCCATTGCTCGAGCATGTAGCGGCCCGACCCGACAGGATGCGATCCGTAGTCTTCGCCGTGCGCATGCGCGGGCACGATGCCCACTACCGCAAGCGTGTACAGCAGGGCGTTGAACGGCTTTTCCATGCGAATTTCCACCGTGGTGTCATCCAGGGCTACAGCCTCTTTTACCATGGAAAGGTCAGCTTGGGCCGCCTCCGACGCCTTGATGCCGTTGAGGGTGAACGCCACGTCATCCGCTGTAAGCAGCTCTCCGTCCGTGAACTTTACGTCATTGCGGATAACGAAGGTCCACACAAGGCCGTCTTCCGAGCATTCATACGACACGGCCAGGTCGTTTTCGAACTCAAGGTCTGCGTTCGTGGTGATGAGCGTGGACTGGATGAGCGGCTCATGCACATGTTCGCCGCATCCCCAGGAAACGAACGGGTCGAAGCCCGCAGCAGGCTCAGAGCTTGGCGTCATGGACACGATGACCTGGCTGCGCGCGGCGGACGGTTCCGCCGCGCCTCCCGTCGAAACGGACGAAGAGCTGCCTGCTCCCGAGCCTGCGCACGCCGCCAGCGTGCCGCCGAACGCTGTCGCCATCGCCGTAGCACCCGCAAGCTTCACGAACGAACGGCGCGTCCACGTATTCCCGAAGTCCGTCATGCCCCTCCCTTTCCCTCGAAAATGCGCGCGGCTTTTTCCTGCATGCGGTCTTTTCGCGGTTCCGCATGCTTTTCCTGCTTTCCCTCCGCACGGGCTTTCCGCGGTTCTGCTCGCTTCTTCCTGCGTGGAGCCTTTCCACGGTTCCGCATGCCCTTCTGCAATGCAAACCCTGCCGTGCTTTGCCTGCGCGTGCTTTCACGATGTGACGTAGATTTCCGCTGCAGAGTGCGGTCTTTTGCGCCACTGTGCTGCGCCCAGCACCCACATGAGTGTTACGAATTGAAAAGATATCACACTTACGCTCGTGCGGTGTTACGAACTTTGAATTCATAACACGTACGCACCTTCGCAGGCGGCAAACGGAAGACGAAGGACCGCCCTGAGCATTTCGCTTTGACACGACCGCACGCACTTACAACGGGAAGCCCGACACAGCAAACCCAACGCCTTCGACCGCGAGACGAACGAAACAGGCCCAGTGGGCAGCGTGCATCCGTTACGTCCTGCGGACAGGGCGCCCCGGTGGTAGGATATGAACGCTCGCTGTGAGCCTTGCACCCGCACGAAAGGAACGCTCGTGGACACTTCAATGAACGTCGGCTTCATCGGCTTCGGCAATATGGC
>DVGB01000034.1 GCA_018712955.1 Candidatus Aveggerthella stercoripullorum
CATCAGGGAGAGAAGAAGGCGCAACGTGGGGATTATCATCAAGACGGCTTCGGAAATCGAAGCCATGCGAGAAGCCGGCCGTATATCGGCAATGGTCTTGCGCAAGGCGGGACGTCTGGTACAGCCGGGAATATCAACACTGGAAATCGACGAGTTCGTCGAGGCGGAGATTAGGGCCGCAGGAGGCATTCCGGCGTTCAAAGGGTACGCTGGCTTTCCGGGCAGCATTTGCGCGTCCGTGAACGAACAGGTCGTCCACGGGATTCCTTCAGCGCACGTCGTTTTGAAAGACGGCGACATCCTCTCTATAGACACAGGCGCCATCGTTGACGGCTGGGTCGGCGACAATGCATGGACGTACCCGGTCGGGAATGTGCCGCCGGAGAAAAAGCGCCTTCTGCGCGTCACTGAAGAGTGCATGTGGGCCGGCATTTCGGCAGCGCGCCCAGGAAACAGGCTGGGAGATATCGGGCATGCCGTGCAGTCTTTGGCAGAACGCGAGGGCTATGGCGTAGTGCGCGAATATGTCGGGCACGGTATCGGGCGCGCTATGCACGAAGAGCCGAATGTGCCGAACTACGGGCACCGTCATACCGGCATCGTGCTACAGCCTGGAATGGTGCTTGCAATCGAGCCTATGATCAACATGGGCACTCGCAAAACGCGGCCCATGCCTGACGGCTGGCTTGTCGTGACGAAGGACGGGAAACCTTCGGCCCATTTCGAGAAGACGGTCGCCATCACTGAAGACGGCCCTGTCGTCTTGACAGAAGAGCCCGACTACAAACGTCCGGTGGACTAGGAAGCTATCGCTTTGCGTGCTTGCCGCGCGGCGATTTCACGATTCCGAGCTTCGTGCCGATCTTCCGCAAGATATTGACGACGAAGTCCATTTCAGGAATGCGCAGGAGGCGACAGACCGTAAAGGTCACGATAAGGCCCACGGTACCGCAGAGCACGATCTCCACGAGCGCAGCGCCAATGGAGGGCTGAAGGGGGATGAGCAGCAGGATGCCTTCGACGACGGCCATGCCGATTCCCGTGGCGACGATAGTCCGTGCCCCCATCCAGACGGTGCTCATAAAACCGAACCCGCCGACCCGCTTGCGCAGGATGAGCGCCATGATAAAGAACTGCAGGGCGAAGTAGACGCAGTCGGCGACCGGAATGCCCAGCAGCCCGAGCACCTCGGGCGTTGTGAGCTGCCAGTAGAGGAAGATCTGCACGGTGCACAGACCGCAGCTCACCAGCGCGAAGGTCAGGAACTGTCGCAGGCTTGCGAACACGCGGTAGAAGAACATCTGCCCTGCGTAGAACGGAAGGCTTACGACCCAGCACTGCAGCACTTGCGCGATCGAATAGACGGATTCCTGGTCGAACGCGCCTGCCTTGAAGATCTGGATGATCGGCACGCCGAGCGCGAACATCATGCCCGCCAGGGGGATGATGAGGAAGAGCGTCGTGCGCAGACCGCGCGAAGCGTACGAGCGCAACGTCGCCATGTCGCCGCGGGCCATAGCTTCGCTCATCTCGGTGAGGAAGGCGGTGGAGATGGACACGGCAATGACGCCGTAGGGAAGCTGATACCACATCCAAGCGTACGAAAGCGTGGAAGGGCCGTTCTCTCCTGCCTGCAGCGAGAACGCGTTGCGGCACGAATAGGAAACGAGCGTGCCTGCGATGTAGACGAGCGTCGGAAGCGCAATGCGCATTGCCTCCCGCAGTGCAGGGTCGTGCAGGTTGATTTTCGGGACGTACTTGAACCCGATTTTCACGAGCATCGGAATTTGGATGCCGAACTGCACCGCAACGCCAAGCGACGTGCCTCCGGCCAGCCACCACAGTGCGAAGTCCGGGTTTGCGGCGGAGATAGGCACGTAGGAGAACATGGTTGTCATGACCACAATATTGTTGAAGACGGGCGCAAGCGTGGGGGCACCGTACATACGGTTAGCGTTCAAGACGCCCGTGATGACGCCACCGAGGCCGTAGAGCACGATCTGGACGGCGAACACGCGCAAAAACATCGTGGCAGTCTGCGTGACCTGCGCGGTGTCAGACACGGTGAACGTCTGGGTCGCAATAATCTGGGGTGCGAAAACGCTTGCGAGGATGGAGAGCACACCGAGGATGACCACGGCAAGGTTCAGGATGTTCGACGCGAACCGGTCGCCGCCCTCTGCGCCGAGCTTTTCGCGCTGAAGCAGGTAGATGGGCAGGAAGGCCGTTCCGATGATGCCACCGGCGACAAGGTCGTAAATGACGCTCGGCATATTGTAGGCAACTTGGTATGCGGACGTGACGATGGTGTTGCCGAGCGCGAAGGCCATAGCCCACGTGCGGCCCAATCCGGTGATGCGCGAAAGCATCGTGGCAGCAGTCATGATGCCGGTGCTCTTCGCGATGGAATTGTTCCCCTTGCCCATGCCTTGAATCCGTTTCCTCGTATAATGACGTTCGGTCGTCCCGTTTCGAATGGACGACCGAGTGGCCTGAGCGTTCGAAAGCGCGGGACCCACGAATATCCAATGCTAGCAAAGATAGGGTTGCCGAATCTATGAAGGTGCTCATTGTCCGCAATAATTACAATGCAAAGGCCATCGATGCCTCGCTTATGCTCGCGGCATTTCTCGGGTCGCAAGGGATCGAAGTCGACCTGCGCGATGTGGGAAGCATGAGCACCCTGTCGCCGTGCGGCGGAATGGCGGGCGTCGAAGCGTACGGGCTTGCCGTGGTCCTTGGAGGGGACGGCACGATCCTGCGGACCGCGCGCGCCGTCGGTACATCGGGCGTCCCGATTCTCGGCATCAATTTCGGCAACCTGGGCTTTTTGGCAAATCCAGCAGACGAAGGCGTTGTGCCGCTGGTAGCCGCCGCGCTGGCAGACGAAGCGCAGCGCGAAGAGCGCACGAGCCTGCGCGTGGACGTGGTGTGCGAAGGGGACGAGGACGAAGGAGACGTTTCGCTGGTCGATGCAGGCGCGCACTCCTATTTCGCGCTGAACGAGGCAGCGTTCACGCGCGGTGCGCTCGGGAAGATCGTCTCCTGCAAGTTCTCTGTCTCGGGGGAGCCGGTCGCGTCCATGCGCGGAGACGGCTTGGTGGTCGCCACCGCGACCGGATCGACCGCGTATGCGCTTTCGGCGGGCGGCCCGCTCGTAGCGCCCAGCTTCGGCGGCCTGGTCGTGGTGCCCATTGCCCCGCACACGCTGCGCTCGCGCGCAGTCGTGATCGCGCCGAACGACGTGGTCGAGGTCGACCTTTCGGACAACCCTGAGGGCAGGGAGGTCGCCGTGTTCCTGGACGGTGAGCAGGCAGTATTGGAGACGCGTCCGATGCGGGCGATCGTGCGCAAGAACTTCGAGCCAACGGTCCTTTTGCGCTACAAGCATCCGGGCTTCTACGCCCATGCGTCAGAGGTGTTTTTCTAGGGCGAAGCGTCATCGTACCCTGTGGCCCTACGGTATAGCGCAAGGCCCCGGAAGATGTCTTCCAGGGCCTTGCGCTGAATGGGAAAAGTGACGGTCGCTTTTCTCGGAGATGCTGTTCGAGCAGGCGGCGAACAGCAGGCTACTTATGGTAGTAGCGGTGCTGCTCGTATTTCGGCTCGCAGCAGACGTTGATGCCGAGCGTGCGGTAGAGGGTCTCGTCCTGCGACGAGATGATGACGCTGAAGAAGGCGTCGCATCCGCGCAGATCCTGCACGTGGTCCATCAGGCGGTCCGCCAGCTCGTCGTCCTCCGAGCTCACGGCAAGCGCGATGAGCGTCTCGTCAGAGTGCAGGCGCGGGTTCTTGCTCTGGAGATGGTCGGTCTTCAGGTGGCAGATCGGCTTGATGACCGAGTCGCTGATCACGTCGATAGCGTCGTCGACGCCCGAGACCCCCTTCAATGCGTTCATGAGCAGGGACGAGGCGGCGCCAAGGAGCGTCGAGGTCTTGCCGGTGACCACGTGGCCGTCGGGCAGGACCATGGCGCCGGCGGGATGCCCGGTGGTCTCCTCTTTCAAGAGCGCTGCGCTGCGAGCGCGCATGACGGAAGGCGTGACCTCTGCCTTGTTCATGAGCAGTTCGAGCTTTTCCACCTGCTCTTCGCCCACGCCGGTACGCTTGACCTCGACGGCAGTCTGGAAGTACCGACGGACGATCTCCATGCGCGCTGCCTCGCAGCACGCTTCGTCGTCCACGATGCCCAGGCCTGCCATGTTCACGCCCATGTCCGTGGGGGACTTGTAAGGGCATTCGCCCAGGATGCGGTCCATGGTCGCTTTAAGCACCGGGAAGATGTCCACGTCGCGGTTGTAGTTGACGGTGGTCTCTCCGTACGCTTCCAGATGGAACGGGTCAATAGTGTTCATGTCGTCCAGGTCTACCGTCGCCGCTTCGTAGGCGATATTGACCGGATGGTTGAGCGGAAGGTTCCAGACAGGGAAGGTCTCGTACTTCGCATAGCCCGCCTTCACGCCGCGCTTATTCTCGTGGTAAAGCTGGGAGAGGCAGGTGGCCATCTTGCCGCTGCCGGGACCGGGCGCGGTCACCACGACAAGGGGACGCTCGGTCTCGACGAACTCGTTTTTGCCGAAGCCCTCGTCGCTGACGATGTGCTCGATGTCGTACGGATATCCCGCAATGGGATAGTGAAGGCAGCTTTTGATGTCCATGCTGGCAAGGCGCTTGCGGAACGCGTCCGCGCTCGGCTGGCTGGCATAGTGCGTAATGACCACGGCGCCCACCAGAAAGCCCATGCCGCGGAAGATGTCCATCAAGCGCAGGACGTCTTCATCGTACGTGATGCCCAAGTCGCCGCGGACTTTGCTCTTCTCGATGTCGTTCGCGTTGATGGCGATGATGATCTCCACGTCCTCTGCCATGCTTTGCAGCATGCGGATTTTCGTGTCAGGCTCGAAGCCGGGCAGCACACGGGAGGCGTGGTAGTCGTCGAAAAGCTTCCCGCCGAATTCCAGGTACAGCTTTCCGCCAAACTGCGAGATGCGCTCCCGAATACGCTCTGCCTGCAGCGTGATGTACTTGTCGTTATCGAATCCCGTGCGCATGGATGTGCGGCCCCTTTCGTGGAAGTGCGTCGAACAGGGGAATTATAGCGCAGCGTGGGGCGGGCATGGCGTGCGTGAACAAGGTCGAAACAGTTGGCTTTGGCCGCAAGGCCCTTCGGGATGCTTCGTTTAAATCGTCGTTACGTATCATGAATCGCGGCAGAGGGGAGAATACAATCGAAAGACGTTTGAGGACGCGGTCCCCAGGCGTTTTTCCTTGCGCTGTGAACGACGCCGTGCCCGCATCGCACTCGCACGAGAGGAGCATCATGGCAAAGCACATCTTTGTGACCGGAGGCGTTGTCTCGTCGCTTGGCAAAGGCATCACGGCCGCCTCGTTGGGGCACCTGCTTAAGCATCGCGGCTATCGCGTGACCATGCAGAAGATGGATCCATACCTCAATGTCGACCCGGGCACCATGAGCCCCTTCCAGCACGGCGAGGTCTTCGTGACCGACGATGGCCATGAAGGCGATCTCGACCTGGGTCATTACGAGCGCTTTATCGACGAAAGCCTTTCGCGGGAATCGAATTTCACGCAGGGGTCCATCTATCAAACGCTTATCGCGCGCGAGCGGCGTGGCGACTTTCTGGGCGGCACCGTGCAGGTCATTCCGCATGTGACGGAAGCGATCAAGGAGCGTTTGCGCCGCATTGCGGACCAAAGCGGCGCGGATATCGTCATCTCCGAAATCGGGGGCACAGTCGGTGACATCGAAGGGCAGCCGTTCATCGAGGCAGCCCGCCAGTTCAGAAAAGAGAAGCCAGCGGGCGATGTGCTCTTCGTGCACTGCACGCTCGTGCCCTATATCGCCGCCGCCCACGAGGTCAAAACCAAGCCGACGCAGCATTCGGTGAAAGAGCTGCGTTCTCTCGGCGTCCAGCCTGATTTCATCGTGTGCCGCTCTGACCACGATCTTTCCGACAAAGTGCGCGAAAAGATCGCGCTTTTCTGCGACGTGCGCCCTGAGGAAGTTCTCTCGTGCGTGGACGCTCCATCTATCTACGAAGTCCCTCTCGACCTGCACAGTCAAGGCTTCGACGTGAAGGTACTCGACAAGCTTGGGCTTGAACGCCGGGATATCGACCTCGAACCGCTGCGTTCGTTCTTGGCAGCGTCAGCCGAATGCTCCCAGGACGTCGATATAGCCGTTGTGGGCAAGTACGTGAGCCTTCCCGACGCCTACCTTTCGGTCAGCGAGGCGCTCAAGCATGCAGGCGTGGCGAACGGATGCTGCGTGCACGTTCACCTGGTCGACGGAGAAGCGCTGAGCGTCCAGAACGTCATGGAATGCTTGGGCTCAATGGACGGCGTGCTTGTGCCGGGCGGTTTTGGCAAGCGGGCGTTCGAGGGGAAAGTTCTCGCAGCGCAGTATGCGCGCGAGCAGAGCGTGCCGTATCTCGGCATTTGCCTGGGATTGCAGGCGGCGGTCTGCGAGTTCGCCCGCCACGTTGCGTTCATGCCAGGCGCGACGTCGACCGAGTTTGACGCGGACGCCGCATTTCCCGTCATCGACCTTATGCCGGAGCAAGAAGACGTCGAGGACAAAGGCGGCACCATGCGCTTGGGCGCCTACCCGTGCTGTCTTGCGGAAGGGACGCGCGCGTTCGATGCGTACGGCGCCACGGTCGTCTACGAGCGCCATCGCCACCGTTACGAGGTCAACAACGCCTATCGCGCGCGTCTTGCCGAAGCAGGGCTTGCCATTTCGGGCGTTTCTCCCGACGGGCGCCTGGTGGAGATGATCGAGCTGCCCGACCACCCCTGGTTCGTGGCATGCCAGGGGCACCCCGAGTTCAAAAGCCGCCCCACGCGCCCGCATCCGCTCTTCAAGGGGTTTGTGCAGGCTGCCATGGCGCGGCGGTCGATGCGCTGACGGACGCGAAGGACGCTGGCAATGCTGGACGCGAACACGAAAGAATACCTCTCCTTCCTTTCGGTCGAACGAGGCGCTTCGACGAACACGATTGCTGCCTACGCTCACGACTTCGAAAAATGGTGCGCGTTTTTGGAGGAGCGGGAAGTGTCGGTGCTTTCGGCGGGGCACGACGACGTGGTCGCGTTCCAGGCGCGCCTTACGGAGGAAGGCCTTGCAGCAAGCACCGTCAAGCGAGCCACTTCTGCCCTCAAAGGGTTTTACCGCTTTCTGGTGCGGGAAGGCCGCATTGCTTCAAGCCCCTGTTCCTCGATGGCACTCCCGAAGGTGCCCGACCGCCTTCCCGACGTGCTGAGCGTGGAGCAGGCGAACGAGCTGCTCAGCCAGGATTTCCCTGCCTCTCCGACCGGACTGCGCGACAAAGCGATGCTCGAAGTGCTGTACGGGTGCGGTTTGCGCGCGAGCGAGCTGGTTGCGCTCAATGTTTCCGACGTGCTGTTCGAAGAGGGCTGTCTGCGCGCGTTCGGAAAGGGGAGCAAAGAGCGTATAGTGCCCATTTCGGGCATGGCGGAGGCGGCACTGCGCGCGTACTTGGAGAGCGGGCGCCCTGAGCTTGCGAAAGGCGCGCGCACGGGCGCGCTGTTCCTGAATGCGCGCGGCGGAAGGCTAAGTCGGCAGTCGCTGCATGCCGTGGTCGCGCGAGCAGGGTTGGCTATCGGGGTGCGCAACCTCCATCCGCACACGCTTCGCCATTCGTTCGCGACCCATATGCTCGAGGGAGGGGCTGACCTGCGCGTCATTCAGGATATTCTGGGGCACGCGGACATTTCGACAACTCAGATTTACACCCATGTTTCTCGCGCGCACGTGCGCGAGGAGTACCTTGCGGCACATCCGCGAGCGCGCGGCTAGAACGGACTTTCCGGCCGGGTGCGCAGCGCGTTCGGGGAGACGCACGGTCAGCCTGTCGGGGCGGCCTCGAGGTGTCTCTCTGCTGCCGGACGCATTCGTCGTCCAGTGCGAGAAGCAGGCGCGTGCATACCGCGTTCTCTTCTTATGCCGGTGCCATATATAGGAAAGAGTTGCGAACGACCGTTTGGCTGCCGATTTCCGCGCCAGACGGTCGAGGGCTGCAACGTTCTTGCGGGGAAGTTGTCCCACCCTTCTCCCACCTTGCCCCACACGCAGGGGAAAATATGTACAAAGTACCAGTTCAAGCGGGTGTTTTGGGTAGATATCGCGAAGCGTTTCTTCGAGGCGTCATCGAAAATGCGTCATAAGCCCACCACAGTTCCCACAGATTTGCAAACTTTTTTCTTTCGAGCGCGACGCTTGAAGTGGCATCTATATATTGTGGTTCCTCTATTATCCCAGGCAATATATGGAACTTTGCTTTGTCAAAGGCTGCGTTTTTCCTTCCAATAGGCTTTGCGAAGGGTGGGGTGAAGGGGGATTCAACCTCTCGTTGGTGGGATTGTTTCATTGCGGGGTGGGGCGAAGTGGGATAGAATGTCGTCACCGAAAGAGAGCGGAACGCGAAAGGAGCGGGGGATGGCGGGCTTGCATGGCGAATACCGCCACAAACTCGATGCAAAAGGCCGCCTCTCCCTTCCCGCCGCGTTCCGTAAAGCCCTTTCGGGCGACAGTGTCATCGTGACGCTTTCGCCGACGAACGATTATCTGTGCGTGTTCGAGGACGGCGCCTTCGACAGTTGGGTTGACTCGTTGTTTGAGAAGGACGGCGGATACTCGGCGAGCAATCGCCAGCACCTCAAAGCACGCAAGGTCTTGAATTCCCGCGCGAATGACATCGTCATCGACGGGTCGGGCCGTATCGGCCTGTCCTCCGCATTGCGATCGGGCGCAGGGCTGGACAAAGATGTCGTGCTCATCGGCGACGACGATCACTTTGAGATCTGGGATGCCCAGGCTTGGGATGACTTCTGCGACGACGTGGACTTGACCGCGTTGTTCGTGGGGTAGAACAGGCTGGGAACATGACAAGCGAATACCGACACATACCGGTCCTGCTCGCCGAGTGCCTCGAACACTTGAACCTTAAAACGCAGCACGCGTTCGTGGACGCAACGCTCGGCGGGGCAGGGCATTCCCTTGAAGCGGCCAAGCGGCTGGGGCGCGAGGGCACGCTCATCGGGATAGACCAGGACGAAGTGGCGCTTGCCGCCGCGGGAGAACGCCTGGGAGCCATCCCGGAAAGCGAACGGCCTGAGCTTTGCCTGCTGCGCGGAAACTTCGGGGATATGGACCGCCTGCTGGTGCAGGCAGAGGTCCCTGCCGTCGACGCATTCTTGTTCGACCTCGGGGTCTCTTCGGTCCAGATTGACACGCCGTCCCGTGGCTTCTCCTTCAAGGAGAATGGCCCCCTTGATATGCGGATGGATCCGGGTAAACAAACCCTGAACGCAGCAGAGATCGTCAACACCTACAACGCAGCAGATCTCGCTCGGATCATCCGTGAC
Organism: Candidatus Aveggerthella stercoripullorum; assembly: GCA_018712955.1. GTDB lineage: Bacteria > Actinomycetota > Coriobacteriia > Coriobacteriales > Eggerthellaceae > Aveggerthella > Aveggerthella stercoripullorum. The sequence goes on from DVGB01000034.1 coordinate 9,409, forward strand.
TATTCGGACGAGCGGTGGGCAAGCCGCATAGCGGAGTTCATCTGCCGAGCGCGCCAGGATCGTCCCATCGAAACGAGCGAACAGCTCGTGGACATCATTAAGGCCGCTATTCCGGCCTCGGCGCGCAGGGCAGGTGGACATCCAGCGAAGCGGACGTTCCAGGCATTGCGCATTGAAGTGAACGGCGAGCTTGACGTTTTGCGCGAAGGGCTGGAGGCCGCCGTCAGATGGCTGGCGCCGGGCGGACGAATCGTGGTGATCAGCTACCACTCGCTTGAGGACCGCATCGTGAAGGACATCTTCGCGAAGCATGCGAGGGGCTGCACGTGCCCGCCGGATTTGCCGGTGTGCGTGTGCGGGAACAAACCGGTATTGAAGTTGGTGACGCGCAAGCCGTTGGTCCCAACGGCGGAGGAGGTCGAGCGCAATCCGCGTGCGCGCAGCGCGAAACTTCGCGTCGCCGAACGCCTCTGACACGTGCACAGTTCCGTGCGCAAGGGCCCGGCAGGCACGGCCTTCCGGCATGAACGAACGAACAAGAAACGCAGCACGACGTCGCGGAGAACACGGGAAGGAGGCGAGCTGTCATGGCAGGAGCGGCACCGGCGTACCGCTACGATTATCCAGAGCGCGCACGCATTCCCTACCGCGAGCCTGAATTCCGCGTTATGCGCGGCAGGGGCGCTCATGCGACCCCGCTCAACCCGCAGCTGATCTCTTTGGCAAAGATCGGCGCGATCGTGCTCATCGTCGTGGCCTTGGTATGCTGCGTTCGCGTGGCATTTTCTGCGGCCACGGTTACTTCCAGCATTTCTTCCGACCAGCTTTCTGCCCAGATTTCCGAGGTGCGCTCGACGACGGGCGACCTTGAGGTGCGGCAGAGCATGATGTCGAATCCGACCAACCTTCAGCGCGAGGCGGAAGGCCTCGGCATGGTGCCGGCGACCGAAATCGCCGCCATCACGCTTCCCGAGGACGTCGTGCAGACCGACGCCGATGGGAACCTGTCCCTTTCGAAGAGCTTGGCGGTGGCGGCATCGCAGGCTTCCTAGGGGCGGTGCATGCAACGTCATGACCGACATGCCGGGTCGCGTTCGCCGCGGCCCGCTTCTCGTTCTCGCCAGGGTTCTTCCTACAGCGAGCAGGCAATCTTCGGCGAAGGTCGCGCAAAAGCAATCATCCTTGTGTTCCTTGCGCTTTCGCTCGTGTTCGCTGTGCGCTTGGTGCAGTTGACGGTGGTGGACGCGGGCAAGAATGCCGATGCCGCCGCTGATTCCCGAACGGTGTCGATCACCCTTGCGCCCAAGCGCGGCACCATCTACGACCGCAACGGCAATGTGCTTGCAACGAGCGTCGATGCGAAAACCGTCTACTGCAACCCGCGCGATGTCACGGATGCAGACTGGGAGGCCGAGCAGATAGCGTCGGCGCTCGGCGGGAAAGCAAGCGACTACAAAAAACTTCTCACGCAGGACACCACGTTCGTCTACCTGGAGAAACAGGTTGAGATGGAGCGTGCCGAAAAACTGCAGGATCTCAATCTCGACGGCATCTACTTCCTGGACGACTCGAAGCGCGTGTATCCGTACGGCGAAGTCGGAGGCCAGGTCATCGGGCTTATCGACGTGGACGGCAATGGCCTGACGGGCCTTGAGCTGTACTACGACGATATCCTGTCGGGCGAACCGGGCAAGCTGACGGCCCAATATTACGGCGACGACGGGGCGACCATTCCCGGAAGCGTGACCGAAGACGAGCCGGCGGTCGACGGCGAGGACATCGTCATCTCGCTCGACATCGGCATGCAGCAATACCTGGAAGAGCGCCTGGTGCTGACGGCGGAGGAGCTGGAGGGCAAAGGCGGCAACTCTTTGATCTACGACGGCGGCACCGGCGAGATCTACGCGTGCGCTTCGCTCCCGTACCTCGATCCGTCCGACCGCGAGCATATCAAGGAAGGCTCGACCGAGCTGCGTTCCATTACGACGGCATTCGAGCCCGGCTCCATTTTCAAGACGGTGACGTTCACGGCGATTATGGAGGCTGGCTTGTTCTCGCCTGATGATACGCTGTTCTGCCCGGCGTACCTGCCTGCGGACGAATACTTCGTCTCCGACGCGCACGACCGCGGGGACGAGACCATGACGATTCGACAGATCCTGGACCAGAGCTCGAACGTCGGCACGTCGCTTGCGGCTTCCGAGCTCGGATTCACCGAACTGTACGAGAAGATTCTTGCCTACAACCTCAACGAGCCGACAGGCGTCGACTACCCGGGCGATGCAGGCGGTTTCTTGTCCGAAGTGAGCGAATGGTCCACCATCCAGGCGTACAACGTCAGCTTCGGTCAGGGTATCTCTGTCACGCCGATGCAGATTGCGCGCTTCTATGGCGCGCTGGTCAACGACGGTGTGGAATGCACGCCGCATTTCCTCATGAAGCGGTTGAACTCCGACGAGCAGCCCGAATGGAAGACTGAGCAGGTCATCGAGAACAAAGAGGCCATCGCCACGGTGACCGACATGCTCACGACCGTCGTCGAGGACGGCACCGGCAAGGACGCCGCCATCGAAGGCTACACGGTAGCGGGCAAGACCGGCACGGCCGAGTACGCGAGCGAAAGCGGCGGATACGTCGAAGGCAACTACAACATCTCCTTCGTGGGCTTCCTGCCGAACTCGAATTCCCAGTTGGTTTGTTTTGTGGGCGCGACCGAGGTTCCGGGCGACCGGTTAACCACTGCGGCGTTTAGCGATATAATGTCGTTCGCAACAGAGAGGTACCGCATCGTCGCCGAATAGCGTTCCGCTTGGCGGCGTGAATCGCAGATAGGACACGGTATGACGAAAACTTGCAAAGAACTCTTCGCGGGTATTGACTGCACCGTCATCGGAAACGAGCGCGAGGAGGTTTCCGGCATCGCCTACCGCAGCGACCGCGTGCAGCCGGGAGATGCGTTCTTCTGCATTGTCGGCCTGAAGGTGGACGGCCATACGTTCGCCCAAGACGCTATCGACCGCGGTGCAAAGGTGCTTGTCGTAGAGCGCAAGGTCTACCTGGCAGACGCAACGGACGTGACCGAAGTGGTGGTCTCCGACACGCGCAAGGCCATGGCCGCCGTCTCCGCGAACTTCTACGACCATCCGTCGCGCGACTTCGACCTGGTGGGCATTACCGGCACGAACGGCAAGACGACGACCACCTATCTGGTCGAGCACATCGCACAGGTCGCGGGGCGCAAGGCGGGCGTTATCGGCACGGTCGGCGTGCGCGTTGGCGGCCAGATGGAGAAAAGCGAGCACACCACGCCCGAATCCCCTGATTTGCAGCGCTTGTTCGCGCGCATGCGCGATGCGCAGTGCGACATGGTCGCCATGGAAGTTTCCAGCCATGCGCTCGACCTGGAGCGTACGTGGGGTTCGCAGTTTGCCGTGACGGCGTTCACGAACCTGACGCAGGATCACCTCGACTATCACAAAACGTTCGAATCGTACTTCGAGGCGAAGGCGCGCCTGTTTTCCAAGGAATACCCGTCCCGTCGCGTGATCTGCATCGACGACGCATGGGGCGCGGAGCTTCTGCGTCGCTGCTCTGCGGCGGAAGACAGCGTCATTTCGACGGGCTTCGATCCGTCTGCCCAGATCCATCCGCACAAGGTGGAGTACTTCAACACCCATACGTCGGTCGACCTGGACGTCCGGGGCGAGCACTACCGGTTCGACTACCCGCTCGTCGGCCGCTTCAACGTGTCGAACGTCATGCTGGCGTTCGGGATCGGTCTGCAGCTTGGGTATCCGGCGGACGTCGTGGCCCAGGCGCTCTCCGAGGCACCGCAGATTCCTGGCAGGCTGCAGCGCGTGCAGGCAGCCCACGATGGCGGCGTTTCGGTCTACGTCGACTACGCCCATACGCCTGACGCCGTGGAAAAGGCAGTCGCATCGGTCAAGAACATCACGCAGGGCCGTACTCTTGTCGTTTTCGGATGCGGCGGCGACCGCGATGCTGCGAAACGTCCCATCATGGGCAAGGCAGCCCTGGCGGGCGACTTCGCTGTGGTCACGTCCGACAACCCGCGTACGGAAGACCCGCTCGCCATCATCGACGACATTGTTGCGGGCATGGGCGAAGGCGAGGGCCGTTTCGAGGTGGAGCCCGACCGCCGCGCTGCCATCGCGAAGGCCATTTCGATGGCACAGCCGGGCGACGCCGTTCTCATTGCGGGAAAAGGCCATGAGGACTACCAGCTCGTCGGCGACAAGGTTCTTTCCTTCGACGACCGTGTCGTCGCTGCCGAAGAGCTCGAGCGGGCGTTCTCGTAGCCGTCGCGCTGTCATGGAAGAGGTGGAGCTTTCCGCATGCGATTGAAACCGATCGAAATCCGAGATTTCACAGCAGGACGGTTCGTGGTCGAGCCGTCCTGTGTTGATATGCCCGTAACGGGCCTTACCTGGGACTCGCGCGATGTCATGCGCGGGGATTTGTACGTGGCGCTGCCGGGGGAGCGCGTTGACGGGCATGATTTCGCCGCCGCCGCGATAAAGGGCGGTGCAGTCGGCGTGCTTGCGTCCCATGCGCTCGAAGAGAGCGTCCTTGCGGACGTGCGCGCGGCCGAAGGCTTCGTTATCGAGGTGCCCGATACAGCACGCGCGGTCAGGGACCTGGCGTGCGGTTGGCGCGGGCTGCTGCACGGCCGCGTGGTCGGCGTGACCGGGTCGACTGGCAAGACGTCGACGAAAAACCTCGTGCGCGACGTGCTGTCGGCGCGGTTTGCGACGGTCGCGACCAAAGCAAACCAGAACAACGAGCTGGGCGTGCCGAAGACCGTGCTTTCTGCCGAAGCTGACACGGAAGCGGTCGTGGTCGAAATGGGCATGCGCGGGCAAGGCCAGATCGAAGAGCTGTGCTCGTTCGTCCGCCCGCATGTCGGCTTGATCACGAACGTGGGAGAAAGCCATATCGAGCTGCTGGGGAGCCGCGAGAACATCGCGCGCGCCAAAGCCGAGCTCATCGAAGCCCTTCCGGATGGAAGCGGCGTTGCGGTGCTGAACGCGGCCGACGAGTTCACGCCGTTCGTGCGCGAGGTTGCTCGCACGGATGCGCGCGGGATCGACGTGCTGCTCTATGACGGCTCGGGAGCGCCTGCGCCCGATGCGGCGGTGTTCGCAACGGACGTGGAGCTTGACGGTGAAGGCCGTCCGCGCTTTGCGCTCCATGCAGGCGGCGCAAGCTGCCCGTGCACTTTGCCGGTGTTCGGCCTGCATAATGTCCATAACGCCTGCGCAGCGGCAGCTGTCGGCGTGGCGTTCGGCATGAGCGTTGAAGAAATAGCCGCCGCGCTTGCTGAGGCGCAAGCGGAAGGCGGACGGCAGGAGGTTCTGCGCGCGCCGGGCGGCTGGACGGTCGTGAACGACGCCTACAACGCAAACCCCGATTCGATGAAGGCTGCACTGGCGTACTTTGCTGCGCTTTCTGTCGAAGGCCGTCGCATTGCGGTTTTGGGGGACATGGGGGAGCTTGGCTCCTTTGCCGTCGACGGCCATGAGCGCGTGGGCGCCATGGCAGCGCAAGCGGGCCTCGATGCACTGGTGTGCGTCGGCGAGCTTTCTCGCGCCATGGCCGACGCCGCGCGTCAGGCGGGCATGGACGATGCTGCCGTTTCCTGGGTTGCCTCGCGCGACGAAGCGCTTGACGCCGTGCGCGCTGTGGTAGCGCCTGGGGATGCAGTCCTGGTCAAGGCGTCGCATTTCATGGGCCTTGAGCGCTTGGCGGAAGGTCTGGTGAAGTAAATGTTCGAAATCTTTGCGGCATATCCCACGTTCCTGACGTTCCTTTCGTTCGTGCTGGCGGCTGCCATCACGCTTGCTGTGATGCCGCTGTTCATCAAATTCCTTCGCCGTGTCCACATCGGTCAGCAGGTGCGCGCCGACGGCCCGCAAAGCCATTTGGTGAAGCAGGGCACGCCTACCATGGGCGGCGTGGTCATGCTCGTTGCCGTGGCAGTGGCTGCGATCGCGGTGGGAACGCCCGTTCCCGAAACGCTTTCGCTCGTAGCTGCGACCTTGCTTGCGGGCGCGCTCGGCCTCTTCGACGACGCGTCGAAGGTCGTCAAAGAGCGTTCGCTCGGCCTGACGCCCAAAGCGAAGCTTCTGGGGCAGTTTCTTATCTCCACGTTCTTCTGCCTGTACGCGGTGAACGCCCTTGGCGTTGCGCCGACGGTGGAGATACCGTTCGTCTACACCTTCGACCTGGGCGTTCTGACCACGGTGCTGCCGTTGGGCGACGGTGTCGAAGTGCCTTGGCTGTACGTGGTGTTCGTCGACATTCTGCTGATGGGCATGTGCAATGCGGTCAACCTGACCGACGGCTTGGACGGCCTGGCGGCGGGTACGGTGATGATCGTCATGCTCGTGATGGCCATGATCGCCTATCGTTCGAACCTGCTGGACAGCGCTATCTTCAGCGCCGCTATCGCCGGCGCGTGCCTGGGCTTTCTGTGGTTCAACTCGTACCCGGCGGACATCTTCATGGGCGATACGGGCTCCCTTGCCCTCGGCATGGCGCTTGGGTGCTTGGCCGTCATTACCAAGACCGAGTTCATCTGCATTATCATCGGCGGCTTGTTCGTGGCCGAGGCGCTTTCGGTCATGCTGCAGGTTTTCTATTACAAGCGCACGAAGAAGCGCCTGTTCCTCATGGCGCCCTTGCACCATCATTTCGAGAAGAAGGGATGGAGCGAGACGAAGGTGGTCATCCGCTTCTGGATCATCTCGGGCATCCTGGCCACCATCGGGTTCTCTGTCTACTTTGCACAGTCGCTGGCGCACGTCGCCTAGGAGGTTTTCATGGCACCAATGCACGGATACCAGGGCGAGCCAGCCCCTTTGGGCGATGTTCTCGTTCTTGGCCTGGGGACTTCGGGAAAAGCCGCTGCGTCCTACCTTTCGCGCTTGGTCGGCTCCCGCGTCGACTCGCTGACCGTTTTGGCGGGCAAGCGCACGGAGGATGCCGAACGGTTCGCCGATGAGCTGAAGCGCGCTTGCGGTGCGCATGTCGCCTTCGACACCGAAGAGGTCGAAGACGCCTACCATCTGTGCATTGCGAGCCCGGGCATATCCGAATTCTCGGACTTTTATCGCAACGCCCTTCGCGCAAGCAGGGAAGTGGTAAGCGAGGTCGAGTTCGCGTGGCGCGAATCGCCTGCGAGTTCGCGTTGGGTCGCCATCACCGGCACCAACGGCAAGACCACCACGACTGCCCTGACGGCGCATGTGCTCTCTTCTGCCGGGCTTGCTGCCGTTGCGTGCGGCAATATCGGGGATGCGTGCATTGATGCGGTCGCGGCAGGAGATGCCGACGTGTTCGTTGCGGAGGTTTCGTCCTATCAGCTTGCATCCACGTCGCAGTTTTGCCCGGATGTTGCCGTGCTGCTCAACATCACGCCCGACCATATCAAATGGCACCGGTCGCTCGAGAATTACGCTGCGGCAAAGTACAAAGTGCTTGCGAACTTGGCACAAGCGCCGGACGGCGTCTGCATCCTTGATGCGGTGAACGACGTCGTGCGCGAAGGACAGGTCAAGCGTCTGCGCGCGCAGTCTCGGGACGAGCGCGGTTTCGATTACGTGCCGATCGGCTGTGCTGCCGGACTTTCTGCCAGCATGCGGGATGCGTGCGGCAGCGAGAACGCCGCCTTCCTTGACGAGGGCGTGCTGCGCGTTGATTTCCGCGGCTGCGAGCATCGGCTCCTGCCTGCTTCCTCGCTGCAGATCAAAGGCGAGCACAATGCGAGCAATGCGCTCGCGGCGGCTTCCGTCGGCTTTGCGCTCGGTCTTGAGGAATCGTCCGTGCGGGAGGCGCTGGCAAGCTTTACGCCCCTTGCGCACCGCATCGAACCGTGCGGGTCGGTGCATGGCGTTGCCTGCTACAACGATTCGAAGGCGACGAACGTGGACGCCACGCTCAAAGCGCTTTCGGCATTCGGGGAGGTGCGTCCTATCGTCCTTTTGGGCGGTGACGACAAAGGCACTGACCTGGCAGAGCTGGTTTCGGCGGCACGAGCACACTGCAAAGCGGTCGTCTGCTACGGTGCTTCGGCCGAGCGTTTCCTTGCCGCTTTCGGAGGGGTCTGCCAGCATGCTGACAGCGCGCACGGCGAGCTGGCGGTATTCGAAGCGGAGCATATGGAGGACGCCTTGGACGTGGCGCTTGGCGCGGCGTGCGAAGGCGACGTGGTCGCGCTGTCTCCCGCATGCGCGTCGTTCGACGAGTTCTCATGCTACCAAGAGCGCGGAGACGTGTTCAAACGGCTGGTGGCAGAGCGCGCGAGAAAGGGAGCTTGATAGGCAATGGCATTTGGGCAGAACACCGCAACAATTCGCAGCACGCCCTCCCAAAACGCCCCCGTTCGACGCTTCGGCACGGTTCCTGCCGAAATCATGGGGCCGCGCATCCTGTTCATGCTGGCTGTCATGGCATTGGTGCTCTTCGGCCTTGTCATGGTGTTTTCGGCATCCACCATCGAAGCTATCAGCGAAGGAGAGTCGCCGACGTCGTTCGTGACGAAGCAACTGCTCTTCGCCATCGGCGGTCTGGCTCTTTGCGTGCTGTGCGCAATCATTCCCTACCAGAAATGGCTGACGCGCTGGACGCTCGTCATATGGGCGCTGGCTGTCATGCTTATTGTCCTGACGGCCCTGATGGGCACCGAAGAGCTGGGCGCAACGCGCTGGCTGCAGCTGGGCCCGGTGAGCTTGCAGCCGTCAGAGTTCGCTAAGATCGCGTTCGTGCTGGCGGCAGCGCGCGCTATCCAGCTGTTCCGCATGGGGGAGATGGACGTGCGGATGTTCGTGGCGAGCATCTTCGTCCAGATAGCGGTTCCGATCGCGTTTTTGTACGTCACGCAGTCCGACCTGGGAACCATGGCAATCTGCGCAGTGAGCATCCTTGCGGTGCTCTGGGCGGGCGGCATCTCGGCGCGCACGATCGGCATCGTTGCAGGCGTCCTGTTCGCTATTGCGGTCGTGGGCATCTTCTCGTCCCCTTACCGCCTGGCGCGTCTGACCTCGTTCATGAACCCGTGGGATGACGGAAAGGGCGGTCTGGGAACGGGCTTCCAGCTCATCCATTCGTTCTACGCGTTCGGCGAAGGCGGGGTGCTTGGCGTCGGACTGGGCAATTCGAGCGAGAAGTTCCTGTATCTGCCCGAGGCGGAGACCGACTTCATCTACGCGGTCATCGGGGAGGAGCTTGGCCTGGTGGGCGCGCTTGCGGTCGTAGCGCTGTTCGTTCTGCTGTTGTACGCAGGCCTTCGCATTGCACGCACGGCCCCTGACAATTTTGGGTCGATGGTCGCATGCAGCATCACTGTCATGATCGTGTTCCAGGCGTTTCTGAACATGGCATGCGTTATCGGCGTGGCTCCTACGACGGGCAAGCCGCTGCCGTTCATATCGTCAGGCGGATCATCGTTGGTCGCGTCGTTCATCATGGCGGGCCTTGTGCTGAGCGTATCGCGCCAGTCGTCTGCGCCCGACGAGCACGATCGCAGGCGTGCAGACCTGCGCATCGTCCGCGCAGACTACGGGTATTCTGACGAAGGCGTGCAGGCGGGCTCTCGTGGGCGTGGCAGGCAGGCAGGGCGTGCGCCCTACCGAGCGGACGACGTCGCTTCCCGGCGGACGCCTTCGCGCTCGGGACGGCGTATGGACCGCGCTGCTGCGCGCAAAGGCGCGGCGCGAAGAAGAGAGCAGTCGGCAAGCAGCTCGCAGAGAAGAAGTAGGAGGTAGGCATGCGCGTGATACTCTCCGGCGGAGGAACTGCCGGGCATATCAACCCAGCCCTTGCGTTGGCGGAAGTTTTGCAGGCGCGCGGCCATGAAGTGCTGTTCGCGGGAACGCCGCAAGGCGTCGAGGCGCGCCTTGTGCGCGAAGCGGGCATTCCGTTCACCGGCTTCGAGGCGTCGGGCTTCAACCGGAACCATCCTACGAGCATCGTCAAGGCCGTTGCGAAGATCCAGAAAAGCACGGGCGCGGCGAAACGCTGGTTCCGCGAGATCAAGCCCGACGTCGTTGTCGGGTTCGGCGGCTATGTCTGCATTCCGGTCGGTCGTGCCGCGGAATCGCTCGGCGTGCCCACGGTGGTCCACGAGCAGAATTCTGTCATGGGCATGGCGAACAAGTATCTTGCCAAGCGGGCAGAAGCGGTCGCGCTTACCTATGAAGCGGCAGGCGCTCCCGTTGCCGACAAGTCGAAGCTGTGCGTGACGGGCAACCCGGTGCGCTCCTCGGTCCTCTCCTCGACGCGCGAGGAGAGCAGGCGTGAGCTCGGCATCCCGAACGATGCGCTCATGCTGCTCGTATTCGGCGGGAGCTTGGGCGCACGGCATGTGAACACGGCGGTCTGCCGCCTTAAGGATCGGCTGCTGGCGGTCGACGGCCTGTACGTGATGCACGTGACCGGGCCGAAGGAGCTCGAGACCGTGCGCGAAGCGCTTGCGCTCACGGACGAAGGGGCCGCACGCTGGGAGGTGCTGGGCTACCAGAACCGCATGGGCGAGGCGATGGCAGCGTGCGACATGGTCGTTTCGCGCGCGGGTGCCACGTCGCTTGCGGAGATATCGGCCCGCCGTATCCCGGCGCTCTTGGTGCCGTTTCCTTTTGCGACCGAAGACCACCAGACCACGAACGCGCGGGCGTACGTCGAACGGGGCGCGGCGCACATGATCGCCGACGCAGAGGTCGAAAGCCCCGAGTTCGAGCGGTTGCTGTTCGACATGATAGAGCGTCCCGAAGTGCGCGATGCCATGCAGGCTGCAGCAGCGACGTTCGAAACGGAGGACGCTGCGGGCAAGCTCGCGGACGTGGTTGAAGCGGCCGCAGCGAAAAGAAAACCGCTACAATAGCCCGAGTACCATCCTCGGAGGAGATCGCATATGACTGAGCAGACAATTCGATCGGTCCATTTCATCGGCATCGGCGGAGTGGGCATGAGCGGCATCGCGCGCGTTGCTCACGACCAAGGCATGGTCGTGAGCGGCTCCGACCTGCGCGATTCCCGCTATACGCAGCAGCTGCGCGAGCAGGGCATCACGGTGTTCGTGGGGCACAGTGCGGACAATATCCCGGACCCGACGCCCGACGTCGTCGTGGTCTCGACAGCGATCCTCGACAACAATCCGGAGTTCGCGGCGGCGAAGGAGCGTGGTATTCCTATCTGGCACCGTGCCAAGATGCTTGCAGCTCTCGGCGTCGGCAAGCGCACGCTTGCCGTGGCGGGCACGCACGGAAAGACCACGTCGTCGTCGATGCTGGCGAGCACTCTTGATGCGCTGGGCCTCGACCCGACGTTTCTGATCGGCGGTATCGTGCGCTCCTACCAGACTAACGCGCATTCCGGTACGGGCGAATACTACGTGGTCGAAGCGGACGAATCGGACAAGTCGTTCACCTACCTGGATCCGGCCGCCGTCATGGTCACGAATATCGAGGCCGACCATCTTGACCACTATGCAGACTTGCAGGAGATCTACGCGAAGTTCGCCGAGTTCATCGGGTCGGTGCGCGACGGCGGTCCTATCGTGGTGTGCGGCGAGGACGAGGCTTTGGTGAACGTCGCCCGCTCCACCGGGCGCTCTATCCTGACCTACGGGTTCTCCGAAGGGTGCGATGCGCGCATTGAGGAATACCGTCCGCACGGCGTGGGCAGCACGTTCGCGCTGGTGCTGCCGGACGGTCAGCGCGTGGAGGGGTCCATCAAGCAGAATCCCGGCAAGCACAATGTCCTCAACGGCGCAGGCGTTCTTACCCTGTGCTGGGCGCTCGGCATTCCCGTGCAGGAGGCGGCTGCAAAGCTTGCGGAGTTCGCTGGCGTCAAGCGCCGTTTCGACCTTGTGGGGGAAACGTGCGGCGTGACCGTCGTCGACGACTACGCGCATCATCCGACCGAGATTGCCGCGACCATCAAGGCGGCGCGCGAGCTTGATTTCCAGCGCGTCATCGTCCTGTTCCAGCCGCATCGCTATTCGCGCGTCAAATTGTTCACTGAAGTTCTGCGCGACGAGTTCGCCTGCGCGTTCGACGAAGCTGACGAGCTGGTGTTCGGCGACGTCTACCCGGCGGGCGAAGCCCCCGTTCCGGGCGTGTCGGGCAAAACGTTCCTCGACGTCGTTCTTGCGCACGAGGGGCATCCGCCCGCAACGTACGTGCACCGTCGTCTTGACCTTGTTCCGCATCTGGTCAGCATGGTGAAGCCGGGCGATCTGCTCATTACCATGGGCGCGGGCGACGTAACGGCGGTCGGACCGCAGGTCGTTGCCGCTTTGCAGGGCGAAAAGGCGTAGCGCGCATGGCAGACCGCTACAGTCGGCCTTCCGTGGGCGGCCGAAGAGCGACCGGGGAGTCCGGACGCTCGGGCCGCAGCGTTCGCATGCCCCAGACCAACCCGCGGCGCCCTCGCTCGACCGGAGCATCGTACGGCCGTGCGTCAAAGACCGCTCCGTCGAACGCAGGCGGTCGGTCCGGACGCGGCGCATCGCCGACGATTCGCTCGGTGCGCGTCGGCGATGTGGGAAGGTCCGGCCGCGCCGGAAGTATGAACGCTGCATATCGCAGCTACATGCAGCGCTTCGTGAAAATCGGCATTGCGCTGCTTGTCGTGGTGGCGGTGCTGTTCGGGCTGTACCTTTCGCCGCTGTTCGGCATCACCAACGTGACCGTGACAGGCGTGTCCCATATTACGGCGACCGCCATGGCGGAGCTGGCGGCGGTCCCGGTCGACTCCACGCTTCTGCGCGTTGACACGGCTGGCATAAAAAGCCGCCTGCTGACCAATGCATGGGTAAAGGATGTGGCCGTAAAGCGCGTGCTTCCGAGCACGCTCGAGCTTGCCATCACCGAACGCGAGGTCGCTGCGATCGTGCAAGTGCCGTCCGAAGACGGCGGGTCGACCAGGAACTGGGCTATCGCCTCTGACGGCATCTGGCTCATGGACATCCCCGACCAGGGAAGCGACGAGGCGGCGAACGTGAGCAGCCAGGTTTACGCTGATGCTGAAAGCGCGCTCAAGATCACGAACGTTCCCTACGGCGTGAGCCCGCAGGTCGGTAGCGCCTGCACCGACGAAAGCGTCCTCAACGCGCTTTCCATCGTTTCAGGGATGACGACGAGCTTGAAAGAGCGGGTTGCAAGCGTGAACGTTTCAGGCGTGGACAATACGGTGCTCACGCTCGACGACGGGGTGCAGATAGCCTTTGGAGACGACGAGAGCATCCGCGACAAAGAGCGCATCTGTCTGGAGCTGCTCGAACAGCATGCGGGCTCGATTTCCTACATCAACGTGCGTACGCCGGACCGTCCGACATGGCGTTCTCTCTAGTATTCCGGCAGGCGGCGTCCAAGGCCGGACGCCGCCGCCCACCGGTCGTGGCGCAATCTCCATAACCCCTGCTTGACGTTTGCATTCAGTAGGACATTGTGTAAAATGAGCGACGTGTGGGTTGCAAAAGCGGCGTTCGTCCGCGCAACCGGAAGAAATCGCAGCAAAATACGCAGCATTACGCGGAGGAACACCATGCAACATCCTAAAGCAGACCACCTGGCGGTCATCAAAGTCGTCGGTGTGGGCGGCGGCGGCACGAATGCGGTTAACCGCATGGTTGAAGCCGGCGTCAAAGGCGTCGAATTTATTGCGGTCAATACGGACCATCAGGCGCTGCTCATGTCGGACGCCGACAAGACTATCCATATCGGCGAAGAGCTGACGCGCGGCCTGGGCGCCGGCGCGAACCCGGAGGTTGGGTGCCAGGCTGCCGAGGAAAGCCGCTCGGAAATCCGCGAGGCCCTCGCTGAGGCCGACATGGTGTTCGTCACCGCCGGCGAAGGCGGCGGTACCGGCACGGGCGCTGCCCCGGTCGTCGCGGAGATTGCGCGCGAAGAGATCGGCGCGCTCACGGTCGGCATCGTCACGAAACCGTTCTCCTTCGAAGGCCGTCTGCGCCGTAACCAGGCGGAGCAGGGCATCGACCTGCTCTCTCAGAAGGTCGACACGCTCATCGTTATCCCGAACGACCGCCTGCTGGAGATCGTCGAGAAGAAGACGAGCATGCTCGACGCCTTCCGCATTGCCGACGATACGCTGCGCCAGGGCATCCAGGGCGTCACGGACCTCATTACCATCCCGGGCCTTATCAACCTTGACTTCGCGGACATCCGCACGGTCATGAAGGACGCCGGCACCGCCATGATGGGCATCGGCGCCGCCAGCGGCGAAAACCGCGCGCTGGAGGCCGCCCAGCAGGCCACGAACTCCAAACTGCTCGAAGCGTCCATTGCCGGTGCTTCGCGCGTTCTGTTCTCCATCGCCGGCAGCCCGGACCTTACGCTTGCAGAGGTCGACGAGGCGGCCCGCACCGTCGAGGCTTGCGCCGACGAGAACGCCAACATCATCTACGGCCAGATTATCGACGAGCGTCTGCAGGACGAAATCCGCATCACGGTTATCGCCACGGGCTTCAGCCCCGAGCCGGCAAAGCGCAACGACGTGAATCCGCGCAAGGACCTGTTTGCGTCCACGGCAGAGCCGTCGCGCCCGTCGTACCAGAGCTATAGCTCCTCTTCGTCTTCTGAAGGCCGTTTCGCCGACGAGGACTACATCCCTGACTTCCTGAAGCGCCAGCGCTAACGAGGCGCCGCTTCCTGTCATGAAAAAGACGACTCTGGAACTCGTGGAACCACGACTTTCCCAGGGTCGTTTTTCGTCTCTCGAGGCTTTGACCGACGAAGCTCTCTTCCGCCAGACGGGCGTGCGCATTGCGTTCACGGGCCGAACGGGCGGCGTGAGCGCAGGGCCGTACGCCTCGTTGAACCTCGGTGCCCACGTGAAGGACGACCCGGCATGCGTTGGGGAAAACCGTCGTCGTGCGATGGAAGCGTTCGGTGCAGAAGGATTTCCGCTGATCGTGCCGAATCAGGTTCACGGTGACGTGGTCTTGACGGTGGATGGGGCGGCCGCCGCCCCGTGCATCCAGAAGGCAGCCGACGAAGGGGCCGACGGTATCGTCGTCGCGTGCGCAGGCGTCGCGAGCTTGCTCTGCTTTGCAGACTGCATGCCGGTCATTGTCGTGTCGCCCAGCGGTGCTTTCGCGGTCGTCCACGCTGGCTGGCGCGGTGTGATGGCGCAGATTGCGGCAAAAGCGGTCGGCGCCCTCCTGGAAGCAGACCGCGCGCAAGGGGAGGGGACCACGGCGGATATGCTGAACGTGTACGTGGGACCTCACATCCAGGCAGAATGCTTCGAGACCTCTTCTGAAATCCACGACGAGTTCGTGCGGACGTTCGGTTCGGCGTGCTCGGCGGGACCGCGCCATGTGAGCCTGGTTGCCGCCCAGCGCGAGAGCCTCTCCCGCGTCGGCGTCGACATGCGACGCGTTGCGGATGCGGGAATATGCACTGTATGCTGTAACGATGCGTACTATTCGTACCGCGCACAGGAAGGTGTGTGCGGACGGCACGGGGCGTTTGCCTTCCGTGCGCAATAGACCGGAAACCTGCGGCTTTGTGTGCGCAGGAGTGTCCAGGCATGCGCCCGCACCGAGGCGGGCGCTGCCGCGAAGGAGGCGTTGAACATGGGCATTGCGCAACGTTACCTGCGGTTGCGCGCTGAGCTTGACGAGGAATGCCGCGCGTGCGGCAGGGATCCTCGCGAAGTCTTGCTGTTGCCGGTTTCGAAAACGGTCGGCGTTCCCGAAGTACGACAGGCCATGGAGGCAGGCGCATTCGACTTCGGCGAAAACCGACCGGACTGCATTGTCGAAAAAGGAGAAGCGTTGCCACAGGTGCGCTGGCACTTTATCGGAAACGTGCAGTCCCGACGGATTCGCGACATCGTTTCCCATGCGTGCTTGGTGCATTCCCTGTACGAAGAAAAACACCTGGCGAAAGTCGATGCGGTTGCAGCTGAGCTGGGCAAAGTGCAGGATGTGCTGCTGGAAGTGAACGTTTCGGGCGAGGAGAGCAAATCGGGCCTTTCCCCGCAAGACGTTGCCGACGTCTTGGCGTTTTGCGGCGGGCTTGCGCAGGTGCGCGTGCGCGGCCTTATGACCATGGCTCCGCAGGGAGACGCCGAAACGGCGCGCGAGACGTTCGCGGGGCTTTCGGCGTTGAGGGACCGCCTTCAACGAGAGGTTGCTTCAGAGTTCCCAAATTGCCAGCTCAATGAGCTTTCTATGGGAATGAGCGAGGATTGGCGCGAGGCTGTTCCCTTCGGCGCTACTATAGTTCGGATTGGACGGGCGGTCTTCGACGACTCGTTCGAGCATGATGACCTCGAAGCTGCAGGGCGTGCGAGCGCCTGAGCGTACGCAGGGGTTTGGACGACAGTCAGGAGTTTTTGACATGGCAAGGTTCTCGTTCTCGCACGGCAGCGACGTGCTGTCGGGCATCAAGAGCAAGCTCGGTTTTTCCGACGGCGGTTCGCGCCGTGATTACGACGACTACGACGACTACGACGACGCACCGTACGAAGACGAATACGCGGACGATCCGTATCGTGGCGACTACGCCTACGATAACTCGGCCCCGGTTTCTTCGCGCCCTTCGGGCAGCGCGCGCAGCACGTTCGAGCCGACGCGTCCGCGCCTCGTTTCGTTCGAGGACGTTCGCTCCTCCACGCAGGCTCCCGATCCGTTGAGCCACGACCCGCTTGCCGCTCGTCACGTCGTGACCACGTCCGACGAACGCCCGCGCACGACCACAAGCGACGCTATCCGCTCGGGCACGTTCGCTTCGGGCATGCGCGCAGCGCGCTCGGCGGGATATAACTCGCTGTTCGAATCGACGGCCGCCGCCGCGTCGGAGAAGTCCGCGGATGCAGGCGCATCCCTGTCTTCTTCGGCCTCTTCGCTTGTGGGCATGCCGTCCGACCCGACTATTCCGGTATTCCAGCCGAAGCGTTCCGTGACGGTGCTGAAGCCGACCGCCTATGACGAAGTGGAACAGATCGCGAAATCGCTCAAGGCGGGCGACGCGGTAGTGCTCCAGCTGATGAACACGCAGAATGCCCTCTCAAAGCGCATCCTTGACTTCTCGTTCGGTGTTTCGAGCGCCCTTGACGCGAAGGTCGACTGCATTGCGGACAAGGTGTTCGTCATCACGCGCGGCAAAGAGCTGACCGACGAAGAGCGCACGAAGCTGCGCAACCAGGGGGTGTACTAATGGCGTACGGTTGCCTGCCGCGCGCAAAGGCTCTTTTCTGCGATGCTAAGGAGGGCCGTGCATGCTAGCACTCCAGTCTCTTCTGCTCGCGCTGTCCGATGCGTACTGCATGGTGATTTTCATCTACATTCTGATGTCGTGGTTCCCGCTGGGCTCCGGCATCGTGGGTGACGTCTATCGTTTCCTGGGCAAGCTTTGCGACCCGTACCTTGACGTGTTCCGTCGCTTCATTCCTCCGATTGGGGGAATGATTGACGTTTCGCCCATCGTCGCATTGCTTGTATTACAATTAGCCACTAGGTTCGTCGTCGGTTTGCTGTAAAGGCCGACGCAGCTCGCTACGTTACGGAGGATCATTCAATGGCCATCACTTCGGGTGACATTCACAATCAAAGCTTCTCTATCGACCGCAAGGGCTACAACGTCGACGAAGTCGACGTGTTCCTGGAGCATGTCGCGAATGAAATTGACCTGCTGAACGAGCAGATTGACCAGCTGAGCAGCCAGGTGAACGACCTGGGTGCTGCGCTTCAGCAGCGCGAAGAAGAGCTTGCTGCCGCGCAGTCTGCTCCGGCGGCCCCGGCAGAAGAGTCCACGCCGCTTCCGGCGAACGCGACTCCGGACGAGAAGGACGAGCGCATTGCGGAGCTCGAGCGCAAGCTTGAGGAGCGCAAGCTCGACGACAACGCCATCGCCAAGGCGCTCATTACCGCGCAGCGCTCCGGCGAAGAGGTCATCGCCAAGGCGAAGTCCGACGCCGAGGGCATGCGTCGCGACGCCGAAGAGGAAGCCCGTCGCATCCTTGCGAAGGCCAACGGCGAGAAGCAGCGCATTCTGGAGTCCATCGACTCGCTCCAGAAGGACCGCGAGGACGTGCGCGCTGAATACCAGACGCTGTTGCGCGGCTTCATCAACTCTGCCACGAAGACGCTTTCCGAAATCGGCGGCGAGTCCATTGCCGTCTCCTCGTACGCGGGCGACTCTTCTCTCGGCTTCTCCGAAGCCGAAGAGTCGACGGGCCGTGTTGCTGCGCGCGCCCAGGCTCCTGTTCGCCGTGAAGTGAGCTCTGCAGTTGCCACCTACACCACCCCGCAGGTCAACAGCACGGTCGTCTCTCCGGCGACTCCGCGTCCTTCGAAGATCGAGAAGGACCTGAGCGGTTACGGCGACGCTGACGACAACTTCGAATTCGAAGACGTCGAGTAGAGAGTTGCGCGTGCCTACGGCACGCGCAACTGCTCGACGCTGCGAAGCGCCCTGGCACCGAATTCTGCCATTCAAAAAGCCCTGTGCGGACCAAAGTCCAGCACAGGGCTTCTTTCATGTCAGCCTTCGGCACCAGGGCGCTTCTCGCTGACTTTACGAACGACCTATGGGATGACTGCGCAACTGCTCGACGCCCAAGAACCGCCTGGCATGGAATCTAGCCATTCAGAGGGGGTCCGGTGGACCATAGTCCAACCGGGCCCCCTCTTCATGTCTATTGTCTACGCCAGGGCGCTTCTCGCTGACTTCGCGAACGACAAAGGTGAGGTGCTCCAGCCTGCAGCAATGCACACCCGTTCGCGAGAGATGTTCCTGACGTGTTGAGTGCGCATTTTCCATTCCGTTCGCAACGTCAGCGAGCGTGCTTCTAGCGAGTCAGATTGACACGAAATGAGGCCATGGCTGGACTATGGTCCGCCATGGCCTCATTGAGCGACAAGATGACCGCTGGAAACGTGCACAGCGTCGAGCAGTTACGCCGGCCTGTCGGCCGGCGTAACAAAAGAGCAAGTGGGCTTGTAAGCCGGGTTCTGTCGCGGACGATCATTTATCTTGGACGCACGTCACCGTGCGCCTCGAGCACGCAACCCGAATGCACGGAAGGGCGGCCGTATCGCACTCCTATTTGCGCTTGCTCCAGATGGGGTTTTCCAAGCCGCGCCGTTGCCGGCGCGCTGGTGCGCTCTTACCGCACCGTTTCAGCTTTTCTCCTGCCGCGAAGCAGGGGAGTTTTCTTTTCTGTGGCACTTTCCGTCGGGTCGCCCCGCCCAGCTGTTAGCTGGCATCTTGCCCTTGGGAGCCCGGACTTTCCTCACGCCGAAGCGCGCGATCGCCTGGCCCGCTTGCGGACGGTATTGTAGCACGAGCCTGCAGCCGTCAAGGAAATACCACGAGGAGGCGCACGTTCTTTGGCGGGCGTGCGCGCTCGCTAGAACGGTGCATCGTAGGGACTGCTGACCTCTATGCGCTCTTTACCGCGGCACAGTTCCGTCATTTTCTTCAAAAGTTCTTCCTGCGTACCGTCGAGCATGAGCAGGGAAAGCGTCACTTCGTCGGTGAAGACGGAGCCTGCCACCTTCGCACCGCATTCTTCAGCGCAGCGAAGCGTGCGCTCGTAGAGCGCGTACTCGACGTGCACGGTCACGTCCACGCAGCGCGAGACGGTCACTTTTTCTGCGGCGGCCAACCCTGCTTGCGTCGCCTGGGTGTAGGCGCGGACGAGACCTCCCGTGCCCAGCAGGATACCGCCGAAATACCGCGTGACGACCACGATGACGTCGGTCAGCCCGGCATGCTGGATAGCTTCCAAGGTCGGCATTCCGGCCGTCTTCTGGGGCTCCCCGTCGTCTGAATAGCGAATGCGGCCGTCCGCTCGCAGGATATAGGCGTACACGTTATGCCGCGCCATGCGGTTTTCGGCGCGCACGCGCTCAAGGAAAGCCACTGCTTCTTCCTCGGTTTCCACATGGGAGACCGAGGCGATGAAACGGCTTTTCTTTTCGACGATCTCTGCGACGGCGGTGCCGCGTATGGTGGTGTAAGACTGCATGCGGCCATTGTACACGAGACGTTGCAATCGGGCGGGTCGTTTCGGAGGGGAGGGCGGCGGGCGCGTGCGATGCAGCCGACGTTCGCCGTCGTGCGGACGCTGCGGGCGAAAAGCGGGAAACCCCGATTGCCCTCGCAGGCAGCGTTGGCTAGAATAGGCGAAATCATGACCGCTAACAACGCGTTGACCTGCGCGCACTCTTGGAAATGGGAGCTTTCGGAAGGAGCCGTGCCCATGAAACGCATCCTGCTTTTGGCCGCCGCCTGGGCGTGCTGCGCCCTGGGCGTGGCGGGCATTGCCATTCCCGTGCTGCCGACCACGCCGCTGTTGCTGGCTGCCACGTTCCTGTTCGCGCGCTCCTCGCCGCGTCTGCACGCATGGATTGTCTCATCACGGCTGTACTGCCTCTACGTCGCGCCGTTCAAGGCTGCCGGCGGCATGCCGCTCGCCGCGAAGGCGAAGGCGCTGTTGATGACGTACGCGGTCATGGGCATCAGCGCCTACCTGGTGCAAAAGCCCGTTGTCTGGGCCATCCTGGCGTGCTGCGCTGTGCTGATAGCCTACATCATCCTCGTGCGCGTGCCCTCCGTCAAAAGCGAGCGCGTGGCGGCGCTGCGCTCCGCTCGTACGAAAGCAGAGTGACCGCTCCGTCCGGTTCTGGGTGCCCCCGGAGGGCGGCGATGGGGAGAGGCGTGGTGGCCTGTGCGCAGCCTGCGAGGCGCGCGGTGCCAGAAGGCGGGTCTTCTCGCCGGACAGATTGGGACGCGCTAGCCAGTGTGCGGGCGTCAGATTGGAGATCGCCGGACTTTGCCGGGATGTGAAAAGCGGGAAGGCGGCTTTTTTCGGCCGCCTTCCCGCTTTGCCGTCGCATTGGTTCGTGTTCGTACGAGCTTGCAAAACCCGCTAGACCGAAGCGGGGTCGTCGTTCTCTTCCATTTCGTCCGCTTTGCGCTCTATGCGCTCCGCTGCCTCGCGCCCTGCTTCGCCCACGCGGTCGCCGAACTCTTTCAGGGGGCCGTTCTCGGTGACGTCGTCGATGAAGTCGCTGGCGCTGTCGACCGCGTCGCCTGCCAGGTCGACCACCTTGGCGGCGGCATCGTGCAAGGTCTCGCCCGCGGCGCCGACCGCGTCGATCATGGCTTCGCCCATGGTGTCGATAATGTTTTCGACCGTGCTGTCTTTCTGTTCTTCGGCCATGTCGGCCTCCTTCCTTCGCGGTGGGCACGGGATTGGAAGCGGGCTTGAGCGGGCACGCTTCGAAGTCTTCCCTGCGTTCGTCCTGCCGGCATGGGCTGGCAGCTTGCGGACCGTCTTAAGTCCGACAGGCCCATCATAGCGCGTTTTCGGTGTGGTCCTCCTGCTTGCGCGAGTTTTCGCGCGGCGGTTGAGATAGCATGGCCGGAAGAGGAGGAATCGTGCGGACCGGGAACGGAGGAAGCCGTGATCGACGAGATTCACGTGAAGGACTTGGCGCTCATCAAGGAAGCTACGTTGGCGCCTGCGCGCGGTTTGACCGTGATCACGGGAGAGACGGGCGCGGGGAAGAGCGCGCTGCTTTCTGCCATCAAGCTGCTTGTAGGAGAGCGGGCGGACGCGTCGACGGTGCGCCAAGGCGCAAACGCGTGCACGGTCGAGGGCCGATTGTTCCGGGAAGGAGAGGCGGGAGACGGAACGGTGGCGGTGCGGCGTGTCTCGTCGGACGGGCGCAGCCGCGTGACGATCGACGGCTCCCTTGCAAGCGTTTCCGAGCTTGCGTCGACCGTAGGCGCCCGGGTTGACCTGTGCGGGCAGCACGAGCACCAACGCCTGCTCAAGCAGCCCGAGCACCTTCGGTTGCTCGACGCGTGGGGCGGCGACGCCATCTCGGCGGCGAAATGCGCGTACGAGGCGGCATGGGATGAAGCACACCGTGCCGCATCGGAGCTTGCCCGCCTTGAGGAAGCGCAGCGTGCAAGTTCCGAAAGCATCGAAGAGGCCCGTTTCGCGCTGTCGCGCATAGAGGAAGTCTCCCCGCTGGAAGGGGAGTACGAAGAGCTGATGGCGGAACTTCCGTTGCGCGAGAACGCCGAAGCGCTTGCACACGCGTCGCTCGGCGCGCACGAAGCGCTCTCGGGGGAGGGCGGCGCTATAGACGCGGTCGTCCAAGCGAGCGCTTTGCTGGAGTCCATGGCAGGGATAGACGCGCGCTATGGCGAGTCTGCGCAAGCGTTGCGCGAAGCGTGCTTTGTCCTGGAAGACGTGAGCCGCGATGCGCGCTCGTTCTCGGAGGAAGCGGAGTTCGACCCCGCAGAGCTTGCCGCTGTCCAAGAGCGCGTCTCGGCGTTCCAAGGACTTATGAGGGCGTACGGCCCGCGCATGGAGGACGTCTTCGCACGTCGGGATGCGGCCCACGAGCTTTTGGCGGTGGTGGACGACGCTTCGGAGGCCTTGAGCCAGGCGCAGTCTCGCTGCGAACAGGCGGAGGCGGCATTGAAGGCCGCTGCCGACGAGCTAGCGCAGCGCAGGCGCGAGGTGGCGCCGGCGTTCGCGCGGGAGGTCTGCTCCCAGATGGAGCGGCTCGAGATGGGGTCGGCGTCTATCGAAGTAGGCTTTGCAGACCTGCCGCGAGAACAGTGGACCAGCGCTGGGTCGGACCGAGTCGAGCTGCTGTTCAGGCCTGGATCGGGCATGCAGCCCCGGCCGCTTGCCCGCATTGCGTCAGGAGGAGAGGTCAGCAGGGTGATGCTGGCGATCAAGACGGTTCTCGGCACGCTGGATAGCGCGGAAACGCTCGTGTTCGACGAGGTCGACGCCGGCGTGGGAGGCGCGACGGCTCGTGCGCTGGCGGAGGTTTTGGCCGACCTGGCGAAGTGCAGGCAAGTTATCGCGGTGACCCATCTGCCCCAGGTGGCGGTCCTGGCGAACGCTCATTTCCTCGTAGAGAAAGAAGAGCGAGAGGACGGTTTCCCCGAATCGAGCCTGCGCCCGCTGGAGGGCGAAGAGCGTGTCAAGGAAGTGGCGCGCATGCTCTCGGGCGATGAAGAGTCGACGTCGCTTGAGCATGCGCGCAGGATGCTCGCTCAAGCAGGCGTTGTATAAGCGCGAGCGCAATGCTGCCTGCGGGCTGTGCGGCGAAAGCACACTGTCGGCCAAGATGCGCCAAGCACGCGACGGCGTCGGGCGCAGTGCGCGCTCTTGTGTTTTTCATACAAACCTTGCCACCGTCCCGGTTTCGACGTATCATAAGCAATCGCTGTTTTGCGGGGTTTGCGTCCTCGCAGGTAAAATAGAAGTACACACAAAGGAGTTCACCTTCATGGCAGTCAAGATTCGCCTCGCCCGCCATGGCGCTAAAAAGGCACCGTTCTACCGCGTCGTCGTTGCCGATTCCCGCTCTCCGCGTGACGGCCGCTTCATCGACATGGTCGGTCGCTACAATCCCTGCACCGACCCGTCCGTGATCGAGCTCGACCTCGAGAAGATCGACGAGTGGATCAAGAAGGGCGCCCAGCCGACCGACACCGTGGTCCGTCTGATCGAATCTGCGCGCAAGGACGCGTAGGAAGATGGACGCGCAAACGACTGACATCGCAGGACTGGTGCGATCGGTCGTGGAGCCGCTCGTCGAGTACAAGGACGAGCTGCAGATCACGTCCGGTTTCGACTCGAAAGGCAGCGTCTTGGTCGAAATCAGCGTGAACGAAGCCGATGCCGGAAAGGTCATCGGCCGACAGGGTCGCGTCATCAAGGCGGTTCGTACTCTGGCGCGCGCAGCCGGCTCCAGGTCGAACACCCACGTAGAAGTGGAGCTCATCGATTAGCATGGGTGCTTGGGCTAACGTCGCCGAGCTTGTGAGAACGAAGACGTTGCAAGGAGGGCTTGTCGTGCGTCCCACGTCAGGCCTTCCTTTTTTGTTGGAAGAAGGCATGGAGGTGTACTTTGTGCCGCCCGTCCTCACCACGCCGAAGTCTGCGGTGGTCGAGGAGATTTCTTTCATCAAGGACAACGACTGGTTCGTTCGGTTCGCAGGCGTCGACGAAAGACAGACGGCAGAAGAGCTTGTCGGACGATTCTGCCTGGTAAAGAAAACGGATCTCCCGGAGGATTTCGAAAGCCTGCTCGCTGCGCCGCTTGAAGGGTTCGCGGTCGTGGACGAGGTGCTCGGTCTTCTCGGCACGGTAGACCGGCTGGTCGAACTGCCGGCGCAGACCTTGCTCGCCGTGACGTCGGACGATGGCGAGGTGCTTATCCCTATCGTGGACGAGTTCGTGCGCGGCGTGGACGAACAGGGGCGCGTCGTGTCCGTCTCCGTCCCCGAATCGCTGGTCGATCTGGGCAGAAAGGGGTAGGCGTGCGCATCGATACCATTTCGACGTTCCCGCGCATGTTCGATTCCGTCATGGGCGCCTCTATGATGCGCATTGCCCAGGAAAAGGGCATTCTTGATTTTGCTGCCCATGACCTGCGCGACTGGACGCACGACCGTCATCGCACCACGGATGACGAGCCTTACGGTGGCGGCCAAGGCCTGGTCATGAAGTGCGAGCCGATTTTCGAGGCGTGGGAGGCGGTGGCGGCGCTCCATCCTGCCCGCCCGTGCACGGTGTTCTTGTCTCCTGCGGGAGAGGTCCTATCCGAAGCGCTCGTGTGCGAGCTTGCGGCGGAGGAGAGGCTTCTGTTCGTGTGCGGCCACTATGAGGGCATCGACGAGCGTGCCTACACGCTGGCAGACCGTACTGTCTCGCTCGGAGATTACGTCCTGACCAGCGGCGAGCTTGCCTCGATGGTGGTCATCGACGCCGTCGTTCGCAAGCTCGACGGCGTGCTGGGGGACGAGGGCAGCGCGGTCGACGAAAGCTTCTATGATGGCCTGCTGGAATACCCGTGCTATACCCGTCCTTCTTCCTTCCGCGGCATGGACGTGCCCTCGGTGCTTCTTTCGGGCAACCATGCGGCGGTCGATGCGTGGCGCCGGGAGCAGAGCATTCTTCGGACGGCACGCTTGCGTCCCGACCTTTTGGCGACTGCGAACTTGACGGACGAGGAGCGGGCTCGTTTGGATTCTTTATCGAGCGAGCATGACGCCTCTTTCGAGGGAAGCGGCGCGCGGTAAGATGACAGACGCGTGCGGCAAAAGCCGGACAGTTCTCTGCCCGGCGTGGTCTCGCGCGTAAAGGCTTCGATCGCCTGCTCGGCAGGCGGAGGAGCGATTGCAGGAATGATGCAGGATTGACGTCCTGCCCGGTGGTTTTTCAGGGCGAGGCTCCGCTTCGCCGCCCGCCTTCCGAGGCGGGATGCAGACTAGGAAAGGAGGGTTGTCCATGGACTCTGGCAGGCATGCGGACGAATCGCGGCCCAGCTTTCTTTCCCAGGTCGTTTCTTTTATCGTCATGCTGGCTCTCGCCCTGCTTGTGTTCTTCGGACTGCGCACGTTCGTTATCGAGCCCTACGATATCCCTTCCGGCTCTATGGAGACCACCATCATGACGGGCGACCGCGTGTTCGCCGAAAAGGTCTCATACTATTTCCGGGATGTCGAGCCTGGCGACATTGTGACGTTCAACAGTCCTGAAGTGGCGGGCCAAGTGCTCATCAAACGCTGTATCGCCGTAGGAGGCCAGACGGTCGATCTGGTCAACGGCACCGTGTGGGTCGACGGTGTGCAGCTCTCCGAACCGTATACGAACGAGCTGCCGTCCTATCCGCTGCGCACGGCGTCAGGGGAGGAAATCAGCTACCCTTACACGGTTCCTGAAGGGTATATTTGGGTGATGGGCGACAACCGTACGAACTCGTCGGATTCGCGCTATTTCGGGCCCGTTCCGGAAGAGAGCGTAACCGGTCGCGGCTGTCTCGTCTTCTGGCCGCTCGACCACTTCGGGATTTTGGAATAACCTTCGCCGGACGACGGCGTTGCACGCTTCGGACATGCGACGGGAGCTACAAGGAGGACCATGGCACTCAACGAAGAGAAGGCGCCCCAGCAGGCGCCCACGTTCCAAGACATTATCATGAACCTGCAGCGCTACTGGGCGTCGTGCGGGTGCGTGATCCTGCAGCCGTACGACAACGAGGTCGGTGCAGGCACGAACGCCCCGGCGACCACGCTGCGCTCGCTTGGCCCGGACACCTGGCGAACTGCCTACGTGCAGGGCTGCCGCCGTCCGACCGACGGCC
Source organism: Candidatus Aveggerthella stercoripullorum (assembly GCA_018712955.1). Lineage (GTDB taxonomy): Bacteria > Actinomycetota > Coriobacteriia > Coriobacteriales > Eggerthellaceae > Aveggerthella > Aveggerthella stercoripullorum. The sequence continues at coordinate 35,588 of DVGB01000034.1, forward strand.
GTTACGGCGAAAACCCGAACCGCACCCAGTTCTACTACCAGTTCCAGGTGCTCATGAAGCCGTCTCCCGACAACATCCAGGATTTGTACCTGGGCAGCCTGCGCGCCATCGGCATCGACACGGACGTTCATGACGTCCGCTTCGTCGAGGACGACTGGGAGAGCCCGACGCTCGGTGCGTGGGGACTTGGCTGGGAAGTCTGGATCGACGGCATGGAGGTCACGCAATTCACCTACTTCCAGCAGGTCGGCGGCTTCGAGTGCAGCCCTGTCCCGGTGGAGATCGCATACGGCCTGGAGCGCCTGACCATGTACATCCAAGGTGTCGACAGCATGTTCGACATCGTCTGGGCGTGCGGGGACGACGGCGTCGTCTTCACGTACGGCGACGTCTACCAGGAGAACGAACGCCAGTATTCCGCCTACAACTTCGAAGCAGCGGACACGGACTTCCTGTTCCAAGAGTTCAACGACCGCGAAGAGGAATGCCAGCGCACCCTCGCCGCGGGCCTGCCGCTTCCTGCCTACGACAGCGTGCTCAAATGCTGCCATGCCTTCAATCTGCTCGATGCGCGCGGTGTCATCTCGGCGACCGAGCGCATGGCGTACATTCTGCGCGTTCGCACGCTTGCGAAGGCGTGCTGCGCTTCGTACATGGAACACGTGGTCGGTCTGAAACCGGCCGAGGAAGGGGAGGAGGCGCACCGTGGCTAGCCTGCATACGCTTGCGTTCGAAATCGGCACGGAAGAGATTCCGGCATTCGACCTCGACCAGGCGACCAAGCAGCTCGAGAAGCTGGCGCCTGCAGCGCTTGACGGCGCGCGCATCCCACACGGGGCGGTGGCGGTCTATTCGTCCCCGCGTCGTTTGATCGTCATGGCATCGGACGTTGCCGACGAGACCGAAGCGCTCGTCGAAGACTACAAGGGCCCTTCCGTCAAGATTGCCTTCGACGAGGAGGGAAACCCCACGAAAGCAGCCGTCGGCTTCGCGCGCGGCAAAGGCGTTGACGCTTCCGCGCTCGAGGTGCGCGACGGCTACGTGCACGCGGTGAAGAACGTTCCGGCGCAGCCTGTCCGCGAGCTGCTTCCAAGCGTGCTCGAGAGCCTCATCACGGATATTTCGTGGCCGAAATCGTGCCGCTGGGGCGTGCGCACTGAATACTTCAGCCGCCCGGTCCGCTGGCTTGTCGCGCTTTTGGACGACGAGGTCGTTCCTGTCGAGTTCGCCGGGCTGACGTCCGACCGCACGACGCGCGGCCACCGCGTGCTTGCTCCGGGCGAGCACGAAATCGACACGGCAGCGCGCCTGCTTGACGTCGTGCGCGCAGGCTTCGTCGTGCCGAGCCAGGAAGAGCGTGAGCGCATCATTCGCGAAGGCGTCGCAGCTGCAGAAGCGCAGACGGGCGCGCGTGCTGAACTTCCTGCGAAGACGCTGCTCGAGGTGACGAACCTGTGCGAGTACCCGACCGTGCTCGTCGGCACGTTCGACGAAGAGTTCCTGCAGGTTCCCGAAGAGATCATCGTTGATGCGATGCTCATGCACCAGCGTTACTTCCCGCTCTACGATGCGGACGGGAAGCTCACGAACCATTTCCTCGTCGTGTCCAACGGCGACCCGAAGGCGGCTTCCGTCATCACGGGCGGCAACGAGCGCGTCGTGCGCGCCCGCCTTTCTGACGCCAAGTTCTTCTACGACGAAGACCGCAAGCGTCCGCTCGAATCCTACGTCGAGAAGCTCGACACGGTCGTGTTCCAGGAGCAGTTGGGCACGGTTCGCGCGAAGACGGATCGTATCGTGGCGCTCGCGGACCATATTGCCGCGGTCGCGCAGTTCTCTGATGCCGACGCGGCAGATGCCCATCGCGCGGCTTACCTGTGCAAAGCTGACTTGGTGACGAACGCGGTCATCGAGTTCACGTCCGTCCAGGGCGTCATGGGCTCGTACTACGCGGAGGCGTCCGGCGAAAACGACCAGGTCGCGCATGCTATCGCCGACCACTACCGCCCGCGTTTCTCCGGCGATGAGCCGCCGGCGTCTGCCGTGGGACGTGCTGTCGCCATGGCGGACAAGCTCGACACCATTTGCGGCCTGTTCGCAGTGGGGCAGGGCCCGACCGGATCTTCCGACCCGTTCGCCCTGCGCCGAAGCGCGCTTGGTATCCTGACCATGCTGCTCGGCGATGCAAGCCTTCCGGTGCCGCTGGTGCCCGCAGTGGACGCAGCGCTCTCTGCGTACGCTGCCCAGGGCATCGACTTTGACGTGGATGCAGTGCGCGCTGAAGTCGTCGACTTCTTCATCACGCGCACGAAGGTCATGTTGCGCGACGAGGGCAACGCTGCCGACACCATCGACGCGGTGCTTGCGGTCGGTGTCCAGGAGCCGGCAGAGTTCGTGCTTCGCGTTCGTGCCCTCGAGCGCGTACGCGCCGAAGAACCGGAAGCGTTCGACGACCTTGCGACGGCGTATGCGCGCGCAAACAACCTGCGCGACGCGGATGCGGGCATGGACTTCGACGAAGGCATGCTGTGCGAAGTCGAACACGCGCTGAGCTGCGCGGTCGTGCAGGCAGAGGGCCGTGTCGCACGCGCGCTCGAAGCGGACGACTACGCTGCAGCGCTCGAAGAGCTTGCCTCCCTGCGCAAGCCCGTCGACCTGTTCTTCGAACGCATTATGGTCATGGACGAAGACCTGGCCGTCCGGGCGAACCGTATGAAGCTGCTGAACCGTTTCGTGTCCGTGTTCAAGGACGTTGCGGACTTCGGCAAGATGGCGAAGCAGGCGGGCTAACCGCTCGTGTGCTTCAAGCTGCCACCCCGCTGGCATTGCGCGGGTGATGGCAGGGCGTTTCGGAGACAACGAACCGAAGGGCCGGGCCGGGCGGTCCGGCCCTTCGCAGTTTGAAAGGGGCACCATGGAGCTTTCGGCGCTGGGAACGCGTTCGCAGGATTTTCCGACCGTGCACGTCATCAGCGACTCCGTCGGCGTGACGGCGCAGACGCTGGCTCGTGCGGCAACGGCTCAGTTCGGCCTTAAGAACCCGCGCATCGAGACCGTTTCGCGCGTGCGCACCTTCGAAGAGATTGAGCACTTTTTCGAAGAGCACGTGGAGCACCATCGCAAGCGTTTCGGCGATGTGCACCTGGTCGTGTTCTACACGCTCGTCGACGACGGCATGCGCCGGAAGATGTCGGAGTACGTGGCGAAGAATCCCTACATCATAGCGGTCGACCTGATCGGTCCCGCCATCGACGCGCTCGCCCAGGTGTCCGGCCGTGAGCCCGAAGACGTCCCTGGTGGCCTGCGCATTGCCGACGCGGACTACTTCCAGCGCATCGAGGCGATGGAGTTCACTATCGCCCACGATGACGGCCGCAACCCGCAAGACCTTACGAAAGCGGACATCGTGCTGGTGGGCGTGTCCCGCACCTCGAAGACCCCGACGTCCATCTATTTGAGCCAGCAGGGCTACAAGGTGGCGAACATTCCGCTCGACCCGAAGACCGACCCGCCGAAAGAGCTCTTCGACGTGGACGCGAAACGTATATTCGGCCTGATGACGACTCCGGATGTGCTTATCGGCATTCGCCAGCGCCGCCTCGGCAATGCGGCGGGCGTTGCCTCCAGCTACGCAGATCCAGAGGCGGTCTACGAGGATCTGGAGAAAGCGCGCTCTCTCATGAGAAAACTGGGCTGTATCGTCGTGCGGACTGACAACCGCGCGGTCGAAGAGACCGCTCAGCAGATTTTACGCTACTATGACCTGGCTAACCCCCAGTAGACGTGCCGGGCGCAGGTAACATAACTCTCTGACCTGTGATGGGTCTGCAAAATTGACCAAACGCACGTCTAAGGAGAGTAAAGGTGGCTGAAGAAGTAAAGCGCGTGTTCGCATTCGGCAAGGACGCGAACGGCAACAACGTGACCGAGGGCAACACGTCCATGAAGTTCGTTCTGGGCGGTAAAGGTGCGAACCTCGCCGAGATGGCGAACATCGGCCTGCCCGTGCCTCCCGGCTTCACAATTTCGTGCCAGACGTGCATGGAATACGCCAACGCCGGCAACGTGTGGCCCGAGGGAGCGCTCGACACGATCCACGATTACCGCGTGGATCTGGAAGAGCGCATGGGCAAGAAGATTGGCGATGCGGAAGACCCCCTGCTCGTTTCCGTTCGCTCCGGTGCCCCTATGTCCATGCCGGGCATGATGGACACGGTTCTGAACCTCGGCCTGAACGACCAGTCCATCAATGGCCTTATCAAGCAGACGGAGAACCCTCGCTTTGCCTGGGACTCCTACCGCCGCTTCATCCAGATGTTCTCTAACGTCGTCATGGGCCTTGACGGCGATCTGTTCGAGAACGCCATCACTGCCATGAAGAACGCTCGCGGCGTGAAGAGCGACACGGACCTTTCTGCGGAAGACTTGCAGGAATTGGTTTCCGAGTTCAAGCAGATTTTCGCGGAGAACGTGAACGCGGCCGACTATCCGGATCTTGTGACGGATGGGGTTGTCGTCTTCCCGCAGGATCCCATGCTCCAGCTTCGTCTGGCCATCGAAGCCGTCTTCGGCAGCTGGAACAATCCGCGCGCCACGCTCTATCGCAAGCAGAACAAGATCGCTGACGATCTGGGCACGGCCGTCAACGTTCAGTCGATGGTCTTCGGCAACAAGGGCAACACCTCTGCCACCGGCGTTGCGTTCACGCGCAATCCCGCGAACGGCGAGAAGGAATTCTACGGCGACTACCTGGTCAACGCCCAAGGCGAAGACGTCGTCGCCGGCATCCGCAACACGAGCCCCATCGCAGAGCTCAAGACGGTCGAGGGCCTGGAAGAGGCCGGTCGCCAGCTCGAGGAAGTTTTCGTGACGCTCGAGAACCACTTCCGCGACATGTGCGATATCGAGTTCACCATCGAGCAGGGCAAGCTTTGGATGCTCCAAACTCGCGTGGGCAAGCGTACTGCTGCCGCTGCTCTCCACATTGCCATCGAGATGGAGAAGGAAGGCCTCATCACGAAGGAAGAGGCTGTCAAGCGCGTGAATCCCGAGCAGCTCGACCAGCTGCTGCATCCGCAGTTCGACAAGAACGCCACGTACGACGTCATCGCAAAGGGTCTCAACGCCAGCCCGGGCGCCGCGGTGGGCGAAGCGGTCTTCTCTGCCGCCGACGCGGTTGCGGTTTCTGAGGCGGGTCGCAAGTGCGTGCTTATCCGCTGGGAGACGAACCCGGACGACCTCGCCGGCATGATTGCGGCCGAGGGCATCCTTACCTCCCATGGCGGCAAGACCTCCCACGCTGCCGTTATCGCGCGCGGCATGGGCGCACCGTGCGTTTGCGGCGTCGAGGCTTTGAAGATTGACGCAGACAAGAAGGAAGCTGTTGTCGCGGGCACCGACATCGTCATCAAGGAAGGCGATATGGTTTCCATCGACGGCACGACCGGTTCGGTGGTCCTCGGTGCGGTCGACCTGGTTCTCCCTGAGCTCACGGGCGATCTGGACACCATTCTCGAGTGGGCTGACGAATTCCGTACGATGGGCGTTCGCGCGAATGCCGACAACCCGGAAGACGCCGAGCTTTCTCGCTCTTTCGGCGCTGCAGGCATTGGCCTGTGCCGTACCGAGCATATGTTCCTGGGCGATCGCAAGCAGATCATCCAATCCTTCATCCTCAATGACGACCCGGCCGTTCGCGAAAAGGCGCTCAACGACCTCTTCGAGGCTCAGACGGGCGACTTCCTCGGCATGTTCCGTGCAATGGACGGACTGCCGGTTGTCGTGCGCCTGCTCGATCCGCCGCTGCACGAGTTCCTGGAGAGCCCGCGTGCGCTTGACGTCGAGATTGCCCGCATGGAGGCTTCCGGTGCCGCCGAGGCGGACATTGCCGCGAAGCGCAAGCTCATGGAGCAGATTGACTCCATGTCCGAAATGAACCCGATGCTGGGTTTGCGCGGTTGCCGTTTGGGCATCGTGTATCCCGAGCTGCCGGCCATGCAGGTGCGTGCCATCACGACGGCTGCCGCTCGCCTGAAGAAGGAAGGCCTTGATCCGAAGCCGGAGATCATGATTCCGCTCGTGTCGGTCATCACCGAGCTCGATCAGCTGCGCGCTGAATGCGAGCAGGTTATTGCCGAGGTCTGCGAGGAAGAAGGCGTTGAGCTCGAGATTCCCATCGGCACCATGATCGAGCTGCCGCGCGCTGCCATCACTGCCGACGAGATCGCTACGAAGGCAGACTTCTTCAGCTTTGGTACGAACGACCTCACTCAGACGACGTTCGGCTTCAGCCGCGACGACGTTGAGGCGAAGTTCATCCATCGCTACCTCGAGCGCCGCATCCTTGCACGCAACCCGTTCGAGACGGTGGACGACGGCGTTGCCGCGCTGGTCGATATGGGCTGCACGAAGGGACGTTCCACGAACCCGGACATTACGTTGGGTGTGTGCGGCGAGCACGGCGGCGATCCGGACTCCGTGAAGAAGTTCCACAAGATCGGCCTGACCTACGTCAGCTGCTCGCCGTATCGTGTGCCGCTGGCGCGTCTTGCTGCAGCACAGGCGGCTTTGGAAGACTAACGGCAAGCATGAAAGCCAAAATGGCGCCTGAAGAAAGACGGCTGTCTTGGCAGAAATAGGGCTGAACGGAGAATTCTCGGCCTTCATAACGTGAAACGATGCGCGTCGTCCGAAAAGGAGGCGCGCATCGTGCATTTTGAGGCATTCGTCTCTAGAGAAAGAAAAGGCTGTCTCCGACACGCGAAACACGAAAGGAGCGGTCGGCGTCTGCTCAAGAGGAGGTTCCTTGCGCTCACATAAGGCAAAAGGACGGATTCGTAAAGGGTTTGTGAATGATAGGTCAAGCACTTGCAAGGAAAGCGTCAGTTGCCTACTATGAACGAACCCCATTCGGGGCGTGGTCAAAAGCCAACGCGAACAAACAAAAGTTTTTCGAAAAAGTTCTTGACTACGTCCAAGGGGATGGGTAATATAATTTTTCGCCGCTTCCGCAGGGAAGCAGCAAGGCCCGGGGCGAGACCCCGGGGCCCGCACCTTGAGAGCGACATACCGCGAGAGAGAGACTCGAAGGAAGGCCGCCCGCCCGAAAGGGCAGGGCGTCCCCGGAGACGATTCCTTATTTAATGTTTTCATACCAGCTTTCAGC
>DVGB01000035.1 GCA_018712955.1 Candidatus Aveggerthella stercoripullorum
ATCGGGTTCTCCCTGTCATGGTTGAGAGCGGACAGGATGTAGGCGTACCCGTCCTCAATCTCGACATACCAGCCGTCGATGGAATCGGCAGCCTGTGCCTGCGGCACGATGCCCGCCCACGAGGGGCACAGGCCCAACGCAAGCGCCGCTGAAAGCACGAGCGCCACCATAGCGCGCGACGCGGCACCGAAGCGCGACCCCATCGTGCGGGCACCCGAAAAGCCCGTCCTCCCCTTCGTGCTTTCATGATGTTCCCGGTCCGGCATGCTGCCCATGCTCCATCACCCCTTCGCGGAATCGGCGTGGTGCGCCATATTTTCTCCATAAGCGATTGTATCAAGCGGCTTGTGCCTGTGCGATGACGCTGCGTTCAAGAAGGCAGATGCCGCCCACGTACGGCGACCGGCGTGGCGCAAAATCAAGCAGCGTCGCTGACATGTCCGCGCGGGGTCCTTGCACGCACAAGGAGTATCATGACCGCAAAGCGAAAATGAAAGGAAGGCACCTCCATGAGCATTCTGTCGCAGGAAGTCATCGACCTTATCAACGGCCCCACCACCGGCGTCCTCGGCACCGCCGCCCCCGACGGCACGCCGAACGCGGTCCCCGTCGGCGCCAAAGCGGTCGTCGACGAAAAGACCGTCATGGTGTCCGACCAGTTCTTCGGCAAAACGCGCACGAACATCGACGCGAACCCGAAAGCGACGCTGTCCATCTGGACCGACGGCCTGGGCGTGCAAGTCAAAGGCACCGTCTCCTACGAGACCGACACCGAGCGCGCGAAGGAATGGATTGAAAAGGTGAACGCGAACTTCGCCGCCAAGGGGCGCGACCTGAAAAGCCGCGGCATCTGCTTCATCGCCATCGAGGCCGTATACTCCACCACCCCGGGAGACCACGCCGGGGAACTCTTGTTCGGCCAGGCCGACGCGTAAAATCGGCTGCCGCGCAAAAGAGCGCGATGGAACTCGGCATCAATCTATGCCAGCTTGCCCGTATGGCTTGATGCTGCGCGCAGAGCAAACGTCGGCACAAACCACGATTCCCGGACCGCACGAAGCGCAGTCCGGGAATCGTCGTTTCTTCCGCGAGCGCAGCAGTTTGCGCTCACAGGCCGCACATGCCGCATGCGGAATGCGACATGTGCACCTCATCTTTCGAAAGCGCCCTTTCGCGCGAGGCGCGCACTACCCGTTGACGACGTAGTCCTCCAGCGGCTCGCGCAACAGGCGCTCGCGGTCGGCGGCGCCCTGCGCTCCTTCTTCCTCCGTTTCGCAGAACACGAACGCGTACGACCCCACCGCATGAGGATCGAACTCGTAGCACTGCAGCACCTGCGCAAACGGCGCTGTGAAACGGTCCGCATCGAAGCGGACGCCCGCCGGCGTATCGGCAGGCGCGGCAAGCAGGCTCATGCAATAAAGCTTTCCCTCTTTGCCTGTCAGCAGCGTATCCCAGTCAGGCGCCACATTGCGCAGGTAGTAATCGTAGGTATGGAAGCCGTACGCAAAGTACGCGAGCTCCGTGCCGCACAGCCCGGCGAAGCGCAGTGGATTGAACTCGATCGGCATGATCTGCACGCCCTCCGCAGACGCGCCTTCCCCCTTGCCGGAATCCTCCTGTACGCGCACTTCCACATGCACCGGAAACGCCCTTGCTCCCACCTGCTCGTTCGCGCGCGTCAGCCACGCCTCGAAGCGCGGTGCCCACGTGCGCACGACCGAAGCGCCCGTAAAGTACAGCCGGTCGCTCGTATCCTCCGGCCCCGCGAAATCATGCTGCAGGACGTTGAGCACGTGCGCGCGCCCCTCTTCGTCATAGAAGGCATCAATGGCGAACTCTTGGCCTTCGATGTAGGATTCGATGACGAACTCGGCGTTGCCGATCACGCTTTCCGGATACCATTCACGCCAGGTCGCGGCATCGTGCTCGATCGCGGCCACCGCCGCATCCCACTGTGCGCGGTCTTCCACCACGTGCACGCCCACGCTGCAGAAGCCGACCGCTGGCTTGACCACAAGCGGCTTTGGCAGCGCGTCGAAGTCGACAGCGCGCAAATCTTCGGCCGCTATGCGACGATAGAACACCCCAGGGCACAGCGGCGCCAGCAGCTCGCGCATGCGCGCTTTGTCCTTGAAGACGGCTATGGCGCGACGCATGGAGGCGTTGTCCACGTGCTCGCTCACCCAGGACAGAGCGTTTTCCGAAGAGGAATAGAGCCGCTCCCCCGCCTCGACCGCGCGGGCGCACGTCTCGTCGTCGACCAGGTTGAGACGACGCCCTTCCGCCGTCAGGCGGCGTGCCATGCCGTTCGCCAGCACCGGATGCTGCGTTTTTTCCAGATAGTCCGCAAACTCAGGCGCCACGAACGGCTCGTCGACAATGATCACTTCTGCATCCTTTCTCTGCGCACGTCACGCAATCTCCTGCACGAGCTTCCAGACCGCGTCCAGCAAGCTGCCGTCCGGGCCGAGTTTGAAGTATTTCATCGGCAGTTGCAACTTCTTCGAAGCCGCCACATAACGCCCGCCCATGCGCCGTGCTGTCTTCATGAAGTCCGCAGGCGGCTGTGCCACCGGCTCCACGTTCACCTTGCCCGCTGCCACCGTCACCGTCTGGATGCCATGCTCGTTCGCATACGCTTTGATGCGCGCCTTCGCGAAGTAGTTCTCGGTGGCCTGGGGCATTTCGGGACGACGGCCTTTGAGGTCGGTGTAGATTTCCTCGACCGCCTCCAACGTGTCTGCAGACGCCACCTTGCGGTAGACGAGCACGCGCTCGTCGGCATCCGGCACGTACTCTTCGGGGATGTAGGCGTGCTCCGGCAGATTAACCGTGATGTCGGACAGCGCCGGGGGCAGGCCGTCCCCGCCCGCTTTGCCCTCGCGCGCGTCTGCCACCGCCTGTGCAAGCATCTGGGCGAACAAATCGAAGCCAACCGAGCTCATGTTGCCGCTCTGCTCTGCGCCCAGCAGGCTGCCTGCGCCGCGAATCTCCAGGTCGCGCATGGCGATGCGCATGCCGCTGCCCAGGTCGCGGTGCTCGTTGATGGCCTCCAGGCGCGCCGTGGCCTCTTCGGTCAGGCTCACGTGCTCCGGGAACATGAAGTACGCGTACGCTTGCGTGGTGGAACGGCCGACGCGACCTTTGAGCTGGTACATCTGCGCCAGTCCCAGCCGCTGGGCATCCTCGATGATGAGCGTGTTCGTATGCGGGTTGTCCAAGCCAGACTCGATGATGGTCGTCGCGACCAAAACGTCGGTTTCGCCTGCGGAGAATTCCTCCATCGCACGCTCCAGCTCTTCTTTGGTCATCTGGCCGTGCGCCACGCCCACGCGCGCTTCGCCTGCTGCCGCCTGCACGCGCGCGACCGCATCTTCGATAGAGCGCACGCGATTAGACACGTAATAGACCTGGCCGCCGCGCGCGAGCTCGCGGCGGATAGCGCCCGACACGATGTCCGGATCCCATTCGCCCACATGGACTTCGACCGGACGGCGGCCTTCGGGCGGCGTGAGAATAAGGCTCATGTCGCGCACGCCGGAAAGCGACATCTGCATGGTGCGCGGTATGGGCGTGGCCGAAAGCGTCAGGACGTCGATGGACTCGCGCAGGTTCTTCAGCTGCTCTTTGTGCCCTACGCCAAAACGCTGCTCCTCGTCGATGATGACCAGGCCTAGGTCGTGCGGGTTCACATCGCGGCTCAAGAGCCGGTGCGTGCCCACGAGCACCGGGATGCTGCCGTCCGCGAAACCCTCGAGCGCCTTTTTCTGCTGTTCGGGCGTACGGAAGCGCGAGAGCACTTCCACCTGCACACCAAAAGGCTCGAAGCGGTCTTTGAAGTTCGCGTAGTGCTGCTGGGCAAGGACCGTCGTCGGACAGAGCACCATGACCTGCTTTTTGTCCTGCGTTGCCTTGAACGCTGCGCGCAGGGCGACCTCCGTCTTGCCGAAGCCCACGTCACCGCAGACCAGACGGTCCATCGGCCGGGAAGACTGCATGTCGGCCTTCACGTCGGCGATAGCTGCCAGCTGGTCAGCCGTCTCCTGGTAGGGGAAGCTTTCCTCCATTTCGCGCTGCCAGGGCGTGTCGGGCGAGTAGCGGAAGCCCTGCGAGGCAGCACGGCGCGTGTAGACGTCCACCAAGTCGAAGGCGAGTTTTTTCGTGGCCTTGCGCGCTTTCGTGAGCGCGCGCGACCAGTCGCTCGTGTTGAGGCGCGTGAGACGAGGGCTGGAGCCTTCCGGCCCCACATAGCGCGTTACGCGGTCCAGTTGCTCGACGGGCACGAACAGTTTGTCGCCTTCAGCGTATTCAAGCTGCAAGTAGTCGCGTACCACGCCGCCCACATCGCGTTGCACGAGGTCGCGGAAGAACGCGACACCGTGCGCCGCATGGACCACGTAGTCGCCCGGCTTGAACGGGAACGTGACCTCGGTGATGTCCACACGGCGGGATGCGCGTGCGGCGGACGTCGCGCCCTGCGTGTCCGCAAGCGACAGGATGGCAAGCTTCGCCTTCGGGATGACCATGCCCAAAGGCACTTCCACATCCACCACGTTCACCACGCTGCGGCGCAGGCGCGCAGGCACGGAGTCGTTCACGTCGAGCACTTCGACAATGGGAAGCTCATGGTCGACGAACGCAAGCTTGATGTCCTGGCGCGCCCGGAAGTTCGGAGCCGAAAAGACCACCGTGTAGTTCTGGTCGATAAGCCCGCGCAATTTGCCGAAGAGCTTTTCGGCGCTTCCCGCCACATCGGCGCGCTTGACCGGCAGCTCCGCATCCACCGAACCGCCCAAGCGCATGATGGACACGTAGGTCATGCGCTGCCCCGTGCCGAAATCGAGCTGCGCCGCAGGCGTGTACAAGCCTTCGAGCGCGATGTTCGTGCCTTTGGCGCGTCCTGCGATGTCGTCGTAGGCGCGCACGGCATCGTCAAAAAGCGAGCGCGGTTCGACCAGCACGGTGAGCACATCGCGAACAGGCGTAGAGGACTCCTCGGATGCCGCACCAGACGTCGGGGACGCAGCTTGCACCATTGCGGCCGTGCGCTTATCCCCCGCATCCTCCTTCATGCGAACCGTCGGATCCGTGTAGGCCGAAAGCGTCTCCACGTCTTCGTAGAGGTACGGCAGCAGCACGTCAGCGCCCTCGAAACGCGCTCCGCCTTCCAGTTTCTCCAGCACCTCGCGCAAGGCCGGGTTGCTCTCTGCCGGACGCGCAAGCTTCTTGCGAACGCGGGCAATGCCCTTCGCGCTCAGCTGGAATTCCTGGACAGGATAGATTTCCACTGAATCCAGCGTAGCGATCGTCTGGCCCGTGGACGGCACAATGCGGCGAATCTCGTCGAGCTCGTCGCCGAAGAAATCCAGGCGCACCGGATAGACGAGGTTGCCCGGATAGACGTCGATCGTGCCGCCGCGCACGCAGAACGTGCCGTGGCCGTCCAGTTCGCCGGTATTCTGGTAGCCGCGCTCTTCCAGGGCACGCGCCACATCGTCAAAGGAGGAAAGGCCTGCGACGTCGCCTGCGTCCAGCGCATTGCCCTGGGCGAAAGAGAGCGGGCGCGCTGCCTGCGCTTTCGCCGGAGGAAGCGTGCGCAAAAGCGACGTCGCGCTGGCCACGACGATGACCGGACGCGCCGTTTGGAGCGCCCATGCCGCTTCCATACGCCGCGCCGCCTGACGCGGGTTGGCCGCCTTCGCGTCGAACGGATGGTCGGAACGCGCAGGAAAATGGAGCACGCGCTCGTCGCCCACGTAGGATGCCACGTTGCGAGCGAACGTTGCCGCAGCCTCTTCGCCTGCGACTAGCACAAGCGTGGGTTGCGGACGTGCAGCGAAACGCGCCGCGACCAAAAACGGGCGCGCGGAGGCAGCGACGCCCAGCGTGGCATCGCGCCCTTCGTCGAGCGCGTCCCACACCGGATCGAGCGCCTCTGATTTCCTGAGCGTGAACGTCAGTGCGTCGATGAGCATGCGCGTCCTCCTTCAGCGTTCGGCAAGCACGAAAAGCCGCATAAGCGGCTGGAAGGACGATTGTAAAGCAATTCGACGAGAAAAAGGGTCCGGTACTTTTTCTCATTGCCAACGTTCGCCCGCGCCATTCAAGCGCCTCTGAACGCCCGGGTGCCATACAATAAAGCCTGCAAGCCACTCGCGTCGAAAGGTGCACCATGCCCACGCCCATCCCCCTGGCAGCTAAGCAGCTCGTCTACCGCGTGCTTTCGGACGAATTCCCCTTCGACCAGCCCATCCCCATGGCGACCGTCGCGAAAGCGCTGATGGACGCCGGAGTCGAAAAGGAAGCGTACGGCCATACGAAACTCAAGGCGTTCCTGGCGGAAATGGGCGAATTCCTCGAGTTCACCGACATCGTCGCAGGGGGCGTGCCGCAGCGGCTCGTGACCGTGAAGAAGCGCGAGGACTGGGCGAGCGCGCCCGCTCCCGACGCCCCAGCGATGACGGCTTTGACCGAAACAGCGACCACGACGGCGCAGACCGCATTGCCGACGCGGGATAAAAGCTGGACGCTGGCCGGCTCATCGGGCGCTTCCGGCATGCCGGCCGTCTACGACCGCGCCACCGCGCCCGTAGACGGCGCCACCCCGGCACAGGCGCCCGTCCCTTCGGCCATCCCGCGCGGCATCTACGAAGAACTGCGCCCAGAGCTTTCCGACTTCGTCTACCTGCCTTCCAGCACGCTGGAAATCCTGCGCACCAACGCAGCCGACGTCGACGATGTCCGCACGCTACTCCAAGACGACTGGAGAACCGCGTTCGCCGACGGCCGCCTTCGCTATTACGAAGGCAAGGTCATTTTTCCGCTCAGCGTCCTGCGCTCCGACGGCACCACGCCCATCGAAGCGTCCATTCGCCACGTCAGCTACGAAAACCCGGAGGAAAAGCCCTGGTATCTGTGCTACATCGACAGTTACGTCCGCCCTGCGCAGCCTGCCTCTCAGCTCATCCCTAGCAAAGAGCTTGAACGGTTTGCCTGGCTGGGCCCGT
>DVGB01000036.1 GCA_018712955.1 Candidatus Aveggerthella stercoripullorum
ACGCTAAAAACGCGCCACTGGCGCGTTTTCTTCACGCGTTTCCACCTCATCGGTTCGAATCCTTCGCCCAAACATGAAAAACGCCCGAGGGCTTCGGGCGTTTCAGTGACCTGGCGGAGGAAGTAGGATTCGAACCCACGGAACCTTGCGGCTCAACAGTTTTCAAGACTGCCGCCTTCAACCACTCGGCCATTCCTCCGTGTTGTGTTCGTGGGCGCGAACGCGCTTACCGAACAGGGGACAGGATAGCATATAAAATAGGGCTCATGAACGAAGGCATGACTGACGAAGCGTACATGCGCCTTGCGCTCGAGCAAGCGCGCTTGGCTGCCGATTTGGAGGAAGTTCCCATTGGGGCAGTCGTGGTGTATGCGCCCGTAGACAAGGGCACACGGCGTCCACTCGCAGAACCGCGCGTCATCGCGCAGGCCCACAACCGTCGTGAAACCGATCGCAATCCTTCCGGACATGCCGAGTTTTTGGCACTCATGGAAGCTGCGCGCGCACTCGGCGCATGGCGCCTGACCGGCTGCACCGTATACGTGACGCTAGAGCCGTGCATCATGTGCGCGGGCTTGATGCACCAAGCGCGCGTTGACCGCTGCGTCTTCGGCGCATACGACCAGAAAGCAGGCGCGCTCGGCACTTTGTACTCCATCCATGCCGACGAACGACTAAACCATACGTTCGAAGCAGTCGGCGGCGTCCTCGAAGAAGAATGCCGCACCATGCTCACGGATTTTTTCAAGAGAAAGCGAAAGAAATGACGGTTGTTGAAAGCCAGGAAGAAATCGACGGAGAACATGCGGCGTCCTGCGGCGGCGATGCGGTAATCGACCAAGCCGTCGCTACGGCGCGCGCTACCAACATTAAGACAAATCCGGCAAGCATCAAAGCCATCGCGCCGGCAAAAGTAAACTTGCATCTGGGCGTTGGTGCCGCTGGACCTGATGGCCTCCACCCGGTCGAAACCGTACTCCACGCCCTATCGCTGCACGACGTGCTCTATCTCCTCCGTCGTCCTGCCGCTCCAGGAAACGGCTTGTCCGTCGACCTCACGTGCACCTACCACGAAGGCCTGCCCGCCCTGGACATTCGACCTGAAGACAACCTCGCATACCGGGCGGTATTCGCTTTGGCACGCGCCCTGAATCGCACGGAAGACGAGCAGCTGACCCTGCTGCTCGAAAAACGCATACCGGTGCAAGCAGGCCTGGGCGGCGGGTCTTCCGACGCTGCCGCCGCTTTGGTGGCAGCCTGCAGCGCCTGGGGCATCTCTCCCCACGACGAACTGGTAGAGAACGTTGCGCGCTCGCTCGGCGCAGACGTCGCGTTCTTCCTGCGCGGCGGCTGCGGCTTGTACGAAGGCAAAGGCGATCGATTCGTGCAGGCGCTGGAAGCAGGCACGCGTTCGGTCGTGCTGGTAAAACCGGACGCGGGCGTGCCGACCGCGCAAGCATATGCAGCATTCGACGAAAACCCCGCGCTCATCACAGAGGAAGAACGCGCCGAGCTGCTGGCCGCGCACGCTGCATCGGACGTTTCGCTGCAGAACAACCTGGCGCCCGCCGCCGAAAGCCTGGTCCCAGAGCTTGCGAAGATTCGAACCTGGCTGGCATCGCAACCTGGCGTGGCGGCAGCTATGCTTTCGGGCAGCGGGTCTGCCACGTTCGCGCTCTGCGACTCGTTCGAAGTCGCCTGCGCTGCGGCGACCGCAGCGTGCAAGCGCGGCTGGTGGGCGCGCACGACGTCGCTTTCGCCTGCACGTGCTGCAGTAGTTCCGCAACGATAGCCTACTGTTTTTTGCGCTGCCGAAACCAAGCAATCGGCAACAAGATGTCTCGATTGCTTTGCAGGCTTGCCCAAGCGCTCGTTCATTTTCCTCGGGTACGCAGGGAATTACAAAGACAAAGCCGCCGGACAAACATGTCTGGCGGCCTGCATTTTCCATGGTGCCCCCGGCGCGATTCGAACGCGCGACACCCGCTTTAGGAGAGCGGTGCTCTATCCCCTGAGCTACGGAGGCTTGGGGTGTTTATTCTACACTAAGTCCGTCGAATCTGCGCGCTTCCACAGCTGGCTCATGGACGTGCCGATCGCAACGGGCCTTGCGCTACCGTCGAGCTACTGCACACACCCTTGCGCTTTCAGCGCGTCCGCTACCTTGCGTGCCGCAGCGGTGATGGTCAGGTCGTCCACGTCGACGGTTATCTCGGCATAGCGCTCATAAAGCGGGAGACGCTCGTCGAAGAGTTCACGCAAGCTCATGCCGATGCCGTTTTTCATGACCACACCGCGTTCGCGCAGGTCGCTCAAACGGTGCACCAGCTGACCGTACGAAATCTTCAGGTAGACCACAGTGCCGATCTCCGTCAGGTGTTTCATGGCCGCATCCGAATATACGGCAGATCCGCCTGTCGAGATAATGCTGCGGTCAGCGTCGATGTCGCTCAGAATGTTGTTCTCTACTTCGATGAACCCTTCTGGGCCGCATGCGTCGATAATCATCTGCAGCGTCTTGTCGCACTGGTTTTGGATGACCAGGTCAGCATCGATGAAGTCGTATCCGATGATTTTCGCGAGCACGACGCCCAGCGTGGATTTCCCCGCACCCGGCATGCCGATCAGTACGACGTTGCGCTTCATGCCCGTCGCGCCATCCGCGTTCTCCATGGCATTCCTCCTGCCGTTACCGCGACCGCACGTGCGCTCTGAGCGCATCGCGTGCCACTTTCCACCCTTCGTCAAGCGCACTTGTCAACGCATCCGCCCCTTCGGGAGATGCGACACCGAGCACGTACGCATAGATTGCCAGGTTACCACGAAGCTCGTCGTTCTCCGATCGATCGCCCTCCGACGCGCCACGCGGCATCGTATCGTCGACAGGCGTATCGCTCGCCCCGCCCGCACGCTCTTTCAGCCAGGCCCGCAACGTTTCGCACTGCGCGTTCAGCTCAGCGCCCGCCTGGCTCCGACGCGGCATATGGGCGCCGCAAAGCATCAGAAGCGCGCCCGTTGGCACCATGATCGCTGCATAGAACGCATCGCGCAAGAAATACCAGCACGCAAAGCCCGCCAGCGCCCATACCGCACCAAGGACCATGATGGGAATCTGAAGCCTCCAGCCTTTCTTCTCGAACAGCTCCTGCGCTTGCACGTCTTCGCTGAGCACTTTCTGCCAGTCGTTCAGCCACGAAAGGAACTCGTGCGGATGCTCTTCCGCAGCACGAACGATCGCAGAAAACGGCAGCGTGCGCGCTCCGTCCCCACAGCGTGCAAACAACAAATCGAGCGTCGCCCGGTCAAGCGCAGAAAAGGCGTTTTTCGGCGCGTTCGTTTCCTCGGCCGAAAGAGCAGGGACGAACTTTTCGGCAGCGTCAGGCGAACGGTCCGCGCACAGGGGCTCTGCGCAAACCAGCGCGTAATGCGCGGGCTTTGCGCCGTCGCCCTGCAGCGTCACATCCCGTCGTAGGGACACATACCCCTTGTCAACCAGCCGCAACACCGCGGCAGTCACGTCGCTTGCACTCTCCCGGTCAAATCGCCACAAACGTCCTGCGATAGCAGGGTGCATATCCGTCCAGGAACCCAGCTCTTCGGGCTCGAATCCGCCTTTCCCGCGCGGCCGGTGCTCTTTGCCAATGCATGCCCACAGCACGAAAACCGCCAAAAGAAGCAGGATAGAAAAGCCCGCTAAGCCTGCTTTCGCCGAAAGCCAGTTTCCTTGCTGCTCGCTCGCAACGTCCGTCCAGCCTT
>DVGB01000037.1 GCA_018712955.1 Candidatus Aveggerthella stercoripullorum
GGCGCAGTGCGCTGCGGCCGAGGCCGACCGCTATTGACCGCCAGGCAGAAAGGCGAAACGACCGCGCCAGACAACAGCAAGGAGCAAGCATGAGAATCGTCAACGGCAAAGTGTTCACGGACGGCGCCTTCGTCGAGCAGACTGTCCATGCGCAGGGCGGACGTTTTTCGGAATCGGGAGGCGAAGCGGACGGCATCGTGGTGGAAGCCCAGGGGTGCTACGTCATTCCCGGTCTCGTCGACGTCCATTTCCATGGCTGCATGGGGCATGATTTCTGCGATGCCACGCCCGAAGCGTACGAGGCTATTGCGCGCTACGAGGCATCGCGCGGCGTGACGGCCGTGTGCCCTGCGACCATGACGTATCCCGAAGAGAAGCTGCAGACCATCATGGAGGCTGCGCGCGCGTTCGAGGTGCCAGAGGACGGAGCCGACCTCGTGGGCATCAACATGGAAGGACCGTTCATTTCTCCCGACAAGATAGGCGCTCAGAACCCTGCGTACGTGCAGAAGGCGGATGCTGCCATGTTCCGCCGCCTGCAGGAAGCGTCGGGTGGACTCGTGAAGCTGGTGGACATCGCGCCCGAAGAGGAGGGTGCGCTCGCGTTCGTCGATGAAGTGGGGGATAGTGTGCGCGTGTCCGTTGCCCATACGTGCGCGGACTACGATACAGCGTGCGCAGCGTTTGCGCATGGCGCGCGGCAGCTCACGCACTGCTATAACGCAATGCCCGGCCTGCACCATCGCAAGCCCGGCCCTATTGCGGCGGCGTTCGACCATCCAGACGTCACGCCGGAGATTATTGCGGACGGTGTGCACATCCATCCGTCGATGGTGCGTCTGGCATTCCGCATTTTTGGGGACAATCGTGTAATCCTGATCAGCGACTCCATGGAGGCGACAGGGTTGGAGGACGGCGAGTACAGCTTGGGCGGTCAGCCGGTCACGGTGCGCGGCAATCTTGCCACGCTGCACGATGGCACGATTGCTGGATCTGCGACGGATTTGATGGCGTGTTTGCGCACAGCGGTGAAGGACATGGACATCCCGCTGGCGTCCGCGGTGAAGGCTGCAAGTGCTAATCCAGCGCGCGCTATCGGCGTGGACGCGGACTATGGCAGCATCGAGCCGGGTAAGATTGCGAGCTGCGCGCTGCTGGACGAAGAGACGCTCGAAGTGCGCGCGGTCATCCTGCGCGGGCGGGTGCTACGTTAGCGCTTCTTCGGGAGGATAAAGGGCGCGCGCAGTCTTCTCAAGAAGGCGCGCGCCCTCGCTTTTCATCAGGCGGATGAACCCTTGTGCTCTCCTTAGCCTTCCAGTGCGTTCACGAACCAACCGGTGACGCTGGTGGGGTGGGTGATGGCGGTGCCTACCACCACGGCGAAGGCGCCAGCGTCGAGTGCTGCCTTCGCCTGTTCGGGCGTATGCACGCGACCTTCGCAGAACACGGGAATGTCCGTGCCCTCTGCCGCGGCCACGGCTTCGCGGACGAACTCCAGGTCGGGACCTGCGGTCTTTGCGCGTGCGGGCGTATAGCCGGCGAGTGTGGTGGAGACGATGTCACATCCGGCGGCAATGGCGCGATGCACATCGTCCATGCAAGAGCAGTCTGCCATGATGAGCGTCTCTCCCTTGAGCGCTTCGACCGTTTCCTCGAAGGTCAGGCCGTCGGGGCGCGGGCGATCGGTCGCGTCGATGGCGACCACGTCAGCACCGGCCATGATGCAGGCGCGCGCATGCCGCAGCGTCGGGGTGATGTAGACGCCCTCGTGGCCTTCCTTCCACAGTCCAAGAACGGGAATGTCCACGCGGCCTTTGATGGCGGCAATGTCAGAGAGGCCTTGGCAGCGAATAGCCGCCGCGCCGCCCAGCTCTGCGGCGCGAGCCATCTGTGCCATGGTCTCGGGGTGGCGCAGCGGCTCTCCCGGGTACGCCTGGCAGCTCACGATAAGCTTGCCTTCCAAATTCGCGATCAAAGGATTCATGGGCGTTCCTTTCAAGTCTCATGTCTGCAAACGCAGGCTTGTTCAGTGCGGTTTGTGCTCGCTGCAATTGTGTCATGGAATGCAACAGCATGCCAAGGTTCATCGTGGGCAAGCCGTCACGTAAAACGACCGGCGAAGTCGCCGGTCGGAAAAGGCTGTGTGTAAACGTTTCGCTACAGGGGAATGCCCGCTTTCTTAAGCGCGCGAGGGGCACGCATCGTCGCGGTCGAAGAGCTCCTGCAACAGATCGCGCGCAAGCTCGGCGGCGCCAATGAGCGGGGCGTCGCTTCCTAGCTCGGCGTTCACAATGGGCAGACCGCTCAGAACGGGGGCAACGCGTTGGCTGTATGCGCGCTCAAGGGCGTTGCGCCAGACGATGCCCGCTTTGGTGACGGAGCCCGACACAATAGCAAGCTCCGGATCCAGCAGCGTGGCGAAGTCGGCCAGCGAAAGGCCCAGTGCGTAGCCCGCTTGCTCGATGATCTGTCGTGCGAGCGGTTCGCCGTCGGCAGCGCGCTTGGCGATTTCCGCGCCGGAGAGGTCTTCGCCGCCTGCGGCCATATAGCGTGCTTCAATGCCGCTGCCTGCAGCGACCGACTCCAGGCTGTCGCTTTCGCCGAACCGGCTCAGGTTGAGCGGACTTGCCACGGCGCCAAGCTCGCCCGCGAACCCATGGTAACCGCGTACAAGCTGTCCGTGGGCGATGATGACGCCTCCAAGTCCCGTGCCGACTGCAATCACCAGGCAGGTACGTGCACCGGTTCCAGCGCCCCAGCGCGCTTCTCCGAGCGCATGCGCCTGCACGTCGTTCATCACGGCAACGGGCAGGTTGGTTCGGGACCGAAGAGCGTCGCCCAATGGCTGGCCGCTCCAACCCGGCATGATTTCGTTCGCATAGGCGATGTTGCCGGTGCGCGCGTCGACCCGTCCGGCCGTCCCCACGCCGATGGCGGACACGGGGATGGGCGAAGTGCGCACCAGGTCGTCAACGAGCGAAAGGATGGTCTCAAGGACGACGTCGCCGCCGCGCTGCGCATCGGTAGGAACGGTGTTGCGACAGACGAGCTGTGGCGCCCCTGGGTTTTCCGTATCGTACAGGGCGACAGCGCCGGCAATCTTCGTGCCGCCGACGTCCACGACTGCTATGGCAATCTTATGCTCGTTGGTTTCCATGTGCGTTCCTTGTCTCTTGCGGGCTCACGGGGCTTCTTGCGAAGGCACCGACCATCGTGCGCATGAAAAAGGCGAGATGGCATAGCCGTCTCGCCTTAGTATACCTGCCGTCAGGCATTTTGCGACGGCAGTGTTCGCTCCGGTTGTTCTACGAACGAATAGGGGCGTCTTCCGGTAGCAGACCGCAATACTTCAGCGCGTACACGATCTCTTCGACGTCCTTGCCTTCGAGCGGCTGGACGGGCTCGCGCATCTGGTTGCTGTTGAAAACGCCCATCTGCCACAGTGCCGTCTTGAAGGCACCAACGCCTGCGCCGAAACCGACGGTCGCGCGCACGTGGCGCGTGACGAACATGAGGCGTGCCAGGTGATCCTGGATTTTGCGCACGGTCTCCCAGTCGCCCGCCTGGTAGGCGTTCCACTGCTTAACGTAGCTTTCCGGATCGACGTTCGCCAGGCCGGGAACAGCGCCGTCGGCGCCGGACATGTACGCGCCGTCGACGACGACCTCGTGGCCGGTCAACAGAGACAGCGGATGGCCGATTTCCTCGTTTTCCAGGCACAGCCAGCGGAATTGCACGTCGTCACCGGAGGAGTCCTTTACGCCCTGGATGACACCGTCTTTGCCCAGGCGCACGAGCATGGTGGGGTCCAGCTTCGTGTGCACGCAGACCGGCAGGTCATAGGCGTACAGCGGCAGGTTGGTGTGCTCGCGGATGACGCGGAAGTGGCGCTCGGTCTCCTTCGGGCCGCCTAGCGCGTAGAACGGGGCGGTGGCCACGAGGGCGTCCACGCCGAAGGCCTCAGCGCGCTTTGCCTGATCGACCACGCGCATGGTCTCCATGTCGATGATGCCCGCCAGAACCGGGACGCGGCCGTTGACCACGGCGACAGCCTCCTGCATGACGTGGTAGCGCTGGGCGTCGGTCAGGAAGGCGACCTCACCGCTGGAACCCAGGAAGAACAGGCCATGCACGCCTGCGTCGATCATGCGGTTGACAGTGCGCTCGAAGGCAGCCAGATCCAAATGGCGATCCTTTGTCAGCGGGACCACGACCGGCGGGATGACGCCGTGGAGCTTGAATTCGCTCATGAAAAGCAACCTCTCGTTGTTTTCGGACAGAATCGCTCTGAATTATAAAATCTCTGCAAAACGCGTCAACGCGAAACGAGCAGGTTGCAACGAAAAATCGCGGGCAGGCAGGGCCTATCCCTCCGTGAAGCTCACGATGAGGCCGCCGCGCTCGGCGTAGTAGGAGCACAGGCCGCGCGTGGGTAGGATGCCCACTTCGGCGGTGTGCCACAGCTCCTTGATGCCGTCGCGCAGCTTCTCGGCCAGCGCGAGGTTGTGGCAGTGGCTGATGGCCACCTTGCCGCCCTCGAAACCGCGCTCGACCATGTCGTCAATGAGCTGCTTGACCGCCTTCGCGGAGCCGCGCGTCTTCGCCTTGATGGCGATGGTGCCCTCGTCCGTGCCAATGCCGATGCCCCACATCTGGAGCTTTTTGGCCATGAGACCGGCGACCTTGCCCATGCGCCCGTTCTTCACCAGGTTGTCGAAGGAGCACAGCGCGAAGACGATGTGCGTGCGGCGGAAGAACTCCTCGGCCTCGGCGACCACGTCCTCGAAGCTGCGGCCGGCGCCGATGAGCTCGCGGATTTTCTCCACGCACAGCGTCATCTCCGGGCCGGTGGAGAAGGAGTCAACTACGGCAATCTGCCTGCTGGGGTCCTCTTCGAGCGCCAGATGGCGCGCCGCCTGGGCGCTGTTCAGGCTGCCGGAGAGGTTCGACGAGATGGTGAGCGCGATGGTGCGCTCGGCCTGCTTGAAGTGCTCGAGCCACGCCTGCGGGACGGGGCAGGAGCTGCGGCTGGCCTGCTTGCAGCTTTCCATGGCGTTGATCAGGTCTGCCGTGTTCAGGTTCTCGTCGTCGACGAAGTCTTGGTCGCCCACGCTCAGCACGAAGGGGACGCTCGCGTGTCCGACGGGCTCGTCCGCGCAGGGCGCGGGAATGATGTCGCAGCTGGAATCGGTCACGATTTGCCAGTCCATGGCGGGTCTCCTCACGTGCACAGGGATGTGGACTGCGCGGCCGGCGCGGACGCTCGGCCAGGGACATTCTACCGCATGGGACGTGCGGGCGGGCGCTGCCTTCGCGCGCGGCTGTATCCTTGTTGGCCACGGCGCGCGAACGGTGGCGCGGGGCGCTCTACGATGCCTCCAGCGAGCCTCTATGCATCTCTTCCAAGAACGCGCGCGGTGCGCGAGCGAGCGCATGACCGCGCTTCCAAGCGAAGTCGATGGAAGATGCCACCGGCGGGTCGAGCGGGCGGAATTCCATGCCTGCTCCTTGGCCGGTGGGCACCAGGCGGTCGTACACGAGCGCGCAGCCGACGTTTTCGCGCACGAGCAACGCGGCGTTGAACGCCAGGTTGTATGTTGCCGCGACCTCGACCTGCCGCGCAAGGCTGCCAAACCACTGGGACAGCTCGTCGGTCTCCAGCGCCTGTTCCGACAGGATGAGCGGACGGCGGACTAAGTCTTGCGGCGTGATGACATCCGTCTGCGCAAGCGGATGCCCATTCGGCATGAGGACGCCCCACGTGTCGGTCGGGGTCAGACGGACGTGCTCGAAACGGTTGATTTCCGGGTAGGCCATGAGGACGGCGAAGTCTACCAGACCGCGTTCGAGCCATTCGACCACGTTGATGCTGTTGCCGCTGCGAAGGTGGAAGCGCACGTGAGGATAGCGCTCGCGGAACGCGCGAATGCGGGCGGCGACCACGCGCATGCCCTCGCTTTCGCCAGCGCCGATGCTCACGTCCCCTTCGATCACGTCGTCATCGTGCGTGAGGTCGGAAGTGGTCTGGTCGGCCAAGGCCACGATTTCTTCCGCGCGTCGGCGCAGGTAGAGGCCTTTCTCGGTGGGTGTGACAGTGCGGTTGCCGCGGACGAGCAGCTCACAGCCCAGCTCGCGTTCGAGATCCGCCATCTGGCGGGAGAGCGTAGGCTGCGTCACATGAAGTGCCTGCGCTGCGCGCGACATGTTCCCTTCTCGGCAGATGGCCAGGAAATAGCGGAGAACGCGGATGTTCATGGTGAACTCCTAAGTATGCGTAATGAGCATAATCGAGTATTAGATATAAGTAATTGTACTAAGCAAGGCAGGCCGCGACAATGGAAGGAGAGTCCGCATCCAAAGCAAGGAGCCATCCATGAGCGAGATTTCTATCACCCTGCATTTCGGTGACACTCCAGTTTCTGGCGTGCTCAATGATACTGAGACCGCCCGCGCATTCGCCCGTGAGCTGCCCTGTCGCATTCGCGTGTCAGGGACGGGCGTCGACTTTTGCGGGCAAATGCCCTTCAAGTTGCCCTATCGGGCAGAGCAGGTGCAGCACGGCTGGAAGAACGGCAGCATCAATTACAACCCCGGTGGCGGCTGGTTTGCCGTGCTGTTCGATGGCGAGGAGGGCTCCCACCGCTACGGCGACCAAGTGAACATGGGACAGGTGACCTGCCCGCTCGAGGTGCTACACGGTCTTTCCGGATCCTATGAGCTGCTGGTGGAGAAAGCGAAATAAAAAAAAAGGGGGGGGGTAGCAGTGAACATCCTAGTTCTGAATGGCAGTTACCGTGCTGAAGGCGGCACGGCTGCCATGGTCGAGGCGTTCTGCGCCGGCGCTCGCAATGCGGGGCATCAAGTGGTGACGGTGAACGTGGCGCGCTTGAATGTACGGGGGTGCCGTGGGTGCGAATACTGCCACGGTGCGGGAGATGGCGCCTGCGTTCAACGTGACGACATGGACAGGGTATACCCGCTGTGGGATGCCGCCGACATGATCGTCGTCGCAAGCCCGGTGTACTACGGCTCGTTCTCGGGCCAGATGCACACGGTCCTCAATCGCACCTACGCTGGCCTGAAGCCGAAGCACTGCACCAAGATGGCCCTCCTGTTGTGCTCGGGCGCGCACGGCGTGTACGAGCAGGCAGAAGGCATCTACAAGCATTACCTGGTGGAATGGTTCGGTGCGCAGGATCTTGGCATCTTCGAGGCCACCACGCCCGAGGCCACATCGCCCGGCATGGCAAAGATGCTGCGCGATTTCGGCGCGTCGTTGTAGGGAGAGAAGATGAGAGGTCACGCAAGTTCAATGGCCTGCGCTCTTGCGCTGGCGGGGGCGCTGGCGGCGTTCGGCTGCGCGCCTGCTAGCGAGCCTGCCGTGCACGAGGGGCAGCCGACGGAGTCGGCACAGGTTGAATCCGCGGCGGAGCCTGCTGGCAGCGCAGTGCAAGAGTCCACCGCCGGCCAAGCGAATTCGGCAGGCGGGCCTGCTCCGACGCCCTCCGCCGAATCCGCATCGGAAGCGTCCGAAGCAGAGAGCCAAGGAGATGCCATGACAGCAACCGAATTGCAGTTGGAAGTGGACGGGCAAACACTTTCGGCCACGCTCGAGGACAATGCATCCGCGCGGGCGTTTGCCGACCTGCTGGCGGAAGGCCCGCTCACTGTAGAAATGGACGACTACGCGAGCATGGAGAAGGTGGGGCAGTTGCCGCAGAGCCTGCCGCGCAGTGACGCGCAGATTAGCGTGGGTCCGGGCGACGTGATCCTCTACCAGGGAGACCAGATTACCGTGTACTACGGCACGAATTCTTGGAGTTTCACCAAACTGGCGCACGTGGAAGGCGCCACGGCAGACCAGATGCGTGCGTTCTTGGGCGAAGGTGCCGCGGACGTGACGTTCTCGCTGGTGTAGAAAACCTGCCGGATCCGTCTCTGTGCGAACTGCGCTTCTGTTTGCCTGCTCTGGTTCTTGGACGAGTGCTTTGGGTGCGGCCCTTCTCTTTTGGAAAGGGGAACGTAATAATGGCGAAAGGCTCAAGCAAGCTGCTGATATTCATCCTGGCCGTCGGCGTGTTCGGCATCCTGAATACCGAGATGGGCGTGGTGGGCATTATCCCGCAGGTGTCCGAGCGGTTCGGCGTGAGCGTGCCCGACGCAGGCTTGCTGGTGAGCGGGTTCGCGCTCATCGTGGCCATTGCTGGACCGACCATGCCGCTGCTGTTCTCGAAAATGAATCGCAAGCACGTCATGCTGCTCTCGCTCGGCGTGTTCTCGGTGTGCAACGTGGCCGCCATATTCGCGCCCACGTTCGAAGTGCTGCTGGCGGCGCGCGTGGCTCCGGCGGCGTTCCATCCGCTGTACGTGTCCATGGCGCTGGCCTTGGGTGGGCAGACGGGTGAGACGGAGGCTGAGCGCGCGAAGAACTCCTCGCGCGTGTTCGTGGGCGTGTCTGCCGGCATGGTGCTGGGCGTGCCCGTGGCCAGCTACCTGGCAAGCACGGTCATGCTAGAGGCGGCATTGGCGTTCTTCGCCGTGGTGACCGTGGCGGTGTTCGTGGCGACCGCGCTCTTCGTCCCGACCATGCCGGTCTCTGAGCGCATGACGTACGGCAGCCAGCTGCGCATCCTGAAGAAGCCGGTGCTGTGGGCGTCGCTTTTGGCAACGGCCGCCATCAACGGCGCCATGTTTGGCTTCTACAGCTTCATGGCGGATTTCTTCGGCGTGGTCTCCCACATGAGCGCGGCGTGGGTGAGCATCGCGCTTTTGGCGTACGGCGGCGCGAATATCGTGGGTAACGTAATCTCCGGTCATGCGTTGGGCGCGCAGCCGAAGACGACGCTCGTGACTATGCCGCTCGTGCTCATCGTGCTATACCTCGCGCTGTTTGCGGTGGGGCAGTTGAGCCTCCCCACGGCAGCGTTGACGCTGGTCCTGGGCGTGATCGCGGGCATTGCGAACAATGCGAACCAGTTCATGGTCTCGCGCGCGGCGCCCGAGGCTGCGGACTTCAGCAACGGCCTGTACCTGACGGCAGCGAACCTGGGAACCACGCTCGGCACCTCGCTGTGCGGCGTGTTCATCACGGTGGCGGGAACGCGCGCAGCCGTATTCGGCGCCGCAGCGTTCTTGGCAGCCGGCGTGCTGTTCGTACTGTGGCGCATGAGGTGCACGGCGTAGGGAAGGGGCAAGCATGGAGTTACGAACGTTGCGTTATTTCCTCGCACTCGCGCACGCGGGAACCATTTCAGGGGCGGCGAAGGAGCTGCACGTGACGCAGCCCACGCTTTCGCGCCAGCTTGCTGACTTGGAGAAAGAGTTCGGCACGACGCTGTTCGAGCGCGGTAGCAAGCGAATCCGTCTGACCGTGGAGGGCGTCCGCTTGCGCGATTACGCGACGAGCATCGTCGCCCTGGCCGACAAGGCGACGGCCGACCTTGCCCAGCCGGACCGCGCGGTGGGCGGTAGCGTGTTCATCGGGTGCGGAGAGTCCGAGGTCATGCGCACGGTCTTCCGGGCGGCGAAACGGTGCCGGGACGAGCATCCAGATGTGCGCTTCCACTTGTTCAGTGGCACGAGCATTGATCTGGAGGACCGGTTCAACGATGGGCTTTTAGACTTCTTGGTCGAGTTCGAGCCCCTGCCGCACCCGGATCGCCTGTCGCTCAGCTTGCCCGAGAGTGACCGGTGGGGCGTGCTGATGCGCAAAGACGATCCGCTGGCGGAGCGCGTGTCAGTGCGCCCAGAGAATGTGGCAGGAAGGACGGTCATCGGATCAAGGCAGGGCATGAAGTCGGGCAAGATGCGCGAATGGGCGGGCGAGCTGCACGACCGTCTTGATGTGGTCCTCACGTACAACCTGGGCCTGAACGCGGCTATTGCCGTCGAAGAGGGCATGGGTGTGATGTTCTGCTACGACCGGCTCATTCGCTTGCCCGAAGATGGCGCGCTGTGCTTTCGACCGATTGATCCTCCGGTGTACTCCGACTCGGCTGTCGTCTGGAAGAAGCACCGGCACCTTTCGAACGCCGCAGAGGCGTTTTTGCAGTGCTTGCGGGAAGAATGCACAGGCGAGGTGTCTATCGGCGAGCGGTGACCCAAATCCCTCGGAGGCGTTTGCTTGGCGTGCAGGGCAGATATCGATAAGCTTCCGCGCCCTGGCAGCAACCCGGCGGTGTTCTGGGTAACTTGGAGGCATCGCTATAACATCTCGCCAGCGCCGTTCTTTCGCATGCCTCTGAGGCATAGCAAGAAACTCGATATAAGCATTAGCTTTCCCCTCTTCGCGCGCACAGAATGAAGACGAAATCGAGGTCCGGCAAGCAGGGCCTCATGCAAGACGAGAGGGGAGAGAGCATGGGAATCCTTCACCACAGCGTGAGCCGCCGAAGCTTCCTGCGGGCCAGCGCGGGCGCGGCTGCCGCGACTGCTGCGCTGGGGCTTGCCAGCGGAGCGTTCGCTGACGAGGGGCAGGCTGCGTCCGCCGTGGCGTCCGATAACGCCATCCTGGAAGAGCGCGGCGAATGGCTGCCCATCCACTGCCATCAGAACTGCAACCAGATGTGCATGAACCGCGGCTACGTGGTCGACGGCGTGGTCATCCGCCAGAAGTCTGACGACGCGCACAAGGACAGCTTCGACCAGCCGCAGCAGCGCAGCTGCCTGCGCGGACGCTCGCTGCGCCAGCAGGTCTACAACGCCGACCGTATCAAGTACCCCATGAAGCGCAAGAGCTGGCAGCCGGGTGGTGGCGAGAACGCCCATGGCGAACTCCGCGGCAAGGACGAGTGGGAGCGCATCAGCTGGGACGAGGCGCTCACGTACGTGACCGACGAGCTCAAGCGCGTGTACGCCGAGTACGGCCAAGACGGCGTGGTCGTGAATGGCTGGCGCTGGGCGCCGGCTTCCGCCATGTTCCCGTTCATCGGTGGCGCGGTCTACAACACTGAGGTCGAGTCGTTCGGCTGCTGGGCGTTCCAGACCGAGGCTTTGGGCATGTTCTCCAACGGCGATCACCCGGACATCATGATGGCGCCTGACAAGTACGACCTGCCCAACGCCGACAACATCATCCTGTACGGCTGCAATCCTGCGTGGGCTCAGCACACTGCTATGCAGTGGCTCAACCACGCCAAGGAAGCGGGCGTGAACTTCGTCTACGTGGGTCCCAGCTTCAACGTCACGGCTGCCCAGCTGGACGCACGCTGGATTCGCGTTCGTCCGGGCACGGACACCGCGTTCCTGCTTGCGGTCGCCTACGAGATGGTCCGCCTCGACGAAGAGCGCGGCGATATCATCGACTGGGATTTCGTGAACGAGCGCACGGTGGGCTTCACGCCCGAGACCATGCCTGCCGAAGCGACCACGGACGAGAACTTCCGCGATTACCTGCTGGGCGAGTACGACGGCATTCCGAAGACGCCGGAGTGGGCGACGGAAATCTGCGGCACGCCGGTCGAGGACATCACGTGGTACGCGGAGATGGCGGGCAAGAACAACAAGGACATCTTCTTGCACAGCTACGCTGCCTCCCGTTACCTGGGGGCAGAGAACCTTTCGCAGGCGTACATGACCGTGTCCGCGCTGGGCGGTCACTTCGGCAAGTCCGGCCATGGCTCCGCCGCCATCTACACGTGGGACGCTGGCGATTCCGGCTACCGCCTCATCCAGCATGCCGGCGGGGATTACGCATACACGGACAACCTGATTGCAGCCCCTGCGGTCACGGGTCCAAACCGCTGCATCGAGGGCAACTCCTGGTGGAGCTCCTTGGCGGAAGGGACGTACGTCTCAACGTCCGAAGGCGCCTACGACGCCGGCTCTCCCGACGCGGTCGCGCAGTACCTGGGAGACTCCGGCGCGGCAGCCGCCGGCGGGGTCGCGCCGAACGGCGCTGCCGCCGCGACCTCCACGAAACTGCGCGCCAACACGCCGACCTACCACGAAGCGCGCGAGATGCCGGTGAACCCGCGCCTGCTCTTTGCCACGTGCAGCAACTTCATGCAGACGCGCGGCAACCTGTCCACTGCCATCAAGGTCATGCGTCAGGCGGACACCTGCATCTCCTTGGAGATCAAGTACTCCCTGACCGCCTCGTTCGCTGACATCATCCTGCCTGTCGCGACTCATTGGGAAGGCAATGATGACGAACGTTGGGGCGAGCTGTGCTGGCCGAGCCCGTTCGGCGACGGCAACGGCCAGAAGCAGCGCAAGGACGCGTTGCTGGCCTGGAAGCCGCTTATCAAGCCCATGTACGAAGCGCGCGAGGAGAAGGCCATCTGCCGCGAGATCATGGAGCGCATGGGCGTCGACCCGGATCTGGCGTACCCGAAGAGCAACCACGACCAGTGGCTTGGCTACTTCCTGGGCATGCGCGAGCTGTCCGAGGACTTGAGCTCGTGGGACCCGGTCATCACCTGGACTGCGGAGGATAACGAGAAATACCATGCGAGCTTCCCGGAGCAGCAGGGCAAGGTGTCTTTCGACCAGTTCATTGCCGACGGATCCTACGTCTGCCAGCGTTCTCCCGAGGACCGGCGCAACTATGTGGGCTACCGCGACGACAAGCTGGGCATCGGACCGAACGGCGAAGTCGTGGTCTCCGACCCGGCGTGGCCGCGCCCGTCGCTGTCCGGCAAGCTTGAGATCTACTGTCAGTTCAAGGCCGACAATGTGAACCGCATCGGCATCAACCCTGAGCCCATCAAACCGTACGCGAACTACTTCGTGCCGTACCGTGGCTACCAGGAGACGTTCTCCGACTGGGAGAACAAGGTCAAGGGCGACTATCCGCTGCAGGCGTACACCCCGCACTACATGCGCCGCGCGCACACCTGCTACGACAACATGGCGTGGACCCAGGAAGCCTTCCGTAATCCGGTGTTCATGAGCGTGCAGGACGCCGAAGAGCGCGGCATCAAGGCAGGCGACACCGTCATGTGCTTCAACTCTTTCGGCAAGATGCTGCGCAAGGCCCAGCCGCTGCAGAGCATGATGCCAGGCACGGTGGCAATCCCGCATGGCGTGCACTCCGTGTTCGACGAGTCCGACCCGGATGACATCATCGACCGCGGTGGCTCCGAGCAGATGCTCTCCGATGGCCAGCAATCCAATTACTTCCCGCAGGTGGACGGCTACAACAGCCTGCTCATCCAGATTGAGAAGTACGACGGCGAGCCGTTGGTGGAGGACTACGAGCGCCCGCCGTTCTTCGCTGCTGGCGTGGACGACCCGGATACCCCCGCTTATCACGTTCCCGAGGTCGAAGAGCAGGAGGCATAACCTATGAGCCTTGGATTCTATGTTGACCTGACCCGCTGCATTGGGTGCCACACCTGCCAGGTCGCCTGCAAAGACCGCCACGACCTGCAGAGCGTCGGCCCGCGTCCGCGACGCGTTACGACGTACGAGTGCGGAACGTACCCGGAGGTGGGCCTGTTCCACACGGTCGTTTCCTGCAACCACTGCGAGAACCCGGCATGCGTTGCGGGTTGCCCGACGGGCGCCATGCACAAGGCAGAGGACGGCACCGTGCAGCATGACGACTCCCGGTGCGTGGTCTGCCGCAACTGCATGATCGTGTGCCCGTACGGCGCTCCGCAGTATGACGAGGACGCGAAATGCATCGTGAAGTGCGACACGTGCGCGCCGTTGCGCGAAGCGGGCATGAACCCGGTGTGCGTGGACGCATGCCCCATGCGCGCCATCGAGTTCGGCGATATCGACGAACTGCGCGCCGCGCACGAAGGCGAGCTGGTGAGCGAGATCCCCGCGCTGCCCGAGGCGGGCATCACGAACCCGAACTTGCTGCTGAAAGTTCCTGCTGCCGCGCAGCGCGAGGAGTTCACCGAGGTGGTGCTGTAACCATGGTTGCTATCACCGGCGCAAGCACGCCCGAGCGGACTGCGGAAGTCATGGACGTGGCGTCGCTGCTCGCGTGCCGCGAGTACCTCTACACGCTGTTCCATAAGCTGTTCGGCGGCGTTCCCTCTTGTGAACTACTGGAGGCGCTGACCGGCGATGCGACCGAGGCGGCTCTCGGCGCGTATGCAGAGGGGAGCGAGGCGCTCGCTTCCGCTGCGGGGTTCCTCGCGAGCCTGCATGACCGGGCTTCGGGCGAGCTGCTCGATGCGGCATGCGATGAGTACACGCGCTTGTTCATCGGCCCTGCCGAACTCGTGGCGTATCCGTGGGAGTCTCCGTATGTGAGCAAGCAGGCGTCAGTCTGTCAGGAAAGCACGCTTGCAGTTCGCCGTGCCTACGAAGCGCATGGGCTGCAGCCGCGCAAGCTGCTGCGCGTGCCTGATGACCATGTGTCCCTTATGTGCGCGTTCTTGTCGCGGTTGGCGGGGGAGGCGCGCGAGGCGTTGTCGGTCGGCGATCTCGCCGCATTGGCTGCCGTGCAGCGCGAGCAAGAGTCCTTCGTGCGCGGACACCTGCTCGGATGGCTGTCCGAGTACGCTCGCTTCGCGCGCCGCTCAAAGACCGCGGTGCTCTACCCGCAGATGATCGAGGCGTTCGCCGATTTTGTCGCCGTGGACGCCACGTTCCTGGGTGAGTCGGCGTTCTGGGCCGAGGGGTTAGCAGGCGTGGGTGCTTCGGGCGAAGATGTCGCGGAGCGCGCGCTGGTTGATGCTGCGCGCGCATATGACGCCGAGGAGTCTGCAGCCTGCGAGCAGCTCGTTGCGGAAACGCGAAAGCTCGCAGCGTTGCGCCTGCGGGGCATCGAGGACAACGAACTCGTGTCGGTGGCTGCATGACGGCGCGCTGGCGTCGCGCGCTGAGCAAACCGTGCGGTAGCGAGCTGCACTGCCGCACGATGCAATGATCGAATCCCGCGGTGGCGTGCAGCGCTGCCGCGATGTCAGGCAAGGATGATCAACATGATTTCTGAATTCCCCTTGTTCGTGTTCACAACGCTGGCGGGCCTTGCCGCCGGTGCTTCCGTCGTGAGCGCGGTGTTCTTCACGAAGGAAGAGGAGAAGCGTTCTTGGATGCTCCCGCTCGCGTGCCTTGTGCTGCTGGGCGTGGGGCTTCTGGGGTGCCTCGGTCACCTGGGCCGTCCCCTGATGTTCCTGAACGCCCTGTCGAACCCTTCGTCCATGATTTCTCAGGAGGCGTACTGGTCTATCGCGTTCGGCGCGCTGTTGGTGGTCGATGTGGTGCTGTGTTTCGTGAAAGGTGCCTGCCCACGCGTCGTTCGGGTCATCGAGGCTATCGCGGCGGCTGGCCTGGTCGTCGTCATGGGCAATGCGTACTTCACCGGCTACGGTGTGGAGGCATGGACGAACGTCGTCACGTGGCCGCTGTACCTGGTGGGTGATCTTGCTATGGGCGCTGCTCTGGCGTCCGTGTTCGCTCCCAGCCTGTGCACGAAGCCGGCGTTCGCGTATCTGGCGATCGCGCTCGATGTTATCTTCGCGGTCGTTTCGGTCGTCGAGTTCACGGGCTTTAGCGGCCTTGGGCACGACGCGATGCTGTTCGGCGTCGCTGCGGTGCTGTCCATCATTGGCGCTGCGATCTCATTCGCAGGTGTGAAGGGCAAGTTTTCGCCCATGGCGGCTGCAGCTGCCACCGCTGTGGTCATGATCCTGGCCGTGGCGCTCGCTCGCTACTGCTTCTACGCTGCGAGCATTCTGTAGAGCCATCGGACGGTTTTCGTCCTGCGTCACAGCGTTGACCGCTCGTTTTCGGACGGTCTGATTTGGAGCCTGCTAGGCTTCGCGTAACGAACCCCTCCTGAAGGCCGCGCCGTCATCGATGGCGCGGCCTTTTCGCGCTGTGCGTCAGGAGAAAGCGGTTTTGTGGACGGATGAGGCAATTGAGAATCATGCGTAGTGCCGCTTGCTTACGGCAGAGGGAGCTTTTGTTGCTTTCGCAGATGCGACCTCGTGAAACGCGCGATGCCACGTGCGCGAGCGAAGAAATGAAGCCTGTGAACCCGTTATGCCGCAGTTTCCCTTCGGTTCGACCCTTCTCAGACTTCATATGCGTCCACACAAGGCGGTTTTCGTGACGCGGGCGGCGGGGTTGGCGAAAAGGCCCCCATGCACGAAAAAAGGGAGGCACGAACCTTCGTGCCTCCCTTCGATGCGCTTGCGCGGTGCAGCGTGCGGGGCGCTTACTTCGCCTGGCCCAAATCCGGGTGGAGGAGGGACGGGGCAGCGCCCAGCAGCTTGCGCGTGTAGGCGTCCTGCGGGTTGTTGAAGACGTC
>DVGB01000038.1 GCA_018712955.1 Candidatus Aveggerthella stercoripullorum
ATACGGCCTGCCAGCATGGTGAGCTCGTCTTCGATCACATGGTCGAGCTCCTCAAAGACTATGACGTTTTCCAACCCGTCCAGGAACGCGCGTGCGGCACGTTCCGGGAAGGGGAACGGGGTTCCTACCTGCATGAACCGGTATGCAGGCAGCTCGATGCCCGCATCGCGTGCCAACCCTTCGAGCATGCGCAGCGCTTCGCGCGCATACGCTGCCGAAACACCGCCTGCCACAATGCCGAAACGCGGCACATCTTGTGCCGCTACCGCGTCGAGCGCCGCGAACTCGTCGCGACCGCCGCCTGACGCCAGCAAGCTGTCCTCTGCTTCAACCAGCTCCCTTTCGCGCTGGTCGAGCTCTTCGGCGAATGCCGCACCATCGTGGACAACGGCCGCATCGAACGCGCCGCCTGCGGAGACTTCCATAATAGGATTGAACTGCGCAAGCGGGCCTTCCGCAAAATCCTGTGCGATAGAGCGCAGGCGTTCGTTGATTTCTCCGTGCGCTTCGAACGCGCGACGCGGGAAGATAATCCATTTCGGGTCGCGCTCGAAACCTTCTTCGGGTACGGGGCGCGCTTGCGTGACCTCAGGAAACTCCATGAACGTAGACGCATGGTTGATGCGCGTGGTAGGGCGGACAATAACCGGCGTCCGATACGCTTCGGACAGCTCGAACGCCGCCTCCATCATGGCGCACCCTTCTTCGGGCGTGCTCGGGTCCAGCACCGGAACCTTTGCGAAGGACGCGAACCGACGGGTGTCCTGTTCGGTCTGGGAGGAAATAGGGCCGGGATCGTCCGCTACGAACAAGACCGTTCCGCCTTTGACGCCTATATAGTTCAGGCTCATGAGCGCGTCGCTCGCTACGTTGAGGCCGACCTGCTTGCAGGTGAATAGCACGCGCGCACCTGTATAGGATGCGCCCGCCAGGAGCTCCAACGCGGCCTTTTCGTTCGTGGACCATTCCACGTGCACGCCTTGTGCGCGACCGGCCGCATGCTCTCGTGCGACCGTTTCGATAAGCTCCGACGACGGCGTGCCCGGATAGCCCGCGACCACGCGCACGCCCGCAGCCAATGCCGCATGTGCGAACGCTTCGTTTCCCATGTACAGCTTTTTGCCCATAGCGCCCCCTTGTTCATGGATGCAACGGCATCGCAGCGGTCAAACGCGCCTGCCGCCGCTTTCGACACCCGCGATGAATGTAGTTGCTGGCCTTTTATTGTAGTCAAACAAGAAAGCGCCCCTCCCGCCATTCGGGAAGAGGGCGCATCCTTGCGGGAATGTGAAAAACGCCTGCCCTTTTCGCATTTCAGGCCGCTGAAGTATCAGCGAGGGCAAGCCTGGCGCATGCGGCTGACGTCAAGGCGAAAAAGCGCCTGTCTTTTTTCACCTTGCTTACTCTGCCATCTTTGCCTTGAAGTCGGCGATCTTCTGACGGCAGTCATCGCGGCCGGTGCCAAGGATCTGCACCGCAAGAATAGCAGCGTTCTTTGCGCCGTTGATGGCAACGCACGCCACCGGCACACCGGAGGGCATCTGCACCATGGACAATAGCGAGTCGAGTCCGCCCAGGTCAGAGGTCTTCATGGGAACCGTGATGACCGGCAGCGGCGTGTAGGCAGCGACAACGCCGCCCAGATGCGCCGCCTTGCCCGCAGCGGCCACGATCACGCGCAGCCCGCGCTCGACCGCGGAAGAAGCCCAGTCGTGAACCTCGGCAGGCTTGCGGTGGGCGGACGCGACTTTCACTTCGTACGGGATGCCGAATTCTTCGAGCTGTTTCATGCACGGCTCCATAGCGGGCATGTCGGATTCGGATCCCATGATGATGCCGACGAGCGGCGTTGCTTCTGCCATGTGTTTCCCTTTCTCTGCTGCCGCACGGCCGTTTGCACGCGTGCGGCCATTCGCGCCTGCAAGCATTAGCCCGAACGATACGTGCGAGAGATGTCATTGCATACGCTGTTTGCAAGCACCGGCGTCTACCCTTTGCACATGCGCGTGCCAACACGCATGTTTCACGCTCGAGCAGGCGCAAGCGGCATTTCGCGCCATCGACATAGTAGCAGCATCCTTGCATCGTGCATTCGGATGCTTTACGGGCTTTGCCCTGCATGATGTTCGAAGGCTGGCCGATTGTGGCCAAACGAGGCCCAAAACGATGCACGAACGCAGTAAGCAGGGTATACAGGTTACTTGTGCACCTTGCGGACGTACATGGTGAGCTGCGAGCGGTTGAACATCTCGCCGTCGCTCATGCGGTACTGCTTGACTTCCCATACGCGGACGCGGCCACCGTCACGGATGGGCTCGGCCACGGTTTCGATGGTGTCGTCGGGCATGACCGGCAGTAGGTGAGTGGACACAAGTTCCACGCCGACCGGCATCTGGGTTTCAGGGTCCGTGTGGTCGATGACGCACAAGTTCGCGGCGGTTTCAGCAAGGTAGGCAGCGATGCCGCCATGCAGGATGCCATGCGGCTGCAGCATGACCTCGCTCACCTTCGTGCGCATGACAAGTTTGTCCTTTTCGTTCACCACAATCTCGGTGCCCAGCTCATCGATCAGCATGTACGTTCCTTTCTGTACGAGCGCAAGGTCTGCGCCGACACGTGCCGCAAGACGAACAGCCCGTTCGGCGAAGACCCTGCGAGACAATCCTGTCTCAGTCAA
>DVGB01000039.1 GCA_018712955.1 Candidatus Aveggerthella stercoripullorum
CGCGAGCGCGGCCACGGAGGCGGGGATCACCCGGTCCCATCCCGAACCCGGCAGTTAAGCCCGCCATCGCCGAGAGTACTGCAGCGCCAGGCTGCGGGAGGCCAGGACGCCGCGCTCGCGCAGGGCGCTTCTGTATTCTGCGCAGGACTTTGAAAAGGTGGAGTTGCTTTCGCTGCCTTTATACGGGGGCGACTGGTTTCGACATGGTAGGTCAGAAGTGAGGAGCAGGTCGTGGTCTCCTCGCCACGTTAAACAGGGGTACCGTCAATTTAATTGGCAAGAACAACACTCAGAGCGCTCCGGCGCTCGCCATGGCTGCTTAATTTACGCCAGGCTGTCGGCTCTTAACTTTCCCCGGTTTTGAGTTCGGCATTATCTAAGGGGAATGCTCCGCGGCACGTAGTCGGTATGGCCAAGGAAAAGATTGAACCGGCTGGGGAATGCTTCGTTCGTCAACGGGCAGGGCTTTCCTGAATCTTATTCGTTGACTAAGCTTGTAGAGCCTGATGGACGATCTAGTATGGACCGGAGTTCGATTCTCCGCGCCTCCACCATAAGAGAACAAGGCGAACTCTGGGAAGGAGTTCGCTTTTTTATTGTGAATGAGTCCTGCGCGGCAGGCAGTTATACGGTGCAGTGGTCATGTGTGCGGGACTTTTAAGGGTGCGGTCTTTAATAACCGTTTGCAGCAGCATCTACTTCGCTCTGCAATGAAATCTTTGGAGTATAATGTTCGTCTCATTGTAGAGGCGTTGAGCCTATGTGATTGGAGCGGACATTCGGTGTAGTGATTCTTGAGGACGCTCTAGGTGCGCGATTCTTCGCTACACTGGGCAGGGCATATGGTTTACAGACTGAATTCGGAGATCATGAACAGCAAAAAGTCTAATGCGTCGATGGGCAAGCATGCGCGTATTGATTCGCCGACCCCGAAAGCTCAGGAGACTCCTGCTCCGAGCATTTCTACCCCTACACCGCGCGGTGGGTATCAACCTATGTCGAGCGCCTATGCTCCAGCGGGAGCTGAAATAGGCGGGTCGCCTTTTGCGAACAAAAAGGCGATTATCATTGCTGCCATCGTTGCGGCGGTTCTTGTTCTCATTTATTCCGGCGTGGGCGTTTTCTTCAGCTCGCATTTTTATCCTGGCACGACGATTGGTTCGGTGGATATTTCCATGAAGAGCGGGGCGGAAGTTCGGCAGATTATCGACGATGCCGTTTCGCAGTACACGCTTACCGTCGAAGGCGATGGTCTTGAGTTTTCAATCACGTCTGCAGAAGCAGGCGCATCGCTCGATAGCGCGTCGCTTGTACGGCAACTGCTTAAGGAGAACAACCCTGCGCTTTGGCCGGCGGGACTCGCACGCGGCCATGATCTCGCTGAAAGCATGGCGCTTACTACTGCGGGCGGTGGGCTGGGGGATCTCGTTCGTTCCCATGTTGAAGAGT
Source organism: Candidatus Aveggerthella stercoripullorum (assembly GCA_018712955.1). GTDB lineage: Bacteria > Actinomycetota > Coriobacteriia > Coriobacteriales > Eggerthellaceae > Aveggerthella > Aveggerthella stercoripullorum. The sequence goes on from DVGB01000039.1 coordinate 1,450, forward strand.
TCAACACGACGGCGATCCCTTCCGAAGACGCCACGCTTGCATTTGACGAAGCTACTGCGCGGTTCGTTATCGTTCCCGAAGTGTACGGTACTGCCATCAATTCAGACGCGGTCGTCGAGTTGGTCGGCGAAGCGGTCGCTGCGATGGAAAGCTCTGTCACCATCGGCGATGACGAGTTGATCAAGCCTGAAGTCCTCGAGGATGATGAGCGTATAGTGAACGCCTGCAAAGCGGCGAATGTTATGGCGGGGACTAATGTGACGTTCACGGTTGCGGGCACGTCCGCCGTCACGCTTGCAGCTGCCGATATTGCACCGTGGGTCGTTGTAGGCGAGGACTATTCGGTGGCTCTTGACCAGAATGCGGTTTCGGTCTGGGCTGATGCGGCGGCTGGCAAGGTCAACACGTACGGCACGACGAGGACGTACACGCGCGGCGACGGTAAGACCTGCACGGTCTCGGGGGGCGTGTACGGGTGGATTGCCGATAAGGAGACCCTGGTAGCCAACGTGACCGAGTACGTCCAGCAAGGGACGGTCGGCACGTTCGAGATGCCGATGTCCCAGACGGCAGCCTCGTTCACGGGCGTCGGGAGCGCGGATTGGGGTTCGCGCTATGTCGATGTCGACCTGAGCGAGCAGTACGCGCGCTTCTATGACGGTGGCGGCACTATCTGGGAGTCGTCTTTCGTCTCCGGCAAGCCTGACCCGGAGATGGCGACCCCGACGGGCGTGTACGTCCTTAACGGAAAGCAGAGCCCGTCCACGCTGATCGGCTCGATGGTTCCTGAGACCGGCGAGCCTGAATACGAGACGGAAGTGCAGTACTGGATGCCGTTCGTCGGCAATGCGGTCGGGTTCCATGACGCTTCTTGGCAGCCTTCGTTCGGCGGGACGATGTATGCAGACGGCTATGGTTCGCACGGATGCATCAATCTTCCGACCGACATGGCAGCATCGCTTTACAGCATCATTGCCGCGGGCGATGTCGTGATCGTGCACAACTAGCGTTTTGGACAGCTTGCCGCGTTAACGCGTAAGGTCAGCGAGCTTGAACGGAATGGCTTTGGCCAGTTCGTTCAAGCTCGTTTTAATTTGGCAGCCGATGCGGCCGCCCGAAAAATAGATGTCATCAAACAGCTCCGCCGTCTCGTCAATGGTGGTGGTGAAGAACTTCTTCATGCCGAGCGGAGAGCATCCGCCGTGAACGTAGCCTGTCAGTCCGAGCAGCTCTTTCGAGCGAACCATGCTCACGGACTTTTCGCCCACAGCATCGGCTGCTTTCTTAAGGTCGAGCTCTTCGGCGACGGGGACAAGGAAAACAAAGTGATCGCCGCTTTTGCCGACCGTCACGAGCGTTTTGAAGACGCAGTCCTCGTCAAGGCCGAGCAGTTGTGCAACCTCGACGCCGGAAAGCGCTTCCGTGCACTCGAACGTGCGGGAATCGTAGGACGCGCCGACGCGCTCGAGCGCGCGCATTGCATTAGTCTTCAGGTCCGGTTTCTTCGACATAGTCGGCCTTTCCGCTCGCGGCCAGTAAACGGCTTAGCATTCGATTGTAGGACTGATGCGGGCAGGGCGCTATACTGTCTCCATGGATGAACAGACGACTCAGGTACCTCACAATCAGAAACCCGGCACATCGACCGACCGTTCGCTTGCAGTGGACGAAACGTCGCGCCTTCATATCGTCGGCACGCTTCGAGAGCTTGACATGCAGCGGGACGATTCGTTCGACGATGCTCCGATCGGCGTGTTCGATTCAGGCTTCGGCGGCCTGACGGTCGTGCGCGAAATCGTCAAGGCGCTCCCCGATGAAAGCGTGGTCTATGTCGGTGACTCTGCACGGTGTCCTTACGGTCCGCGCTCGCTGGAAGAGGTTGACGGTTTTGTCCAGCAAATTGGGCGCTGGCTCGTGGGAAGGCATGTGAAGCTTATCGTTATCGCATGCAATACGGCTACGGCAGCAGGGTTGAGGCATGCGCAGAAAACGTTCGACATTCCTGTGATCGGCGTCGTGGAGCCCGGCGCTCGTGCGGCGGCGCACACGACGGTGAACCGCCGTGTCGGCGTGATAGCGACGAAGGCGACCATCGAGTCGGGCGCGTACGCGAAGGCCATCCGCGCTATCGATGCGGGGATTACGGTGTTTTCGACCGCTACGCCGCGCTTTGTGGAAATAGCCGAACGGGGCATCCGAATGGCGGAGGGGCCTATCGAAAGCTACACTTCGCTTGCGTCGAAGGTCTATATCAGGCCTGCGTTCCAAGAGATTGCCCAGGATTATCTCGATCCCCTGAGGCGTTGCGGCATTGATACGCTGGTGCTGGGCTGCACGCATTATCCGCTTTTGAAGGCGCTTATTGGCGGCGTGATCGGACGCGAGGTGACGCTTATTTCTTCGGCGAAGGAGGCGGCGAAAGACGTGCGCGAAATTCTCGACCGAAAAGGGGCGCGCGCCAGCGAAGGGCATACACCTCGCTATGAGTTCTATACGACCGGGCGCGACGTCGAAGAGTTTCGCAGTTTTGGTTCGCGCGTGCTGCGTTTTCCGTTGGAGAACGTCAGCCACGTGGATTTGCCGGATTAAGCACGCAGCTATAAACGAATGATTTCGCACGCCGCGTTCGCGCGGGATTCCAGCGACTGCAATGGCAAGGAGGCATCCGTATGAAAACGGTGGTAATCGCAAGCAACAATGCACATAAAATCGATGAAATTCGCGCAGCGCTCGACTTCGAAGGCTGGGAGTTCGCTTCTTTGAAGGAGGCGGGGGTGGCGTCCGATCCTGAAGAGAATGCCGAAACGTTCGAGGGCAATGCGCGCATCAAAGCGCGTGCAGCGCACGAGGTGAGCGGGCGAGCGGTTCTCGCTGACGATTCAGGTTTGGAAGTCGATGCCCTGCAAGGCGAGCCTGGAGTACGCTCGGCGCGCTATGCGGGCGTGCACGGAGACGACGCCGCCAACAATCGCAAGCTGCTTGAAAAGCTTGCGGGAATTCCGGATGCTGAGCGTACGGCACGGTTCGTGTGCGCACTCGTGTTCGTGGACGAAGACGGCACTGAGCTTACCGCGCGGGGAACGGTGGAAGGTCGCATCGGCTACGAGGAGAAGGGAACGGAAGGATTCGGCTACGATCCCCTGTTCCTTCCGGACGATTTTGGCGGTTCCCGCACGTTTGCTGAGGTTTCGCAAAGCGAAAAGACGGCTATCTCGCACCGCGGCCGTGCCCTGAATGACCTTAAAGCGCAGATAGAAGCGCAAATGCGCCGATAATTCACCGTGCGCTCTAGCGTTGATAGGCTGATTGCGCTACTATGAATAGCCGTCGTTTTATGCGGCTTGTCGCCCAGGGCGCTCAGAGGCCTTGGCGACGGTGGAGCATGTCGGGGCGTGGCGCAGTTTGGTAGCGCGCCTGCTTTGGGAGCAGGATGTCGCAGGTTCAAATCCTGTCGCCCCGACCACTTTTTGGTTTTGCCTGCAAGGAGGGCAGAACTGAGGTATAATAGCCGCTCTACGATTGCGGGCGTAGTTCAATGGTAGAACCTGAGCCTTCCAAGCTCATGACGCGGGTTCGATTCCCGTCGCCCGCTCCACGAAATGCCAGGCCAGCAGCTTATGTCGCTGGCCTTTTTTGTGCGTGCGTAAAACAGTGCGCAAAAGGTGCGCCAAATCCGGCGAAAAGATCGGCCTTGGGCGCGAAATCCCCGCACGATAGGGGGAGTTCGGTAGGGCGCTCACGTGCCCTCGCGCAGCGACGTTTGCGTCAAGGTGTGCTCTTTCTGGGAGCAGGCTTCGCGGCCTGTTCCCGTGCTTCTGGTTTGCTACAATGAAAAATCCGGGCATGCGTCCGGATGTGAGACGATTCCTGAGAGGATGCGCACTTCCTTCATGAGCGACAAGGAACATAAGGAGGTCGAGCAGGCTGCCGAGCGTGTGGAGGCCGCACGCGCATACCTGCATATCGACGACAAGACGGAGCAGCTTGCCGTTTTGGACAAAGAGATTTCCTCGCCTGACTTCTGGGATGACGCGAGCCATGCCCAGGACGTCTCCAAGCAGGCGAGCAATCTTCGCGACACTCTTGAATCCTACGATCGGGCGTGTGCGCTTTTGGACGATGCGCGGGCTGCTGCGGATTTGGCCGAGGAAGACCCTGCGTTCGGCGACGAGCTTGAATCGGTGCTTTCCGACCTGGATGCCATGCTCGATCAGTTCGAGATTGATTCTTGGTTCTCCGGCCAGTTCGATGGGGGAGACGCCATCGTGACGGTAAATCCCGGGTCGGGCGGGCTTGAGGCGCAAGACTGGACCGAAATGCTCTACCGCATGTACACCCGCTATGCCGAAAAGAAAGGCTGGAAGCTCAAAGTGCTCGATGTGGTGCCAGGCGCCGACCAGGTGGGCCTTGACCGCGCAAGCTTCCAGGTGGAAGGCAAGAACGTCTACGGCATGCTTCGCAGCGAATCGGGCGTCCATCGCTTGGTGCGCATTTCGCCCACGGACGACAAAAAGCGCCGTCACACCACGTTTGCGAGCGTCGAAGTGCTCCCGGTCCTTCCTGACGACATCGAGGTGGACTTGAACCCTGCCGACGTTCGCGTGGACGTCTACCGCTCCAGTGGACCAGGCGGACAGTGCGTCAACACGACCGATTCTGCCGTGCGCCTCACGCACCAGCCGACAGGCATCGTCGTGACGTGCCAGAACGAAAAGTCACAGCTGCAGAACAAAGAGGCAGCATTCCGCGTGCTCCGTGCGAAGCTCTATGAGCTCGAAGAGCGCAAAAGGGAAGCAGAGCTTGAAGAGCTGCGCGGCGAGCGCATGGACAATTCGTTCGGCAGCCAGATTAGAAACTATGTGCTATACCCCTACCAGCTGGTGAAAGACCTTCGAAGCGGCATTGAGACGGGAAACGTCGATGCCGTGCTGGACGGGGATATCGATGACTTCGTCATCGGCTATCATCGGCATCAGGCAGCCCAGTAAGAAAGGGAAGACTGTGAACGTAGAGGAACTGGAAGTCAAGGCGAACGATATCCGGAAGGACATCGTCCGCATGATCGCCGAAGCGGGCAGCGGGCATCCGGGCGGATCGCTTTCCAGCGCGGACATGCTGTGCGCGCTGTACTTCGGCGAAGTGCTCTGCCATGACCCGAAGAATCCGGAGGACGAGACGCGCGACCGCTTTGTCCTCTCCAAGGGACATGCCGCTCCGGCGTTGTACGCGACGCTGGCTGAGGCGGGGTACTTCCCGGTCGAGGAGCTCATGACGCTGCGCAAGCTCGGGAGCCGCCTGCAGGGACACCCCGACTCGAAGAAGCTTCCTGGCGTGGAAGTCAGCACCGGCTCTCTGGGCCAGGGCCTTTCCACGGCTGCGGGCATGGCGTGCGGCCTGCGCTTGGCAGGCAGCGACGCGTCGGTATTCTGCCTGCTGGGAGACGGCGAATGCCAGGAAGGCCAGGTATGGGAGGCGGCTATGTTCGCTGCCCACCAGAAGCTTGACAACCTGATCGCCATCGTCGACCACAACCACCTGCAGATCGACGGTCGCATTGAAGACGTCTGCTCGCCCGAAAGCCTGGCGGCGAAGTTCGAGGCGTTCGGCTGGCAGGTCTTTACCTGCGATGGCAACGATATGTCCGAGCTCCTGTTCACGTTCACGGCGGTGAAGGCGGCAAAGGACAGCAGGCCGAAGGCGATCATCGCCGAGACGACGAAGGGCAAAGGCGTGAGCTACATGGAGGGCCAGGCCGGATGGCATGGCAAAGCGCCGAAGCCTGAAGAGCTGGAGATTGCCCTGTCCGACCTGAGCAAGAAGGAGGCCTAACGTGGCAGCTGAGAAGAAAGCGACGCGCGCTGCCTTCGGCGCGACTTTGGCGGAGCTTGCGGCGGCGGGCATGCCGGTCGTGGCCGTCGACGCCGACCTGTCCGGTTCCACCACGACGAAGAAGTTCGCCACGGCGGCAGAAGAGAACGAACCCCGCCTTTTCAACGTCGGCATTGCCGAACAGAACATGATCGACGTGGCGGCTGGTTTGTCCCTGACGGGCAATGTGGCGTTCACGGGCTCCTTTGCCGTGTTCGGTACGGGGCGCGTTTACGACCAGATTCGCAATACGGTCTGCTATTCGAACTTGAACGTCAAGATTGCCCCGACGCATGCGGGCGTTTCCGTCGGTCCTGACGGCGGCAGCCATCAGATGCTCGAGGACATTGCGCTCATGCGCGTGCTGCCGAACATGCGCGTGCTCGTGCCGGCGGACTACGATGCGTGCGTTGCCGCGTTGAAGCTGGCGGCGGAGACGCCGGGGCCGGTGTACGTGCGCATGGGCCGTGCTTCCGTCCCCTGCGTCTACGAACCGGGCTGCACCCTGGAGATCGGCGGATCCCGGACGCTGCGCGAAGGCTCCGACGTGACCATCATTGCGTGCGGTGTCGAAGTGAACGAAGCGCTGATTGCGGCCGACCATCTGGCCGAAGAGGGAATCCAGGCGGAGGTTATCGACGCGTATTCCGTGAAGCCGCTCGATGAGGCTGCCATCCTCGCGTCTGCTGCGAAAACCGGTCGCGTGGTCGTGGCGGAAGAGCATTCCGTCATCGGCGGTCTGGGCGCAGCGGTCTGTGCGCTGCTTTCCGAGAAGCAGCCTACGCGCACGGCTCTGGTCGGCGTGCGCGACCAGTTCGGCACTTCCGGCGAGTTCGAAGAGCTGATGCGCCACTTCGGTCTTGACGCACAGGCTATCGAAGAGGCAGTGCGCAGCCTGCAGTAGCCTTTCTGCAAACATAATCCAGGCACGCAGGTGCAATATGAAACGAGGCCCCGACATATGCCGGGGCCTCGTTGCGTCAAGGCGGCCAGAGGCAAACCTCCGGGATGCGCCTTTGGGCATTTGAGGACGCTCTCTCCGCTTGCAGGAGCGTCCTCAAACGTGCTACTTCGCCTCTTCGACAGGAGCGAGCGCGCCGTCCGCTTCGAATTCGACGTTCTTCAAGGACTCCTCTTCGATGTTGTGCTTGCGCACGTAGCCGGAAAGGAAGAGCGTAAGCGCGCCGTCGCCGGTAATGTTGCAGGCGGTTCCGAAGCTGTCCTGGAGGGCGAAGATGGTGAGCATGAGCGCGGTGCCGGTCGCATCGAAGCCCAGCACGCCCGTGATCAAGCCAAGGGATGCCATGACCGTGCCGCCCGGAACGCCCGGGGCGCCGATAGCGAAGACGCCGAGCAGCAGGCAGAACAGGATCATGGTGCCAATGTTGGGAATGAACCCGTAAAGGATCTGACTTACGGTCATGCAGAAGAAGACTTCCGTGAGCACCGATCCGCACAGATGGATGTTTGCGAACAGAGGGATGCCGAAGTCGACCATGTCACGGCGCAGGGGCGGGATGGCCTTGCCCGCGCAGTCCAGGGCGACCGCCAACGTCGCAGCCGAGCTCATGGTGCCGATGGCCGTCAAATAGGCAGGGCCGTAGTGCCGGATGACCTGGAAGGGGCTTTTACCGCTGTAGGCGCCGGCAATGCCGTAGAGCATGGCAAGCCAGAGGTAGTGCCCGACGATGACGATGAGCACGATGACGATGAAGACAGGGAGCTGCTGCGTGATGACGCCTTTGTAGGACAGTTCGCAGAACGTGGTCGCGATGAAGACGGGAAGGATCGGGATGACGATCTTCTTGACGATGGCAAGCACGATCTGCCGAAGCTCGTCGAGCAAGCGCGCCATAAGGGTCGCTTTCGTCCAGACGGCAGCGAGGCCGAGCAGGATGGAGAGCACCAGCGCGCTCATCACCGACATGATCTGAGGAATGTCGAGCTGGAAGATGACCTCGGGCACTTCGCGCAGGCCTTCAGGGTCGGAGACGATGGAAAGATGGGGGATGATGCCGTAGCCTGCGCCCATCGAGAAGAACGCAGCGCCGATGGAGGAGATGTAGGCAAGCAGCACGGCGACGGTCAGGATGCGGGAGACGTTCTGGCCTAAACTGGTGATGGACGGCGCAATGAACCCGATGATGATGAGCGGAACGCAGAAGTTGATGAGCTGGCCGAGAATATATTTCAGGACCACGACGACGTTCATGACCTCGACGTTGGCGACCAGGCCGACGACGATGCCGACGATGACCGCCACGAGCAGAATGAACGGAAGGCTGGTGAAGATTTTTTTCATTGATTCCCCTTGCGTACAGTGCGGAGCCTGGTCGCGGAAAGGATTGCCCTTGTGCGCACAGGCGCAGGCAGTCTCGACGACAAGGCATAATGTGCAACAGTCCACTCTATAAGAAGGCGTGCGTTCTGAAAAGCCGCAACGTTTCTTCGCACGGGAATCAGGCCTGTCGCGCAGTCGAGGTTTGACCTGCACGAAGACCTTTTGCGGGCGCAGTGGCCGCGAAGGTGTTTTGATGGGTGATTGATGAAGCTGTGAATCCATCGAGCATAAGTGCTTCATTTGGTAAGATACGAACGTTGCAGTACATCACGACTTGAACGGAGCATTCTGTGACGAATCCCAACAACCAAGGGATGCCTGTTCGTCGAGGCAGCCATGTCGCGCCTCAGCGTTTGACGCCGCAGCAGGCGGCGGCACGCCAGGCGACGGCCCAGCTTTCGCAAGCGCTGCCGACGCTCGACATCGACGACATCCCCCAGACCTCGGGTACGCCGGTCATCACGTTCGACCATGTGACGAAGGTGTATCCCGCCCAGCCCAACAAGCCTGCGCTCAACGACATCTCCCTGCAGATCTATGCGGGTGAGTTTGTGTTCCTGGTAGGCCACTCCGGCTCCGGCAAATCCACCTTCATCCGCATGCTTATTCGCGAGATCAAGCCGACGAAGGGCAAAATCTACGTGGCGGACGAGGATCTTTCCACCATGCGCAACTGGCGCGTTCCGTACCTGCGCCGTAACATCGGCTGTGTGTTCCAGGACTTCAAGCTGCTTCCGAACAAGACGGTGTTCGAAAATGTCGCGTTCGCGCTCGAAGTTATCGGAAAGAGCCGCCATGTCATCAAGACGCAGGTCCCGGAAGTCCTGCGCTTGGTCGGCCTGCAGGACAAGCTCAACAAGCGCCCCGACCAGCTTTCGGGCGGCGAGCAGCAGCGCGTGTCCATTGCGCGCGCTATCGTGAACCGTCCGCCCCTGCTGATCTGCGACGAGCCGACGGGCAACCTTGACCCGCAGACCTCGCGCGGCATCATGGACCTGCTCGAGCGCATCAACCGCACGGGCACGACCGTGCTCGTTGCCACGCACGACCGTGAGATGGTCGACAACATGCGTCGTCGCGTTATCGCGCTTGACCGCGGCCATCTGACCCGCGATCAGGACAGGGGGGTGTACGGTTTCGATGTCTAGTCTGTTCTATTTCTTCAAGGAGTCGCTCACCGGCTTCACCCGCAACCTGTCCACGACGCTCGGTTCTATCATCACGATTTTCCTGTCGCTGCTCATCATCGGCGTGTTCCTGGTCGGCGGCTCTATCGTGAACAACATCGTGTCGTCCATCGAGGACGAGGTTTCCATCACAGCCTACGTGGCGGACGACGCGAACGATGCGACCGTCAAAGAGGTGTCCGACTTCATTCGCGGGCTGGATTCCGTGGCGTCCGTTTCGTTCACCACGAAGGAGCAGGCGCTCGAGAACTTCCAGTCCACGTCCAGCTCTGACATCATCGATTCGCTGGACGGCGCGAACCCGCTGCCGGCGTCCATTGACGTGGAGCTTTCCGACCCGCAGCAGGTCGAGACGGTCGCCCAGGCCATCAAGGACAACGCCGACTACCAGTCCATCGCCGACGAAGGCGACGTGGAGGCGTCCGTCCGCTATGGCCAGCAGAGCATCGACCGCCTGTTCTCTATGACGAACTACATTCGCTACGTCGGCATCGCGCTCGTGGCACTGCTGATCTTCATCGCGTTCGTGTTCATCAACAACACGATTCGCCTGGCTATTCTTGCCCGCCGCAAGGAGATTGCCATCATGCGCTTGGTAGGCGCCTCGAACGGCTTCATCCGCGGGCCCTTCTTGATGGAAGGCGCGCTGCATGCCCTTATTGGCGCGGCGCTTGCTATCGGGTGCGTGGAGCTGCTGCGCCGCCTTGCGCTGCCTGAAGTGGCAAACGCCCTGGTGTGGCTGCCGGTGAACGTGGAGACGCGCACGGTGCTCATCATCTACCTGGGCCTGCTGGTCGCAGGTTTGGTCATCGGCCTGCTGGGCTCCGCGCTCGCTATGCGCCGATACCTGAAAGTGTAGGCGAGAGGGCGCTCGTTCATGGCTCGCCACGGCTTGAAAACAGTCGACGCGTTTCGGACGCGAAACAGGAGGACCATCGCAGTGGCGGTGGTCTTCCTCTGCGTGTGCGCCTCTTTTGTTGTCGGGTTCCTTGTGCGCGGCAACGAGGCGCTGCTCGAGCGTCTCGGGTTCGATTCGCTGGTCGTCTCCGCTGAAAACAATCCAGGCCAGACGGTTACCGGCAACACGTACGATTCCATTTCCGCTCGCGTGGCCGAAGTGGAGGGCGTGGTCGATTCCGACAGCCTGGATACCTACGACCTTGACGATGCGACCAAACGCGTGCTCGATTCCTTCGTCGCCTCGACTGCCGACCCCTATCTGACGTACTACGACCAAGACCGCTATGCCGCCTATCTGCAGGAGACCGCGCGCAGCTATACGGGCATCGGCGTGCTCTTCGGCGAATACCGGGGACAATGCTACGCGGTCGAGGTCTTTCCCGGCTCCGCTGCGGAAGCGGCAGGCGTTCAGGTAGGGGACTTCGTCGCTGCTATCGACGGCGACCGCGAAGGATGGTCGCTGACGGAAACGGTGAACGCGCTGGCGCGCGAGGAAGGCTCGCAAGTCGTGGTCACCTGGCGTCGTCCGGGAAGCTTGGAGGGAGAAGGCGGACCCGAGGTCACGACTACCCTCATCTGCTCTGAATACCGCGAACAGAACGTCGAGAGCCGCCTGGTGGGCGAAGTCGGCTACGTGAAGCTCACGCAGCTGACGCAAAGCAGCGATGCGCTGGTGCGCAGCGCGATTGTGGACTTGACCGCGCAGGGGGCGCGCTCGCTCGTGCTCGACCTGAGGGACAATCCGGGAGGTTATTTGACGAGTGCGGTCAACGTGGCGTCCCTTTTCGTGCAAAGCGGCGTGATCGTCCAGATCAACACCGTCGACGGCACCACGAACAAGACCGCGAGCGGCGATGTTGCCACCGATTTGCCGGTGGTCGCGCTGGTCAACCAGAATACCGCTGGTGCCGCAGAGGTGCTGACGGCAGCATTGCAGGACAACCAGCGTGCCACGGTGGCGGGCCAGACTACGCTCGGGAAGGGCAGCGTGCAGGTGGTGCGCGAGCTTTCGTTCGGCGGTGCGCTGCGCTATACGGCGGCAACGTATTTGACCCCGCTCGGCCATGACATCCAAAACGTCGGCATCGTTCCGACGGTCTCCATTCCTGCAGGCGACACTTCGTCGGACGAACAGTTGACCGTGGCCATTGAGACCGCGCAGTCTTTGGTGGCAGGGTAGCCGTGGGTCGCTCGAACGGCCGTAAGCGGCCCAAGACAAGACGCACGCCGCGCAGCAATCCGCGCGGTGTTCTTTCGGTGTCGGCGCGCGGCTTCGGGTTCGTGCAGACGGCCGAAGGGGAATATTTCGTGCCCGCCTCGAAGATGGGCACGGCGTTCGACGGCGACTTTGTGGAAATCGCCCCGTCAAAGGTGAATCGCGCCCATCGGCAGGAAAGCAAGGAACACCACGAGACGGGCGGGCGCCCGACGGCGCGCGTCGTCAACGTTATCATGCGCAATCACGAGACGATTGTGGGACGCTACGAGGTGGCGGAGCCCTTTGGCGTCGTCGTGCCCGAAGACCCGCGCATTCCGTACGACATCTTCACCCGCCGCAGCGACGCACCTCATGTGAACGACGGCGACATGGTCCGCGTGCGCATGGTCGAGTACCCGACGCGTCACACGGCGGCAACCGGCGTGGTCGAAGAGGTCTTAGGGCGCGAAGAGGACGTGCGCCTGGATGCGGAAGTGGTGATTGCGCGCCACAAGCTGGAAACGGAGTTTTCGTCCGCTGCGCTGGAAGAGGCGGCGCATGCCGAGGTCGACGTCGAGGGCGCGCTTGCGCAAGGCTATCGCGACCTGCGCGGACTGACCGTGTTCACCATCGACCCGGACGACGCGAAGGACTTCGACGACGCGGTCTCGCTCGAGCGCGTCGATGCGCCACACGGCGGCGCTCCCGGGACAACGGGAGAGACCCGCCCGCTTCCGGCAGGCGCCGTTTGGCGCTTAGGCGTTCATATTGCTGACGTTTCGTACTACGTGCCGTGGAATTCGTCGATCGACCTGGACGCCCGCAGGCGTGCGACGAGCGTTTATCTTGCGGACCGCGTGGTCCCCATGCTTCCGGAGGCGCTTTCCAACGAGGTCTGCTCGCTCAAACCGCACGAGCCGCGCCGCGCGTTCACGGTCGACTTATGGCTGGACGACCGCGCGCGCCTGCTCGATGCTGATTTTTACCCGTCGATTATCGAGTCCCGCGCGCGCTTGACGTACGGTGAAGCGCAGGAGGCCATCGACGCCGACCGAAAGGGCAAAGAGCTGACGTCTGCAAACGGCGATCTGACCGACGGCATTGCGGCGCGCATCGTCGCGCTTGCCGCGATAGCGCGCAAGCGTTCTGCGGCACGGACCGCGCGCGGGGGCATAGACTTCGAGACGACCGAAGCGAAAGTGCGCCTTGCGCAGGACGGGACGCCCCTGTCCATCGAACTTCGTCGGAAGACCGACGCGACGTCGCTCATCGAAGAAGCGATGATCCTCGCGAACGAGGCGGTCGCTTCCTTCATGGACGATTCGAGGTTTCCTTGCCTGTACCGTGTCCACGAAACCCCGTCCGCTGACACGCTTGCCGAGCTGGTGCCGTTGCTCCAGGAGTTTTCGTCCTGCCGCGATCTGGACGTATCGCGGTTTGTCGCCGGCAGCCCGCAGGAGATTCAGCGCGTGCTTGCGAACACGGCAGGGCGGCCGGAAGAAGAGCTGGTATCCTCGCTGCTTCTTCGCTCTATGAAGCGTGCGCTCTACCGTCCTTACTGCGAGTCGCATTTCGGTCTGGCATCGGTGGCGTACACGCATTTCACAAGCCCCATCAGGCGGTATCCCGATCTGGTGGTCCATCGCATGCTGAAGGCGCGGCTGACGAAGCGCGGCGGGGATTTCGACCAGCAGAAAAGCGCGCTGTCCTGGATTGCGGAGCACGCTTCCACCATGGAGCGAACCGCGGAGGCGGCGGCGCGGGAATCGCAGGAAATGAAAATGTGCGAACTGCTGTCAAGCGAAGTCGGCAGTTCGTTCGATGGCGTCATCTCGGGCGTGGCGACCTACGGCGCATTCGTGCGGCTTCCCTGCACGGTCGAAGGGCTTGTGCCGGTACGTTCTCTCGGGGACGAATACTTCGCGCTCGACCCGGTGCGGCGCAGCCTGACCGGCACGGACAGCGGCCGTGTGTTCCGCCTTGGGCAGAAGGTGCGCGTTGTGCTGGTCGCAGTCGACGCGCGCAGAAGGCGCCTTGATTTCCGGCTCGACCGGAGCGAAGAGCGCTCGGAAAGGCGCAAGCGCCGATAGCTCGGACACCGCAAGGGCAGGGGTGCGAACCTTGTCCAAACTGGCGCCGAAAGAGATGCGACGAGCAGAAAGGAGGGAGATACCATGCAGGAAGAACGGGAGGACGATTTTCGCACGGACGCAGCGCGCAAGCGAAGGAAAGACCTGGACGAGCTTTTGACCAGCACGTTCACGACCATTTTGCGCGTTGAGGAGCGCGCGTTGCAAAACAAGCTGACGCGCGGTCTGACCATTTCTGAAATGCACACGATCGCTGCTGTGGGGCTTTACGAGTCCAATCCGATGAACGTCGTGGCGGCGCGCTTGGACGTCACGCTCGCGACGCTTACGACCGCTGTTGCGAAACTGGAGCGGAAAGGATTCGTCCAACGCTCGCGCAGCAAGGAGGACAGGCGAAAAGTGCTCGTCTCCCTCACGAAGGCGGGGAGGGGCGCTTTCCGCGCGCACCGGCTTTTCCACCGAGACATGGTCGAGTCCGCTTTGCAGGGTTTGACCGAAGAGGAAGAGCGCGTGTTCGCCGACGCGCTGGGAAAGGTCAAGCGTTTCTTCGAGGAGGAGGCGCGAAAGCAGGCGGGCGCATAGAAAGCAGGTCCTTCGTGCGCAATCCGTGGAAACGGACGAGACGCCTTGACGGGTCCAAGGGGCCGTCATGATAATAGTTAGACAATCAAAGTAATAAGGCGGCAGGGCGGTAATCTGCCGCAGACGAAGACGAACAGGAGAAAACCCATGGCAACCATCGATACCATCAAGGAAGTTCTGCAGGAGAACCTGGACATCGACCCGGAGACGGTCGCGGAGGATTCCACGCTGGAATCTCTGGGCATTGATTCCCTGGACATGGTCGAGCTTATCTGCGAGCTCGAAGAGCGCTGCGACATCGAGTTCGGCGAGCCGGAAGGCATCGACACCATCGGCGCGATGGTCGCCTACATCGACAGCCTGTAACAACGAGCGAGGCAAGTGCGCCTCCCTTGCTTTGAGGATGCAGGACTGCCTGCGGTACGCCCCGGTCACGGGGTGAGAACGGTGAAAGGAGAACAACGTGTCCGCGACTTTGAACACGCGCGTCACTGAACTGCTCGGTATCGAAGTGCCGATCATCCAAGGCGCCATGGCGCGCATTGCCGACGCCAGCCTCGCTTCCGCGGTGAGCGAAGCGGGAGGCCTGGGCATCATTGCGTGCGGAGGCGCTCCGCTGGATTGGGTCGAGCAGCAAATCGCCGAAGCGCGCTCGCGCACGAGCAAGCCTATCGGCGCGAACGTCATGCTGATGGACCCGCTTGCAGGCGATTTGGCAAAGCTGCTGGTCGACCTGAAAGTCGACGTCATCACGACGGGCGCTGGCAGCCCGGCGAACTACATGGAAATGTGGAAGGAAGCCGGCATCAAGGTTATCCCGGTCGTGGCGTCCACGGCGCTTGCGGTGCGCATGGAGCGCCTCGGCGCCGACGCGGTCGTTGCGGAGGGCACGGAATCCGGCGGGCACATTGGCGAGCTGACCACTATGGCGCTCGTGCCGTCTGTGGTCGACGCGGTGAAGATTCCCGTCATCGCCGCGGGCGGTGTCGCGGACGGGCGTGGTCTTGCGGCGGTTTTTGCCCTGGGCGCCGAAGGCGTGCAGATGGGCACCAGGTTTTTGACGGTGGAGGAGTGCACGGTCGCCGATGCGTACAAAGAGCGCGTGCTGGCGGCGAAGGACGCTGACACTATCGTGACCGGCCGCGGCAGCGGCCATCCGGCGCGCTGCCTGAAGAACAAGTTCTCGCGCACGGTTCGCAAGCTGGAAGGCGACATGGCAAAGAACGGCGATGCGCTGGAAGAGATGTACCTGGGCTCCCTTCGCCGTGCGGTAGAGGGCGACGTGGAGAACGGTTCCCTCATGTCCGGCCAGATCGCAGCCCTTGTCCGCGAGCGCAAAACGGCGGCGGAAGTCATCGACGAGCTGGTACGCGAGGCAAGCGCGCTCGGTGCGCGCGACCTGGCGGCCATGGCAGCGGCCAACGCTCGTCGTGAGCGCGCGTAAGGAGGGGCGGACTATGGACGCTGTCTGGATGTTCTCGGGCCAAGGCGCCCAAAAGCCCGGTATGGGCGCAGGCGTGGCAGACGATCCTGCCGCGCGCGAGGTCTACGAGTGCGCTTCGGAGCATTTCGGGTTCGATGTTGCGCGCACGTCGCTCGAGGCGAGCCAGGAAGAGCTCAACGAGACCAAACGGGCACAGGCCTGCATGGTCGCGCTGTCCGTCGGCCTGGCGCGCGCGCTCGAGGCGCGCGGCCATGAGCCGTCTGCGGTGCTGGGATTTTCTCTCGGACAGGTAAGCGCGCTTGCGGTCTCCGGCATGCTGAGCCTCGAGGAGACGATGCGCTTTGCGGCATTCCGTGCGGAGGCAATGTCGCGTGCTGCCGCGAACGGCGCGGGCGCCATGTGCGCTTTGCTGGGCGCTGACGAAGAGGCGGCCGCAAAGCTGTGCGACGCCTGCGCCGACGGCGATGTGCTCGTTCCGGCGAACTATAACTGCCCGGGCCAGATCGTCATTTCGGGGTCCGAAGCTGCCATCGCGCGTGCTGAGGAAGCCTGGAAGGCGGAAAAGAAGCGCTGCTCCCGCCTTGCGACGTCGGGCGCGTTCCATAGCCCGCTCATGCAACCGGCCGCCGACGAGCTGGCGGCGTACTTGGCGCAGGTGGAGTTCTCGGAGGCGCGCATTCCGCTTGTGTGCAATGTCGACGCTCAGCCGCTTGCTGCCGCTGCCGCGCGCCAGCACCTTGCAGACCATTTGACGCATCCGGTCCGTTTCGCGCAGAGCGTGGCGTGGCTGGCAGAGCAGGGGGCGCACACGTTTGCGGAAGTAGGCTTCGGCGGCGTGCTCTCAGGCTTGGTCCGCCGTATTGACAAGAATCTGGGTCGTCCGGTCGTGGCGTCCCTTGAAGACGTGGAATCCTACGGAGAGTAGAGGCATGGAAGAAACAACGAAACGGGCAGCGCTCGTGACCGGGTCGAACCGTGGTATCGGCCGCGCGGTCGCCGAACGGCTGGCGCGCGATGGGTTCGACGTGTGCGTGAACTGCTCGAGCGAAGCAAGCTTGCCGTCCGCGCAAGAGCTGGCAGACCAGCTGGAGCGCGAATACGGCGTGCGTGCGGTCGCGGTCGCGGCGAACGTTGCCGACCCGGCGGCTGCGTCGGCTCTCGTCGACGCCGCGATGGAGGCGTTCGGGCGTCTTGACGTGCTCGTGAACAACGCGGGCATCACGCGCGATGGGCTGCTTGCCCGCATGAAGGACGAAGACTTCGACGCCGTGCTGGACGTCAACCTCAAGGGCACGTTCAACTGTTGCCGCGCGGCTGCTCAGCGTATGATGAAGCAGCGCTACGGGCGAATCGTGAACATGAGCAGCGTCGTGGGCGTTGCGGGCAATGCCGGCCAGGCGAACTACGCCGCTTCGAAGGCGGGCGTCATCGGCCTGACGAAGGCTGTTGCGAAAGAGCTGGCCGGACGCAACATCACGGCGAACGCCGTGGCGCCTGGTTTCATCGAGACGGACATGACCGACGCGCTTTCCGACAAGCAGCGGGCGGCCATCACGGAGCGCATCGCTTCCAAGCGCCTGGGCGCTCCCGAGGACGTCGCGGCGCTCGTCTCGTTCCTGGCGAGCGAAGAGGCAGGATACGTGACCGGGCAGGTCGTGTGCGTGGACGGAGGTATGTCGCTGTGAGCATTAACGTGAAAAGGCCGGACGGGACCAACCGCGTCGTCATCACTGGCATGGGCGCCATTTCGCCTGCGGGCGTCGGCGTCAAGGCGCTGTGGGATGCGGTCATGGGGAAGCAGTGCTGCATCGCCCCGATTGAGCGTTTCGACACGACCGACCAGGACGTGCATCTGGCAGGCGAAGTCCGCGGCTTCGATGCGACCGAGCACGGCATGACGAAAAAGGAAGCGCGCCGCTTCGAGCGTTTCGTGCAGTATGCGGTGGTTGCTTCCGACGAGGCTATGGGGCAGTCCGGGCTGGACATGGAGGCGGAAGACCCGACGCGCGTTGCGGTGCTGTTCGGTTCGGGCATCGGCGGTATCGAAGAGCTCCAGAAGAGCTTCAAGACTCTGTTCGAAAAGGGTCCGAAGCGCGTGAACCCGCTGTTCATCCCGACGATGATCGGCAATATGGCTCCGGGCCTTCTTGCCATTCGCTATGGCATGAAGGGCGAGTGCATGGACATCGTGACCGCGTGCTCGACGGGCGCCCACTGCATCGGAACCGCTGTTCGCGACATTCGCCACGGCTATGCCGACGTCGTGCTGGCGGGCGGTACCGAAGAAAGTGTGTCGCCCATCTGCCTGGCAGGCTTTTCGAACCTTGGCGCGCTTACGAAGGCGGAAGACCCGCTGTGCGCATCGCTTCCGTTCGACGTGCGCCGTGCAGGCTTCGTTGCCGGAGAGGGCGCGGGCGCGGTCGTCCTGGAGTCGCTCGAGCATGCCCTTGCACGCGGCGCGAAGCCGATCGCGGAGATCGTGGGCTTCGGGTCCACGGGCGACGCCTACCACATGACCGCTCCTTCGCCCGATGGCGAAGGCATTGCGCGCGCGATGGCGCAGGCGCTGGCAGAGGGCGGCTTCACGCCTGCTGACCTGGGGCATGTGAACGCGCACGGAACCGGTACGCCCGCGAACGACCCGACCGAGTCCAAGGCGCTCCTTTCCCTGTGCGGCGAGGAGGTCGGCCGAGAGATTCCGGTGGTCTCCATCAAGGGCACGACCGGCCACACGCTTGGTGCGGCGGGCGCTATCGAAGCTATCGTGACGGCGCTTTCCGTGGCGAACGACTGCGTGCCGCCGACCACCGGATTTGCCGAGGCGGACCCGGAATGCCCCGTGAACGTGCTGACCGAGCCCCTTACGGGCTATCCCCAGAAGGTGGCGCTTTCCAACTCTCTGGGCTTTGGCGGTCACAACGCTTCCTTGGCTATTGCGCCGTTCTGCCGAACGGCGCAATAAGTCGACGCTGCGGGCTTCCCTGGCACTGGATCTTGCCCTTCAGCGGGGGCACGGCGGCGCGAAGGCCAGCCGCGCCCCCGCTTCACGGCAATCTCCGGCACCAGGGAAGCCCTCGCTGACGTTTTGACGACCTGCGAGCGCGACTTTCTTGGGTTTAAAGAATGAAGGTTTTCCGTTTCGGGCGTCGGAGCGCTCTTGCTGGCGCTGTGGCGGGCTTCGAGCCGTAAAGCAGCTGTCTTGCGTGCGATCGGGTTTGCGTTGCGGCAATTCGGGGCACCGGAGCGCTTCTCGCTGACGTTTCGGCGACCTGCGAGCGCGACTTGCGTGGGCTTTAGGAATGAAGGACAGGGTATGGCGGCGCGAAGGCCAGCCGCGCCCCCGCTTCACGGCAATCTCCGGCACCAGGGAAGCCCTCGCTGACGTTTTGGCGACCTGTGAGCGCGACTTGCTTGGGTTTAAGGAATGTGGGGTCGTCATTTCGGACGTCGGAGCGCTTTTTGCTGGCGATTGTGAGGCTTGCGAGCGCGAAGCGTTTGCTTGCGCGTTCGGGCTTGCGCTACGGCAATTCGGGGCGCGGTTTGTTTGTAAGAAAGGACATTCATCATGGACATCACGTATCCGTGCGGGCGCGAGATCGTGGAGGCGGTTTTGCCGCACCGCGATCCTTTCGTGTGGGTAACGCGCGTTGTTTCCTGCGAGCCGGGCGAGCGCGTGGTCGCGGAGCTTGACGTCGACCCTGAGCTTCCGCTGTTCAAGGGCCATTTCCCGAGCCATCCGGTATTTCCGGGCGTGCTGCTCATGGAGGCGCTTGCTCAGGCGGCGTGCTTCTGCATCCTGGTCGGGCGCGAAGCGGAAGGCTCCATCGGCTTTTTCACGGGCATTGACGGGGCGAAATTCCGCCATCAGGTGCTTCCGGGCGACACGGTGCGCTTGGAAGCGACCATCGTGAAGTCCTCTTCGCGCATGTGCGTCGCAGAGGTGCGTGCGTGCGTGGGCGATGACGTCTGCGCTACGGCGACCCAGAAGTACGTGCTGGCGAAAGCCGAGGCGTAACGGTTATAGTAAGGGACGGCGCGTCCGCAGCGGTTTGCTGTCGGCGCGCCGTGGTTCTCTTATTCACGAAGGATCGAAGGCATGAAGAACAAGAAGCTGCAGAATTACGTGACGCTCTCTTCTACGGGGCGCATCGTTTCGGACGGTGCTCCGGCAGAAGAGGTGGAGGCGCTCGACGTCGCCTACCGTCCTCCGCGCGTTGCCGAAGAGGCCGTGGCATCCGAGGACACGGCGCCGAACGCCATTGACGCGGCGGACGGGTCCGAATACGCGCCTGGTCGTGCTCCTGCCACGGCGGAGCCCATCGAGGCGAAGAAGCCGCGCATTCTTGTCATGGCGCGCGGCAAGAACGCCCGCCGCCTTCTGCAGGACTGCTCCGAGGCCGGTTTCGAAGTCTGGGCGGCGACCACGCAGGACCGCCGCTTCGACACGTTCCTGCGCGCGGCGGACGGCATTGTGAGCCTGGGCGACAAATATTCCGACGCCCTGTTCTCGAACGCGTACGTGGTGCTGCAGGCGGCGCAGGATTGCCATGCGACCACTATCCTGCTTTCCGACGAGGCGCTTCCTTTAGCGAACGTCGACGGCTTCCTGGCGCATGCGAAGTACCGCGGCATGCGCGTGTTCCGCCCGGCGAGCGCCGAAGTCCCGGGCATCGGCTGGGTGCTGTGCACGACCGAGCGCACGGTCACGGGCGACGAAGTCTGGCGCGAATGCCCGAGCTGCGGCCTGAAGTTCGACGAGACGAGCTTGGGGGCGGGCCATTTCATCTGCCCTTCGTGCGGAAAGTACTTCCGCATGACCTCTACCGAGCGCATCAACGACACGCTCGACGCAGGGAGCTTCGAGGAATGGGATGCGAAGGTAGACGACAAAGACCCGCTCGGCTTCCCGGGCTATCCGGAGAAGATTGCCGCTCAGCGGGAGAAGACCGGCTTTGACGAGGGCGTGCGCACGGGCGTGGGCCGCATCGCCGGCCTGCGCGTGGCCATCGGCGTGATGGAGTCGCGGTTCTTCATGGGGTCCATGGGCTCTGCGGTGGGCGAAAAGGTGACGCGCTTGGTCGAACGTGCGACCGAAGAGCGCCTGCCGGTCGTGATCTTCACGGCGTCCGGCGGCGCGCGCATGCAGGAAGGCATCATTTCGCTCATGCAGATGGCGAAAGTCTCCTGCGCGCTCGAGCGTCATGCCGAAGCAGGGCTGTTCTACTGTGCGGTCATCACCGATCCGACGACCGGCGGCGTCACGGCATCGTTCGCCACGCAGGGCGATGTCATCCTGGCAGAACCGAAGGCGCTTATCGGCTTTGCGGGACAGCGCGTTATCCGAGACACCATCCGTCAGGAGCTGCCGGAAGGATTCCAGACGGCTGAGTTCGCACTGGAGCACGGCCTGATTGATGCGATCGTGGAGCGCGGCAAGCTGCGCGAGACGCTGGCGCACCTGCTTGCGATCCATGTGGCGTCCGCCCAGGCGGCCCCGGCGCCGGGCGAAAGCTCGCTGCTGGTGGACTACGAGTCGGTATGCGAGAACCTGCGCGAGGGCACGGGCACGTACAACGTGGTGACCTATGGCCTGCTGCCGGTCGACGATTCGCTGGTCGAAGAGGAAGCCGAAGACCTGGACCGTCGTCCGCTGTTCGACATCGGGCGTTTGGCAGACCGTATCGGCAACCGCGGTACGGCTGCGGGCAAGCGCCTGGAGAAGGCCATTGCGCGCGGCGAGTTCAACGCCGAAGAGGGCGTTTCGCTCGATGGTACGGACGTCGATGCGGCAGACGTCGCTTCCAGCAAGGCGTGGGAGAGCGTGCAGCTGGCGCGCAACACGCGCCGCCCGACCGCGCAGTGCTATATCAAGGCGGTGGTCGACGGGTTCATCGAACTGCACGGCGATCGCGGCTTTGCCGACGACGCGGCCATCATGGCGGGTGTCGGCTGGATTGACGGCCGACCGGTCACGGTCATCGCGCAGGAGAAGGGCGCTGACCTGCACGAGCGTATTCGCCGCAATTTCGGCTGCCCGCAGCCGGAGGGCTACCGCAAGAGCCTGCGCCTCATGAGGCAGGCGGAGAAGTTCGGTCGTCCGATCGTGTGCTTCGTAGACACGCAGGGCGCATTCTGCGGCACGGAAGCGGAAGAGCGCGGCCAGGGCAACGCCATCGCGGACAACTTGATTGCCATGGCGGGGCTTCGCGTGCCGACGGTGAGCGTGCTTCTGGGCGAAGGCGGCAGCGGTGGCGCGCTGGCGCTTGCCGTGTCCGACCGCGTTGCCATGCAAGAGCATGCAGTGTACTCCGTCCTTTCGCCGGAAGGCTTCGCGTCCATCCTGTGGAAGGACCGTACGCGCGCGGCAGAGGCGGCCGCCGTCATGAAGATGAGCGCGGCAGAGGCGTGCGAGATGGGCGTGGTCGAAGAGGTTATTTCCGAAGGCGACGGCCCGGCGCACGAGAATCCTGAGCAGGCAGAAGAGAACGTGCGCGAATTCGTCGTGCGCACGCTGGCCGAGCTCGGCGAAGTGCCGCTTGAGGAGCTTATGGACGAGCGTTACGCGCGCTTCAGGAAGTTCTAACGTCACTGCTGGCAACGCAGTGAGTGTACGAAAGGGCTGCGGCGAAAGTCCCTCAACGTGCAGCATTTAAGGAAAACGGCCCCGAAGGGCGAACTTCGGGACCGTTTTGTGTTCAGTGCGCAGTGTCATGCGGTCTGCAGGGCTTTTGTCGCAGCCCGCGCACGCCGATTTGCGTCCTTTCGAGGAATCGAAATCCTGGTCTTATCGCACGTTTGGGAGGTTATTGGTCCAATTCGAGGGTTGGGAGGACCAAGAAGTTCTTAAACTTGCTGAAAACGCCCTGGACAGAACCAAAAAGTCCCCAAACTTGCCGCGAAAGCGCGATTTTGGTTACGAAGGAGAGGGGCGTTTTTCGCGGTGTCGGGCGCTGTTGGCATCGTGCGCTGTCGGCATCGTGCGCCGTCGGGCGTCAGCTCTCGAGCACATCGCGGATGGGACGGTAAGCCTGCACCAGGTCGGGAAGGCGCATGCGGGCGTTCGCGGGGCTGGTCGACGGGAGTGGCGTTGCGGGCATGCCGCAGTCTTTTTCGCAAAAACGGTGGTAGAGCTGGGTTGCCTTCGTGCCGGTGGTGAAGACAGCCTCGATAGGAGCCGCATCCAGAATGCGACGCAGGTCGTTCGGGCGGGCATGGTGAATGCTTGCGTCCGAAGCCCCTTCGATGGTGCAGGATGCCAGCACATCCCAGAGTGCGATCTGGTGCTCCAGCAAAAATGCGCGCCTTGTGTCGTTGTCTGCGAGCGCATGGTCTGGCAGGTCAAAGAGCGCTTCCATCACGCGCCAGAAACGGTTTTGGGGATGGCCGTAGAAGAACCCCTCAGCCCGCGAGACGGGAGAGGGCATGGTGCCGAGCACGAGCACGCGGGAGCGTTCGTCGAAGACGGGCTCTATCTCGTGGACGACCAAGGTGCTTTCGCGTGCGGCGGGCATGGCTTCCTTTCAAGAGACGCCGCCCGCAGGCGCCGTGATCGTATCGGTTCTTGCGGGCGGCGTGTTTTGTACTCTGGGATGCGGGGCGGGCGCTGCGGGCGGGGTGCTCAGCCCTTACGTGCGTGTCAGGGTAGAGCGGCCGAGGCTGGCGTCGGGCGGGGCTATCGGTTGCGCGCTCGCGAAGCGACGGCGGCGCGGTGCGCGCGACCCGGGCGGAAATCTCCCTTCCTTGCCGGAGCAATGCGCGCCTGCGCAGCTTCGCGGGCAGCTTTCACGCTTTTGGCCGAGCGCTTTTTCGAAGCGCCGTTTGCGCCACTCTTCGGCTTGGCGGCATGCTGCCGTGCGCTGCGCCCGAACTCCTGGGCTTCGGCACGCTCAAGGCGCGAGGTCTTCGCTGTCTTGGCCGCTTTCGTGCTATGGGAGCCCTTCGAGGAGCGTCCCGAGCGAACGGAGCTGGCGTTGCCGGTCACTTTCGCCAAGGCGGCGGCATTGCGCTGTTTGCGCTGCTTGTTCTTGCCCGGGCGCTTTCCGGCTTCCGCCGATGCTTCGGCGCGGGCGGCAGCACGCTGCTTTTTGCGCTGCTGTTCGCTGCGGTACTCTGCCGCTGCCTGGGCAAGCTCCGGGTCGTTCTGCGCTTCCCGGCGCGCTTCGGCGCGCGCTTTGCCGCGCTCTGCGCGTTCGGCAGCTTCGCGCGCGGCCTCTTTCTTGTCGTAGTTTTCCAGCGTAAGCTCAGGAATCTGCTGGCCGGTGAGCTTTTGGATGTCCTTCAGGAGGCCTTCGGTTTCGGGCGTGACGAACGAAATGGCGAAGCCCTTGTGGCCCGCGCGTCCCGTACGCCCAATGCGGTGCACGTAGTCCTCGGCCTGTTCGGGCAGGTCGAAGTTCACGACGTAGTCCACTTCGCTCACGTCAATGCCACGGGCGAGCACGTCCGTGGCAACAAGGATGCCGGTCTTGCCTTCGGCGAAGTTCTCAAGGGCGCGGCGGCGCTGCGCTTGGGAGCGGTCGGAATGGATGGCCTCGGCGGGGTAGCCTGCGCGCTTCAGGCGACGGCAGCAAGTGTCCGCGCGTCCGCGCGTGCGGGCGAACACGATGACGCGGAAGCTCCCTTTCTCCTCCAGGACGGCACGGAGGAGTTCGGGCTTGTGCAGGTGTTCCGTGCGGATGATGTACTGGTCCACGGTGTCCGCGGTTTCTCCGCGGTGGGCAATCTCCACGAACACGGGGTCTTTGAGCAGGTAGCCCACGTTCTTCATGATATTGCGGTCGATGGTCGCGGAGAACAGCAGCGTCTGGCGAGACGCGGGCGTTGCGGCGATGATCTTTTTCATGGGGGGCAAAAAGCCCATGTCGAGCATGCGGTCCGCTTCGTCCAGGACCAGAACTTCCACGTTGCCGAGATTCACGGCATTGCGGTCCATAAGGTCGATCAGGCGTCCGGGCGTGGCGATGAGCACGTCGACTCCGGCTTTGATTTGTTTGATCTGCGGGTCGTAGGAAAGCCCGCCTACGACGGTCACGACGCGATGGTGCGTTTCTTGGGAGATGACGCCGCATACGTCGGCAATCTGAGCGGCAAGCTCGCGCGTGGGAGTGACCACCAGCATGAGGGGGCCTTGCGAACGCTGCGCATGGCCGATGCGCTGCAGGCCTGGCAGGGAGAAGGCGGCAGTCTTTCCCGTTCCGGTCTTTGCGGCCGCAATCACGTCGCGCCCTTCGAGGACGGCCGGGATGGACTGCTCTTGGACAGGGGTGGGAGTTTCGTAGCCGAGGCGCTCGACGGCGCAGAGCGTTTTCTCGGACAGGCCGAGCTCGGAAAAGCGTTTCGTCATAGGTGCTTCTTTCGTCGGGCGCGCAAGGGCATCCCGCAAAGGCAGGAAGGCATGCCGGGACAAAACGTGGAGAAAGAACGCCGGGGACTTCCGGCGCAAATCGCCTGTGCCGCGGAAATGCGTGCGCGCGTTGGGTTTGGCAGGGTGCACCCGCCTCTTCCGGCAGATGCGCGCTCGCGCCGTGCGGCGGGAGCGGGTTCCTATTATGGCATGCGACGCCGCACGGGCCGTTCGCCCCGCAAAACGCCCACAACTGCGCAGGCGCGGCAAGGGCAGGTGGGGAAGTTTGCAGCGTTCGTGCCCACTTCGTCACGATACGTTGACAAGGCATGGAGGGCCAGGTGGCATGCAGAGCGTTTCGACTAGACTGATGCCTTGTCGTACGGAAAGAGGTTTCCATGTTCCAAAAGTTCGCGCAGAAGCTGCAGACGTTCATGATCGGGCGCAACGGCGTCGACAACCTGGGGCGGTTTGTGCTCGTGGTTGCTGTCGTCCTGCTGTTGCTGGGCGCGTTCGTGCCGGACGGCACGGTGGGCGCTGTGCTTTCGTACCTGGCGCTTGCAGCTATCGTGTACGGGTATTTCCGCATGTTCTCGCGCAATGTCGGAAGGCGCTACCGGGAGAATTGTGCGTACCTGCGCCTGTCCCGCAAGATTTCGGCTCCGTTCAAGCGTGCAGGCAAGCAGGCCGAAGAGCGCAAGAAGTACGGCAAAACGCACCATATCTACCGCTGCAAGAACTGCGGCCAGAGCCTGCGCGTTCCAAAGGGCAAGGGAACCATCAAAGTGACCTGCCCGAAATGCGGTGCTTCGTTCACGACGAAGTCGTAAGGCTTGCGGGCAAAGGAGCCGCCGAAGGCCTAGCGAACGGGCTCGTAGTCGATCATGGCGGGGATGTCCGTTGCCTCGAGCTTGAAAATGACCGGGCGGATGCCGTCGTTGCACGACGCGATGGCAACGCCTGGCTCCTTGATCCAGTCGTTGTGGTAGAAGCAGTCGCTCATGCCGTGCGCGAGAGCGAACGCGAACTGGTAGATTGCCTTCCAGGCTTCGTCGCAGAGGCCTTCGGGTTTCGCGTAGTCTGCGTAGAAGACCTGGCCTTCCTGCAGCATCGGGCATGCCTTGAGGCCTGGTACGCCGTAGGTGCGCGCAAGCTCTTCGTCGAACGTCGTTTTCAGAACGGTGATTTTCACCTTGTTCATGCTCATGAGGGCTCCTTTCTCGTCTTTCCGACACGCCTGTTATACTCGAGCGGCATGGTCGAGGTAAGTACTGACCTGCAGGACAGGTACTTTCCTTTCGGAAATTATCAGGGGGGTCGCACGGTGAGCATGAAGCCTTATGAGGGCCTCGTGTCCTCGCTCGAGGACACGCCGTTCGGATACACGCTGGCGATGATCGGCGGCAAATGGCGGCTCGTCATCCTGTACTGGCTTGCCGAGCAGGAGGCGACGCGCTTTAACGAGCTGCGGCGTCGTATTGGGCACATCACGGAGAAGACGCTGTCTGCCCAGCTGAAAGAGATGGAGCGCGATGGGCTTGTCGTGCGCACTGAGTACCCGCAAATTCCGCCGAAAGTAGAGTATCGTCTGTCCGAAAAGGGGAGGTCACTGTATCCGCTTATGGAGCAGATGTGCGCGTGGGGCGAAGCGCATCGAGATGCATGAGGAAGGTCGGATGGAGGGGCGCGGTCTTGCCCTAGGCGGCCAAGGCATGAAGGCTTCGGGCGCCAGCGCGCGGAAAGCGTGAGGTTACGCTCAAGGATATGTTCTTGAGCTAAAGGGCACGACCGCACGCCAAAGGGCAAGGCCTTGCACTGGAGAGCACGACCGCGCTAAAGGACATGACCTTGCACTAGAGAGCACGACCGCGCAAAGGGCCGACCCTCGCTAAAGGATATGACTTTGCGCAAGAGGGCCGACCTGCACTGAGGATATGATCTTGCGCAAAAGGGCATATCCGCGCGTTAAAGGACATGACCTTGCGCAAAAGGGCATATCTGCGCGTTAAAGGACATGTTCTTGCGTCCCTGCTCCTGCCTTTGCCTCTGTTTCTTCAGCCTGCCCCTTTGCGTCTCTTGCGGCATCTTCTCGCAGTTTGCGGAGCTGCTCCTCTTCGATTTCGCGGGCAAAGCGTTCCATTTTTTGTTCCGCTTCGCTTTTGATGCCAAAAAGCGTGCGCCCGCTTGAGAACGGGCGTGGTTCGGTGCCTGTCGCCTCGGCGAACAGGTAATCACGCATCATCTTCCATTTTCGCTCGAAGTCGTCCATATCCGCATGGTAGCGCAAGCAGGTGGCATGCCGGGAGCGAGTTTCGCTGCGGGGCATATCGTTTGGGCGTCAGCGAGGCGAATGATTGGTCAAAAAAGACGATAAAGACGCTCGGTGGGGCATTTATGTCCGATAAAGACGCTCGATTTCGCGCGCGACGATTGTGCGAATCCATTCGCGAGGTGCTCACCTGGGGAAATAGAACAGGTCTTGTTTCCCGCTTGGAAAGGCAGCGTCTCTATCGAAAATAATGACCACAATTCGGTGCTTCTCGAGCGCAAAACGCCCTGCGTTCGATGTCCTGCGCAGGAAGTGCACAAGGAGAGCGCGCGGGGGCAAGGCAGGCGCAAGGCGATTGCGGGAAGAACGCGGAGGCAAGGCAAATGCAAACGATTAAAAGGAGAGCGCGGGGGCAAGGCGGGCGCAGGCGATTGCAGGGCGAGCGCGGGAAGAACGTGGGGAGAGGAGAATGCAAGGGGAAGGAAGGGCTCGGGAAGAACGCAGGAGGAAGGCAAGGGGAGGGCAGGAAGAACGCAGGGAGAAGAGGGCAAAGCAAAGGCAAAGGGCGGGCAGGGGGAACGCGGAAGAACGTGGGAGAAGGCAGAGAGAACGCGAAGCGAACGCAAAGCGCCCCGCGTCCGGCGCCCTAAGGGGCGGGGAGCGGGGCGCTTGTGTGCACGGTGGTAGGAGGAATCAGGCAGCCGCCGTGCAGGAAAGAATGCGGGAAGGCGCTGCGACCATGCGCTGAGCTACTCCTCGCAGGGGAAGTTCTGGGCAACGCCGACGGTGCCGAACGCACCTTGCGGCTTCGGCGACTTCCAGTCCTCGGTGTCGTCGGGGCGCGGCGCCATCTTCTCTTCGTCGCCGTTCGCGGCATCGAGGCGCTTGAAGTAGTTGCGCAGCTCTTTGGCGGTGACGCCGGAGAGCGCAAACAGCGCGATCATGTTCGGGACGGCCATGCAGGCGTTGAAAATGTCTGCAATAGTCCACACGGCAGAGACCGTCATGTAGGGGCCGATGAACAGGCAGAAGATGTACAGCCAACGGTAGGTCATGACAGCACGCTTGCTACGGCCGCTGAAGTACTCGAGGCAGCGCTCGCCGTAGTAGTCCCAACCAAGGATGGTGGTGAAGCCGAACAGCGCCAGGCTGATCATGAGCACGAAGGACACAACCGCGGGCGGCAGGAAGGGCAGGCCCGCCTGGAATGCGTGCGTGGTGACCGCCGCGCCCTCAAGGCCGATGTTGTACGTGCCCGTGAGCACAAGCGCGAGGCCCGTCATGGAGCAGATGATCATGGAGTCGATGAAGGTCTGCGTCATGGACACGAGGCCCTGGCGCGCCGGCTCCTTCGTCTGAGCGGCGGCAGCGGCGATAGGGGCAGAACCCAGGCCTGCCTCGTTCGCGAAGATGCCGCGCGCAAGGCCCATCTGCATGGCGATGAGGATGGCGCCGAACATGCCGCCGCCGAAGGCCTGCAGGCCGAACGCGGAAGAAA
This sequence comes from Candidatus Aveggerthella stercoripullorum, assembly GCA_018712955.1. Classification (GTDB taxonomy): domain Bacteria; phylum Actinomycetota; class Coriobacteriia; order Coriobacteriales; family Eggerthellaceae; genus Aveggerthella; species Aveggerthella stercoripullorum. Next base: position 30,230 of record DVGB01000039.1, read on the forward strand.
CGATGGTCACGAGAGCTGCCGGAATCTTCGTGATGTTGAAGATGATGAGCAGGCAGGAGAATGCCAGGAACAGCACGACCATGGCGGGCACGACGCGCTCGGCCACAGAGGCGATGCGCTTGATGCCGCCGATGATGACGAGGCCGGCCAGCACGGCGGTCACCAGGCCGCCGATGACGACAGCGATGGAATACTCGCCGCCGAACAGGCTCACCGTATGCTCCAGGTTCGGGTCAAAGAAGCCGGAGACGGCGCTCGAGATGGAGTTGACCTGCGTGAACGTGCCAATGCCGAACAGGCCGACGCACATGCCGAAGAACGCGAAAAGCTTCGCAAGCCACTTCCACTTCGGGCCCATGCCGTTCTCGATGTAGTAGAACGGGCCGCCGAGCACGTGGCCGTTCTTATCCATCGTGCGGTACTTTACGGCAAGCAGGCCCTCGGAGAACTTCGTTGCCATGCCGAACAGCGCTGCCAGCCACATCCAGAACAGTGCGCCCGGGCCGCCCGTGACGACTGCCGTGGCAATACCGACGATGTTGCCCGTGCCGACCGTGGCAGACATGGCCGTGCACAGCGCCGCGAAGCTGGAGAGCTCGCCTTCGCCGTCCTCTTCATTGCTGAAGGCGTAGCGCATGGCAATAGGCAGACGGCGGAACTGCATACCGTGCAAACGGATAGTCAGGAAGATACCGCCAATGAGGATGAGAGCGATAAGGGGCGGACCCCAGATAACGCCGTCGATAGCGAGAATGACGTCGTTGATGATGGCGAAAATGTCCAACAGATACCTCTTCCTTCCGGTGCCTTCCAAGTCGACCCTGCAAACGGATAGGGTCCTGAAAGTCCCGCCGGGCGGGAAGAGAAAGAGTGCGGTCTGTGGTTCGGCCGTTACGCTCTGTCCTTTTGCCTGAGAGTTTCGGTCGCCCTTCTGCCGCTTCGTGCGGCAGGGGAGCCTTGCCCCTTCGGCACCCGGTCTGTCCGGGATTCTCCAGAGACCCCATCGACGCCCAGTCTCTTTCGATCCAAGGCGTGTCAGCAGGGATGCGCAATACAACGCTGACTGAATTGTATACGGCAAGTTTCGGTTGTAAACCCTATTTTCGAGCGTGTTTCGGGAAATAATTGCGAGCGACAAGATTTTCCGGCTGTCGTTGTTCGAAGTGAGCAAAGGGAATAAATTGCATAAGTATTCAAAATAGTGAATATCATGAATGCGTAAAGAAGCTGATATTCAACAATTTGAAAAAATATGCAGTCAAAACCCCTTGACACAACCAAATCTGCACAACCTTCGCCCTGTTCGACCTTTCGGCGGCCGAAACAGCTCGTTCGGGGTTTGCCGGTCGTCGCAAATGCGGTGCCGCGTTGACAGAAAGTCTCCTGCCCTGTTTAATGCGCCGCATCGCAAGGCGGAGTGCAGTCGCTTGGCGATGCTGAGATAAGACTTAGAACACACTTTACACACAAAGAAAGGGGTGCTGTATGAGCGGTAACAACGAGGTTTTGGCGCGCAATACGGAAAATGCACCGAAATGCCCGATGAGCTCCCAGACCGTCGCTTTCTCTCATTACAACAACCTTTCGGCCCAGCTGCCCGTTGACCCGGCCACCGGCGAGATCGTCGCTGGCGGCATCAAGGAGCAGGCCGAGCAGTGCTACCGCAACATCAAGGCCATCGTCGAGAGCATCGACCATCACCTGAACGACGTCATCCGCATCACCATCTTCGTCCGTGACATCCAGGACATGGACGTTGTCGACGCCGTGCACCGTGCGTTCTTCCCGACCTACGTTCCGGCCCGCACCGTCGTGGCCGTCGACGCGCTGCCGATGGACGCGCGCATCCAGGTCGAGGCGCTCGTCTCCAACGGCGAGGGCACCATTCCGAACGCCCCGCAGGCTGGCGACCTGATCAAGTACGTCAACAACACCGCGAACGCTCCGCTGGACGTCCTGTCCTCCCAGACCGTGGCGTTCTCCCACTACAACAACATCACCGCGCAGCTCCCGATCGACCCGGTTTCCGGCCAGCTGGTCGTTGGCGGCGTCGCTGAGCAGGCTGCCCAGTGCCTGAAGAACATCAAGGCTGTCCTCACCAGCATCGACGTGCCGTTCGACGACATCGTCAAGGTCAACGTCTTCCTGACCGACCTGGCCGACGTCGACGCCGTGAACGAAGTCTACAAGCGCTTCTTCCCGGATTCGGGCATCGCCCGCGCTGTCGCCTACATGCCGGCCCGCACGGTCGTTCCGGTCGCTGCGCTGCCGATGCATGCGAAGGTCCAGATCGAGGCTGTGTGCTCTCACGGCGACGGCACCCCGCCGCAGGCTGTCGAGGATCGTCATGGCCTGATCATCGAGGCGAACAACACGGACGCTGCTCCGCGTTGCCCGCTGTCCACCCAGACCGTGGCCTTCTCCCACTACAACAACATCACCGGGCAGCTCCCGATCGACCCGGCCACCGGCAAGATGGTCGAGGGCGGCGTCGCTGAGCAGGCTCGCCAGATCCTCTCCAACATCAAGGCCATCATCGAGTGCGTCGACCACAGCCTGGCCGACACCGTCAAGGTGAATATCTTCGCCCGCGACCTGGCCGACATGGAGGCCATCGACGAGGTCTACGCCGAGTTCTTCCCGGGCTGCGTGCCCGCCCGCCGCGTCGTCGGCGTCTCCGAGCTGCCGATGGATGCCCGCGTCATGATGGACGCCATCTTCGGCAACTTCGAGGGCACCCCGCCGATTGCGTAAAGAGGCGATACGCTCTGAAACGAACGAAGGCTCCCTGCGGGGAGCCTTCTTGTTTGTTCGGGTGAGAAAAGGGTGGGAAAAGGGGTCAGTCGCCTTTTCCCATTTGTACGGTGTTCTTGCGAAAAGCGTTAGATGTTCGCGGGAATCCGCCGCTTCCTGCTACAGCAATGAAAAAAGTGACCGACCCCTTTTCTCGTGCCGGGAGCGTTGTTACTGGCCGAAGAGCGTGCCTGCCTGATAGCGTTCCATGAAGGCCTGGTAGTCCAGTTCGTTCTGGTCGGCGTACGCGCGGGAGAATTCCCACAGCGCATCTTCAAACGCATGCTTTTCGTCCAGGTATGCGGCGATGGCGACCTCGTCGCCGGTGCGCGCATGCGCGTGGGCGAGCGCCCAGGCGCACAGCCGCGCGGTGTTCTCCAGGCTCTCAGGGCCGATCTCTTCCAGGTCGATGGAGCCTTTGCCGTTCCACAGTTGGCGCACATAGTAGTCGCGCTGCGTGCCGTCGGGCGCGGTGATGTCCGTCCAGCCGAGTAGGATGTCGCTCGTGGACTGGATTAGGCGTTGTCCTTGCACGACGCGTTCGCCGTGGTGGGCGAAGCTGCCAGGGCGGTAGAACCGCTCGACTACCGATTGATTCGCTTCCTTGATCTGCAGCACGAGCGGGTCGTGCTCGTCTTTGCCCGTCAGCAGGGCGACCCAGGCGCGCGTGCCGACGCTGCCGACGCCGACGACCTTGCGCGCGGCGTCCTGCACGGTATAGGTGCCCAGGAGGAAGCGGCGGTCTGTGGGAAGGCTTTCGAAGTACGTCCCGACCAGGGTTCCCAGGGCGCGCGAAAGCTCTACGGGGCTTGCATAGCCTTCCGTCGCGGCGATCTCGGCGAACGGGACGAGCTCGGGCGGCTGGGAGTTGAAGCGCATCCCGCCGTCCTCTTCGTGCGCAAGCTTGTCGGCTGCGCGGGCGCTGTCCTTCGTGCGCGCCTTCTCCACCGCGCGGCGGATGCTGCGCCCTTTCTTTCCGTCAAGCTCGCGTTCGAACTCGTCGAGGGATTCGTCCACGTCGAGATGTGCATGCCACACATCCAGGTCGCCCAGTTCGGCGAAATGCGCCATAGCATGGCGGTACTGCTTCGCGCAGGCGCGCACGGCATCACGCCGCTCGTCTTTGGAGAAACCGCGGTCGCGTCCGCAGATTTCGACGCTTGCTGCCAGGCGCTTGATGTCCCATTCCCACGGTCCGGGGGTGGTCTCGTCGAAGTCGTTGATGTCGAAGACAAGGTGACGCGTTGGGCTCAGGAAGATGCCGAAGTTCGCAATGTGGGCGTCGCCTACGCATTGGACCTCAAGGCCGGTCGTCGGTTGCGCAGCAAGGTCGTGCGCCATGATGATGGCGGACCCGCGATAGAAGGTGAACGCCGAAACGCTCATGCGCTCGTAGCGCAGCGGAATGAGCTCGGGCACGCGGGAGGCTGACTGCTCTTCGAGCAGCGCGATGACGTCCTGGCGATTCGGCGTGGGGTTCCAGTCCGCCAGGGATGCGAGGGGGCATGCCGTGCGCGCTTCGATACCGCGCTCTTGGCGCTCGGCGATGGTTCCCGCGCGGCAGCTTCCGAGCTCGTTGCTGCATGCTTCGTAGAATCCGCGCTTGACGTGCGCGTGCACGTCGGCTGGCGTGGCGCCCTCGGCGTCCCCTGTCGTGCTGCCAGGGGTCGACGACGGGCTTTGCAGGGTTGTCTCCTTCTTGTCCACGGGACACCTCTCCGACTCGATGCGAAAGTTGAATGACCGGATTGTACCGCGCCGCAGCGCTCGCGAAAGCTGGCGGCCATCCAGCCATCCAGCCATCCAGCCATGCGAGCTGTTTCATGGCGGGGGAGCACGGCGTTCCCGAAGCGGTCGCTCCTGCCCGCGTGAACCGAAATCGTTCTTTCGCAGCAAGTTTGGGAGCTTATTGGTCCTGTTCGGGGCGTTTTCAGCAAGTTTGGGAACTTGTTGGTCCTACGAACCCTCGAATCGGACCAATATCCTCCCAAACTTGCTGCGAAATCGGATTTTCATTTTCGCCTTGAGATTGCGCAGGGGATTCGCATTCGAGTGGAGGGCTCGAACTTTTCCACGGGGTCTTCGTCTTCGTTTTCGCCTTCGCCTTCGCTTCTGCCCGCGTGTTAGCACGGAGTTGCGAAAGGGACGCCGCTGTCCGGGCTCGAGCAGTCTTGCGCGTCCGTAGCCCGGCTTACATGGCTACGTGAGAACATGCGGCTTGTCCTTTCCGCAGGTGCGCCCTTGCCTGGCGAAGCGTGCAGTGCAGCCTTGAATCGCGTCCCCAGAAGTGGCGCCCAGGCAAGAAAAAAGCGACAGACCTTTGCTCAGCTGCGCGAAATCGGGCGGCTCGAGGGGCCGGGGTTCAGTTCGGTGGCGGTGACGAGCGGCTCCGCAGGGTTTGCCTGCCTTTGCGCGACGAGCTCGGCAAGCTCTTGCACACTTTCGGGAAAGTGGAAGCGCTCCAGGTCTGCCGGGGCGATGAATCCTTCTGCCAGGAAATTGTCCAGAAGCGCTTTGAGCGGGGCGAAGAAACCGTCGATATCAAGCAGATAGCATTCGTGCGGCCCCAGTCCCAGGCGGATGCGGGACATGATTTCGGAGATCTCTTCGAGCGTACCGACCCCGCCTGGCAGGGCAACGAATACCTCGCCCAGTTCGATCATCAGGGCTTTGCGCTCGCTCATAGTCTCCACAGCGTAGAGCTTCGTGAGGTCGTGCTGCGCGACGCCCGCGTCGATGAAAAACTGTGGCTCCACGCCGATGACGGGATTGCCCGCGTCAAGGACGGTGCGCGATACGATGCCCATGAGCCCGACGGAGCTTCCGCCGTAGATTAGCGTATGCCCTTCGGCGGCAAGCCACTTCCCAAGCTCGAGCGCGGTTTCGGCGAACCGGGGGTTCTTTCCCGGGTTGGAACCGCAGTAGACCGTAATGTTCATGCAAATCCTCTCAGGAGCTGTATTTTGCAGACGTGCAGGACGTTCGTTTCGGCAGCGATACGAGCACCACCATGGCGACCATCAGGGCGAAACCTGTCCAGTCGGCGGGAGCGATGGGGTTTCCCATCCACCAGCTGCCGACAAGCAGCGCAGACAGCGGCTCGAGCGCGCCCAGGATGCTGCCTGTCACCGGTCCCGCATGGCGGATGCCGTTCACGTACAGCCAGAATGCCACAAAGGTGCCCAGCACGGCAACGCCGCCGATGAGCACCAGCACGCCGAAGGCGTCAAGGGCGGGCATCGGGGAAACGGTGTGCGCGCCTGCGGGGGAGAGCGCCTGCGACCCTGTCCAGAGCAGGGAGGAGAGCACGGCGTTGAACGCCATGGCGATGCCGGTCGAAGTGAAGCTGCCAAACGTGGCGAGCAGGCGTTTGGGGTAGGCGACATAAACGGCGGTCGAAATGCCGTTGAGCAGGCCGACCGCCAGACCGGCGGCGGGCAGGACGAGCGCGGCGGGGTTGCCGTGGGTCACGATGAGCCACACGCCTCCGAGCGCGCAGAGGAGTCCCGCAAGCTCCCGTGCGGAAGGGAAGGCGCGTGCGGCGAAGGCGGTATAGACGAGTACGAACACTGTCGAGGACATCTGGAGGATGGTCGCGGTGCCGGCGTTGGTGAGCGCGATGGAGAGCGCGTAGAAGAACTGGCTGCCGAACAGCCCGAGGCCGAACACAGCATGCTGAGCGAGCAGTCGGCGGTCTGACAGGATGCGCAGCAACGTACGGCGGTCGTGCGCAACGATCACGGCAAGGAAGAGCACGGCGGCTACCAGGGAGCGAACCATGGTGGCGAACAGGGAAGAGACGCCGTATTCCGCGGCAAGGAACTGCAGGCAGACGCCCGAGAAGCCCCAAAGCAGCGCGCCTGCCGCCGCGCTTGCTATCCCAAGCTTTGCGCTGGGGGTCGAACCCTGCATGCGCATCCTCCTTTCGTGCGCTTCGAAACACGGTCGCTGCGCTCGGGACATGCTGCCGAACGCTCGTATTCGCAAGGAGGGATTATACCCAAGGCGCTTTGCCGAAGCATTTTCAGCGCGGCTGGCGAACGCGGATGCACCGCGCGGTGATTTTGGCGCAGGTGCAGACAGCGTGCGGGCGGCACTATAGAATGCGTGCCATGGGTGGAAGCGTTTTCAAATATTCGGGGCTCGTGTTCTTGGGCGGAGTCGGCTATGGCATCATGGCGACCATCACCAAGACGGGCCTTGCAGCGGGTTTCGACTGGACGGAGCTCGTCGCCAGCCAGGCGTTTTGCGGCGCGGCTCTGTTCTTGGCGGTCTTTGCCGTTTCGCTCGTGCGCGGGAAAAGGCCGTTCAAGCCGACGAAGCGCGAACTGGCGAGCATGCTGCTGCTCGGTGCCTGCAGCTTTTCGGTCAGCGTGCTTTACAACGCGGCGCTTCCTGGCATGCCGGCGGCGGTGGCGACGACATTCCTCTTCCAGTACACCTGGATGGGCATCGTCGTGCAGGTGATCGCAACGCGGCGTCCGCCAAACCGCTTCGAGGTCGCGTCCGCGGTGACTATCGTGATCGGGATGCTGCTTGTCTCCGGCGTGGTAGGAGAGGTGCCGGAAGGGGTCGAGCCGTGGTCGGTCACCCTGTGCCTGCTTGCGGCGCTCGTGATGGCCGTTTACATGTACCTTTCGGCGCGCGTGGCCGTCGGCCGCGAGCCGGTGGAGCGCGGGATGTTCGTCTGCTTCGGGGCGTGCGTGCTTGCGTTCGCGGTCTGTCCGACGTTTTTCACGGGCGGCGCGCTCCAAGAGGGCGTGTGGCATTACGGTCTGTTCTTGGGCGCCGCGGGCTTGGTGATCCCTGTGATTCTGTTCGGTATCGGGACGCCGCATATTTCGACGGGGCTTGCGACCATCATGGCGTCCTCTGAGCTGCCTACGGGCGTTATCGTCTCGATGCTTGTGCTCGGAGAGGACATCACGCTTCTGCAGGCGGCGGGCGTGGTCATCATCCTGTGCGGAGTGGTCATCTCCCAAGTGCCGAACTTTTTGATCTCGCGCGGGCTGAAAGCGCCGCGCTGAGGACGTCCTTGGCGCGGCTGCCGACAGGTAGGCGAGCGCTGTGCGCGTCCACATGCAGGCTTGACGGTATGATGGGGAAGCGGTGCGATTCCGGTCCTGCGGGGCCCTGTTGGCGAAGCGGCCTACGCGTCCTGCGCCGAAGAGCAGTAGTGCGAAAGGCACATGCCGATGAAATCCCGCATTTCCTCTTTGAAGTCGGGCGCGTGCTGCTCAAGCCCTGCTATCTCGAGGGCTTCTGCAACGAGCGGGTTTTCCGAACACCAGCCGTTGATGCTGACGGCGTGGAAGGTCACGGAGTTGAAGAGGCGGTAGAGGTTGCTCGCGTCTGCGCCCAGGTTTTTCGAGAACCGTTCGGCGAGCCGGTCCATGCCATCGAAATACCCGCGTTTGAACACGGCCAGGCGTTCGGCGCTTACGTTCGTTTCGATGATAGTGAACAGCAGGTCGCTGTACGCCAGGTAGTCACGATGGCTGTTCAGCTGCTCCGTCCAGACTTCGGCAAGAACGTCGAGCGAATAAGAGCATCCTTCGGGGTATGCGGAAAGCAGCGATGCGCAGTAGTCTTCCCGCGCGTCCGCGCAGAGTTCCAGGAATATCTCCTCTTTCGTCGTGACGTATTTGTACAGGGCGGCATGCGACCAGCCGAGTTTTTCCGAAATGGCCTTGAGCGTGATCTCATGGTAGCTGCGCTCATGGAACAGCTGGTCCGCCGCGCGCTTGATTTCTTGCAGGCGTTGCTCTTTCTGCGCCCCACTTCGCGCTCTGATGAACTCTGCCACGATAACGCACCTTTCTATCATGCTGCTTCAAGGTCTGTATTGCTGTCGATACAGTATAACGCATACGTTTACCGCATTAATTGTTTTATGTCATTAATGGATTAACTTTACAAGTGACATCATGTAACGTAAATTTGAAGCATAGAGAGAACGTATGCGTGCGCGCAAGCGTTTGGCAAAAAGCGTCGCGCACGGGATTGCGTTCGTACAGGCAGGCATTGCAAGGGAATGGAGCCAGGCATGATCGACAAGAACGAGCACGAACAGGGTTTGCTGAGCCGTCGTTCGTTTATGAAAGGGGCGCTTGCGGTGGCCGCGCTCGTGCCGACCGGTGCGCTTTTGAGCGCCTGCGCGTCACCGCAGGACGGGGCGGCGTCTTCGTCCGCGTCGAGCATGGTGGAGGAGAGCTCGTCGTCGAGTGTCGCCGAGCCGAGCAGCAGCTCGACCGCAGAAGAAGCCGAAGGCACGGCCACAGCGGCGGGCCCGGTGCTCGTGGCGTACTATTCCGCCACCGGCAACACGCGTGCCGTCGCGGAGGCCATCGCGGCGCACCTGGACGCCGACGTCTTCGAAATCACGCCGGTCGACCCGTACACGGAAGAGGACCTGGGCTACACCAGCGATGACAGCCGTGCGAGCCGCGAGCGCGACGATCCGAACCGTTCGGTCGAGCTTGTGCAGACGTCGCCTGAAGGCTTTGATTCCTACCGCACGGTGTTCGTCGGCTATCCCATCTGGTGGGACGAAGCCGCCTGGGTCGTGGACGGGTTCGTGACCGGCAACGACTTCACGGGCAAGACCGTCATCCCATTCTGCACGTCGGGTTCGTCCCCCATCGGCACAAGCGGGCAGGACCTTGCGGCGCTGGCGGGCACGGGCGAATGGCTGGAAGGCGCACGCTTCCCCGAAAGCGCTGCGGCCAGCGAGGTCGAAGCCTGGGTCGACAGCCTAGGACTGTAGCGAGCAGGAGAAGGCGGGCTACCGGTCGATGCGCACTTGGCAGCTTTCCATGGTGCGCAGGGCGGCTTCGTGCGCTTCGGGGGCGACTCCCGCACAGCAGCGTGCGTCCACGGACAGGGGCACTTCGGGCATGAAGCCTTTCAGCGTAAGGGCGTTGGAGACTACGCAGATGTCCGTGCACAGTCCGATAAGCTCGATGCGCTCCAAGGGGTCTTCTTCGTTCGCGCGGGCGAGGTCGCGTGCCAGTTCGACGGATGCGAACGTTTCTTTCCGGTAAGCAGGAAGGCTGCGTGCGGTGCGGATTCCCTCGAGCGCGTCGACGAGCTGCCAGCCGTGCGTGCCCTCGATGCAATGCTCGACGGGCAGAAGCGTGCCTTCCTGCGTGGAGAGGTAGTCCGCATGGTGCGTGTCCAGCGTGAACACGACGTTGCCCGGGAACGAGCGCACTTTGCGCACGACGTTCTCCACGATGGCCTGCGCCTCGGGCGTGCCGAGGGATCCGTCGACGAAGTCGTTCTGCATGTCCACGACGATAAGGTAGCTTGCTCCCATGCGTGCCTCGCTTCCGCGTAGCGGCCGCTTGCGTTCCAGGCGGCCTTTTCGCACGAATCTAGCGCTTTGCCCGCGCGGGTGCAATCGGTTTGCGGCGGCGTGCGGTAAGACGGCGGCTTGGCGTCAGGGAACGGCGGAATGGAGCGTGGCGGTCGTTTTGTCGCGCGAGAGGGCAAGGCGGTTGCAATTAGGCGGCACGGCCGGGTCTTTCACGCGGGGTGCGCTGTGATGAGACAAGACGTTAGAACCCTTCGTACGGGCGTGCTGCGATTAAGCAAGACGGTTAGGCCCTTCGTGCGGGGGTGCGGTGCAGCTAGGCAGCGTGGTCGCAATTGTTGTGCGGGGCATGCTGCAGAGAGCGCGCTCCTGCGGCATGCCCCGCGACGCTATTCGACGAGAATCGGCTATTCGACAAGCTTCGACGCTTCCGCATGATGGACGAACCAGTCCATAAAGCGCGAAAGCGGCTTGCGCAGTACCAGCCCGATGACCGCGGCAGGAATCAGGAACAGCAACAGCGTGCCGAGGGAAGTCCAGTAGTCGTTGCCGTAGGTTCCCATCATGGCGGCGCGCATTGCGTTCACGGCGTGCGTGGCAGGAAGGTAGGGGCTGACCGCCTGCACGAACCAGGGCATGATCTGCAGGGGATAGGACCCGCCGCAGCCGGTGACCTGGACGACCAAAAGCAAGACCGCGATCGCTTTGCCCAGGTTGGCGAACGCGGCGACAAGCGAATACACCAAGAAGGCGAACACAAGCCCGGTAACCTGCAGGCAGAGCAGGTACAGCAGGGGATGGACCGCCTGCACGTGCAGGAACAGCAGGCTTCCTGCGCCCATGACGGTCGACTGACACAGCGACAGAACCGCCACGAGCCCGAAATGCCCGAGGAACAGCTGAGCAGGCTTGGGGTCAGAGAGCTTCGCGACCGCTTCGGCGGACGGCTTCGGGCGAACGGCCACGAGTATGAGCAGCGAGCCGATGAAGAGCGCGAGCGTCGTGTAGAGCGGCGCCATGGCAGAACCGAAGTTCTGCACGGGGTAGAGCGCCGTCCGCTCGATGCCCACGGGTGCTGCGAGCGCGTTCGAAAGCGTCTGCACGTCGGACTCCAGGATGCCGCGCAACTGTTCGGTATCTCCCGACGCCAATGCTTCGTCCACGCGCTGCGAGAGCCCTTGCAGGTTTTGCGCAGCGCTGCGCAGGGTGGAGGCGGCGGAGCTCACGCGGTCGTGCGTTTCTCCCAGCACGGTACCGACCGACCCGACCGATCCCGCCAGGCTTTCGCTTGCGCTGTCCAACGTTTGCGCGCTCTGCTCGATGCTGGCGTAGAGCGCGGCGGCGTCTTGGGCAGTCTTTTCGAGCGTCGGCTTCGTGTCCTGCTCGAACTGGGTCTTCAGGCTGTCCAGCGCTTGCTGGGCGGCCTGCGCGTCTGCCTTTGCGTCCGCTCGCGCGCCGTTCGCGTCCGCCACGCGGCCATCCAGGCTGTCGGCAGACGCGTTCAGGTCGCTTTGCACGTTCTCTAGCAGTGTGGCGGCGGCATTCCCGGCGGAAAGGGCGCCGTCCAGCAAGGGCAGCTGGTCTGCGGGCAGCGAATCCCGCAGCTGTTGGAGGCTGTCCAGGACGGCGCGCAGCTGCGCCGCCTGCCCGCCGATGTCCTCGGCGTTCGCGCGCAGTTGCGCGGCTATCTCTTCGGCGGTCGCGCCGGTGGCGTCGAAAGCGGCATCCACGCTCTGGGAGACCTCGGCGAACGCCTGGGTGCTGGCATCGAGCGCCGACGAAAGATTTTGCACGGATTGGGAGAGCTCGCCTGCCAGCGAGGTCGCCGGCGCTGCCCCCTGCTTCGCGGTGCCGACGGTGTTTTTGGCCTGGTCGCGCGCCTGGGCCATGAGGTCCGCCGAGCCTTCTGCCAGGTTTCGCGAAGAGTCCGTGAGCGCGGCGAACGAGTCGAGCACGTTCGCAGCCTGGGACATCTGGCCTGCGGTGCTGCCCAGGTGGCGTGAGAGCGCTGCGACGGCGCCCGAAGCGTCGGCGTCGTCCAGCGCGCGGGAAAGCGCGTCTGCCAAACTGAGCGAGACTTTCGAAAGCGTTTTCGCGAACGCTTCGTTCACCTGGTAGGAAATAGTGTCGGCTCCTTGGTCGGTGATTTTGGGCGCAATGGCGTTCTTTTTGCCGTTCGAATAGTAGACGATCTGGGCCTTTTCGGCGCCGTCGGCGTAGAACGTCAGCATGTCCTGGCTAAACGACGTCGGGATGACCACCGCGGCGTAGTAGCGGCCTGAGCGCGCACCGTCCACGGCGTCCTCTTCGTCAGTGAAGACCCAGCCGATCTGGTCGTTCGCGCGCAGGGCGGAGACTACCTGGTCGCCCACGTTCACGCGCAGGGGCACCAGGTCGCTTTCGTAGCCGGCGTCCGCGTTGGCTACCGCCACCTTCAGGTTCCCGGTGTTTCCGAACACGTCCCAACAGGCCAGCACGTTGTACCACGAGAACAGGGAGGGAAGGATCACGAGCCCGATGGTGATGACGATGCTCAGGGCGTTCGCGAACAGCCGAGGCAGTTCGGTGCGGAAGAGAGTCCAGAGGTTACGCATCTTTCTCGCCCCCTTTCGCATCCTGGGAGGCGGGGGCGGCCGTGCGCGCGGTAGACCATGCGCTGTGTTCGCCCGCTCGGACCAGGCTGTTTCGCTGGGTGTACAGGTCCACGAGGTCTTCAGGCGGCATGTCTTCGAACGCGGTCTGGCGCTCCAGGCCATACCGCATGCTTTCCACGACGACGAGGAATACCGCGATGACGACAAACCAGGCGAGCGCCACCGTCAGCAACGCCACCTTTTCTGCCGGGGTGAGGGCGAACAGGAGCACGAGCACGGCCGGGACGGCTATGCCCGCGATAATGGCGCCGCGCAGCAGGCGCGGGTAGTACCGCTCGAACTTCTCGGTGCGCTCTTCGAGGCGTGCCCGGTACTGCTCTTTTTCGGCGAGGGCTCCCAGAATTTGCGAAATGCGGAAGGGTCGGGCGGGGATTTCGACCGCTTCGCCGTTGTAGATGCCGCCTTCGCGCACTTGGCGGGCGGCCATACGGTTCACGTTGGCCAGAAGCGGACGCAGGAGCAATCCCGCTGTGCAGGCACCGCAGAAGAACAGGGCGAGCATGGCGATGTCTCCTGCGTAGTGCAGTCCGTAGAACCCGCAGATGGCCTCGCGCAGGGCGCCGATGCCGTAGGTGAACGGAAAGAGCGGATAGACCGCCTGGAAAAATCCCGAGGTCATCTCTACCGGGTACAGGCCGGTCGCGCCCGGGATCTGGGCGAACACCAGCACGATGCACAGGCCTTTGCCCACATGCTGCAGCGTGACGGACAGCGCGTAGATGATGCCGAGGTACGAAAGCGAAGCGACCGCCGCGGCGAGGAAGAGCGCGGGCGCGTTCGCGGGCGATACGCCGATGACGAGGATTCCCGCACAGCAGACGATTGCTTGCAGGACGGCGAGCACCGCGAAGAACGCCAGCCGCGCCAGATAGCGCTGCGCGAGCGTGATGCCGGGGACGCCTTCGTCGTCCACTTCTTGCTTCAAGACGACGAGCAGCATGAACGCGCCGATCCAGAAGGTCAGGTTCATGAACAGGGGAGCCATGGCCGCACCGTACGAGCTGACGGGATAAAGCTGCTCGGTCACCACGCTCGTGGGCGCGCCGATGAACGATGCGATCTGCTGGGCGTCCAGGCTGCTGTCGCCGAAGAGCTCATCCAGGGCGGAAGAGCCTTGCAGCGCCTGCAGGTCGGTGCGGACGGTGTCGAAGTCGTTTTCGAGATCTTGGAGCAGGGTGTCTGCCTGGCTCAAGGTGTCAACGGCCGTGCCGAGGGCGCCGGAAAGTTCGTCCAGCAAGAGCGACGCTTGGTCGGCGAGCGTCTGCTGGCTTGCGATGGCGCTTGAGAGCGCGGCGGCCGTGGAGGAGAGGTCCGCCAGGTTTTGCGAAACGGCGGGGACGGTCGTCCCGAACAGTCCGGAGGTGTACGTTGAGAGGCTTCCGGACGCCTGCTGGACGGCGTCGTTGAGCGGACCGAGGGCGTCCGCTGCCGCCTGGTTTGCTTGCTCTGCCTGGTCGTGCACGGCGGTCAGCCCGTCGAGCTTCTGCTGTAGGGCGCCGTTTGCTTCCATGAGGTCGGTGGCCGCGGACGTGAGGGCGTCTTTGGCCAGGCTGTCTTCGGGGAGCGCGTCGCCGACCGACTGGAGCATGTCCGCGAACGCCGCGCCTTCGTCCAACGCCGCCTGGGAGCGGGAGAGGGAGGCGGAGATGTCGCCCTGGACGGCGCCGAGCTTCTCCGCGACGGGCTGAAGCGCCTGTTCGGCGGCGTCGGAAGCGTGCGCGATGTCCTGCAGGCCGTTGCCTATGAGGGGAGCAGCGGCGGCGGAGAACGTGGCGAGGTCGCGTTGCGCCCGCAAGGTGCCTGCGGACAGGTCTTGCAGTAGGCGTGCTGCGGTGTCGATCTGCCCCGCAGCCTGGGAGAGCGATTCATGCGCCGTGGAGATGGAGCCCTGTGCGCTCTGGGCTTTGCCGGAAACCTCAGCAAGCGCAGTACGTGCGTCGGCAAGCGCCTGGGCTCCTTGCGCAGCGCCTTCGAGCGCGCGCGATTCGGCCTGCTTTCCTGCGTCGACTGCCTTTCCGACCGCCTGTTCGGCGGCGTTCACCACTGCGTCGCTTACGGCGGAGACGAAGGCGGAATTGACGGTCTCGTCGAGCGTGGTGGCGCCGGTGTCGGTGATTTTGGGCGAGACAGGGCCGATCTTTTCGTTCACGTAGTATTCGATGTCGGGCTGCACGGTGCTCGCGTCCACGCCGTGCGCGAGCGAGAGCAGCCGTTCGGTGAAGTCGGCGGGGATGACGAAGGCGGCATAGCATGTGCCGGATTCGAGCTCGCTCATGGCGGTGTCGCGGTCGACGAACGCCCAGGCGAGCTGCGTGTTCTGGCCGAGCTGCTCCACGATCATGTCGCCCACGTCCATGTGCCCGGTGAGGGCGCTTTCGCCGCCAGCGTCCTCGTTCACCACGCAGACGCGCAGGTTCCCCGTGTTTTCGTAGGGATTCCAGAAGCCGACGACGTTGTACCACGTGTACGCGGAGGGCAGCAGTACGAGCGCGCAGACGACCATGAGGGCAATGGGCGCCTTGAGCAGACGAAGGAAGTCGCGCTTGAGCACGCGCAGCACGTTTTTCATGGCTTTTGGGGTTCCTTTCTGCCTTCGGCGTCGCGCGTTCGGCGCGTCGTGCGTCGTCGCGACTATAGGCCGCTTTCCGGCGAAAGGGGAGCGTTCGGCC
This sequence comes from Candidatus Aveggerthella stercoripullorum, assembly GCA_018712955.1. GTDB lineage: Bacteria > Actinomycetota > Coriobacteriia > Coriobacteriales > Eggerthellaceae > Aveggerthella > Aveggerthella stercoripullorum. The sequence continues at coordinate 45,661 of DVGB01000039.1, forward strand.
TCTTCGTTACGGTGCCGTTGATGGTTAGGTCGGCGAAAGGTTTGAGGGGGCGGAAGGCCGAAGGGGCATTCAGGCTGTGGTCCGTGACGTTCTGTCTGCTGCAACGATTTAAATTTCATTTTAAAAGGCTAGGTCAGGTTTCAGAAATAACTGAAAGGAGATGCCGAGAAAAGCGTTTTGCCTAAAAGATATTTTTGCGAAAAAACAAGCATCCGCAGAGGTAGAAAGGCTGACGATATGGCGGCGCGGTTGCCGGCATCGGTTCGGTGTTTGACCGGGGCACGTATGCTCATGGCATGGTTGCTGCCCTTATGGCGCTGCTGTTGGTGCTGCAGGGACTGCTCGTCTCGGGCGGTACCATGGCGTACGCGCTTGACGGCGACGGTGGCCAAACGGGCGGCGATGCGGTCCGCACGGAAGTGCGCGACTGGTCGAGCGACACGTGGCTGTCTGAACATGGAACGCTTGGAGGCGGTGCGCTTGGTATCACCCCGACGGCACAGCTGGCATGGGATGGCGAGGACGTTGCCGAACGGCAGCTGATGGAAACGGCGTTCCGTGCGCTTGCGGACGACAAGGAAGCGGACGTTCCCGCGACCGTCACGTTGTCGCTGAAGATGGACGCGCCGGAGGGCGAAGTCCTGCTGGCGGGCGATACGGTTTCGCTCAGCGCACAGACCGACGACGGCGCGGTGAAGCTGGATGATACGGCTGAGGCTATCACGCTGTACGAGCCGGACGCGACGGGCGCGGCCACAGAACGCGCAGTTGCGTCCGCGAACGTTGCAGGCGGGAAGCTGAGCATCACGCTGCTGGAGAGCGCATTCGATGCGGAGGAAGAAGCCGTCGCGCTTGGCGCGGATGCTAATGCGACGACCGAGGACCAAGCGATTGCAGACGAGGCTGCTACGGACCAAGCGGTTGCGGATGATGCTGCCGTTGCGAACCAAGCGACCACGGAGCAGGCAGCTGCAAGGAGCGCTGACGCGCAGGAGCAGGCGGCGCCTGCGCACGGTAGCGCCGTTGCCATGGTGGGCACGTTCGAAGCCGCGGTCGACGCGAGCGCTCTGTCTGCCGACGGCGCGGATGCGGCAGGCGCGCAGCACGACTGGACGCTCCTGGCGTGGAACGACCAAGCACTCAGCAAAGCGACGCTCGTCGTCCCGACAACGGACCAAGCGGTCGCCACGCTGCGCGATGCGGATGCGCTTGTGGAAGATAAGGGTGTGGATGAGACCAAGGACGCGACTGCCGAAGCTGAGGATGGCGTTGGCGATGGTACTGGCGATGGGGACGTGTCGACGCTGGCCGCGGGCGATCTGAACGCTTCCTATACATTCGGTGGTGAACGAACGGAACAGACGATTACCACCGTGTGGGGCGACAACAGTTCTTCCAGTCGTCCTGCGGCGGATAAAGTGGCAGGTGGCTACTTGCTTCATTTCACGCTGACGTCTGCAGACGGTGCGGTGCAGACGGGCACGCTTTCAAGCAATTCGGAGAAGTGCAAAAACGCTAATCTGCTTGGTCTTGTTGGCGACCCTGCCGACTGGCCGTCCTGGACGCGCGTTGCCGTCACGGACCCGCTCACGAACGAGTACGTCGCCATGGCGGGTGATTTGCCCTCGCGGATGACCGCCACTGTCACCGACAATGGTAGTGGCGACGATTTGCTCTCGCAGACACAGACGTACTACACCATCGAATGGAGCTTGGAGGACGCCAACACCACAGACGGCGGCTTGTACGAAGGCTACCTGCGCACGACCGATGACACCGACCCCAGCAAGCAATACCTGCAGCTGCTCGAGGAAACGACTTTCAACGTTGTCGGCCATATTGGCGGCGAAGAGCTCACGAGCGTTTTCGGCGAATCTCAGAAAAACGACTTCCGTCTGTACGCCACGGCAGGCAACAAAACGGTCGAAGGATTCCCTGCGGATGGTCTTGTGCTCGCAGAGGTGATTGGCGCGACCAATCCTACCGTCCCTGGCATGACGATGACATGGCAAACGCCCGAGGGAGACGCGACCCAAGGCAAGCTTTCCGGGAACCTTCCTGCCTTCACGAAGGACGGCACTCCCATTGTGTACAGCATCAAGTACGTCGGCGCCGACGAGGGGAACGACTACTATCAGGACGTTTACGACAACGCCATGTCGCCCAACCACGGCTCCGACACGACCGCGGCTTTCCCGGGCGGCACGCTGACGCTCATCCATGTGGGCACGACGGGCTTTGACGCCACGAAGCAGTGGCTTGACGACAAGCCCGGCGAGCGCCAAGAATTGACGTTCACGATCTGGCGTTACAGCGCGCAAGATGAAGGCGGCTTCGCGCACGCCGCCCAGGCGCGCTTGACGCCCTTGAACGATGATGGAACGCCGGGCACGGGAAGCGCCGAGTTCGCAAGCGTGGTCGCCTCTGTTGAGGACATCGAAGAGGACGGAACCATCGACCTGGGCGCTCTCGTGGAGAAGAAGTACGGCGCTCTCCCGAAATACGACTCTGACGGCTACCCGTACATCTACGCACTGCGCGAGCACACGACGGTGGACGGGTACGAGACCGTGTTCGGCGCCGTCTCGGTCGGTGAGGATGGTGCGGTCACGGAGCGCGACACGGCGCCGAGCTATCGTGGCGAGAACGATGAGCCGCAATACGTTGGCTCTGACGGGAGCGATTCATGGATTCGCCCCGAGGCTGATCACTTCGTGTACGACCGCGGCACCATCACGAACCGCAAGGTGGGCACGGTGCCGCTCCCGCTCAAGAAGACCTGGGTTGCGGCGGCGTTCCAAGACCAGCTGGGCAACGTCACGTGCACGTTCCAAGCGCAAAGCCGCCCTGCTGGCTCGAACGAAGCATGGGAGGCCGTCACGAATGACGATGGCGAAGAAGTGACCAAGGTCATGGAGGGCTGGTACGCTGAGCAGCTGACGCAGGAGGTCGTGCAGTCCTTCCCGAAATACGACGCGCTCGGCAACGAGCTCGAGTACCGTTGGGTCGAGGTGTCCGTTCGGCAGGGTGATGGCGAGTCTCAGCAGTTGACCGAGAACGACCGAACGTTCGAACTCAATCTCAAGGATGCTCTGGGCGAGGACGTCGAAATCACGTTCGAGTCCCAGATTGAAACGGACGAAGAGACGAACGCGACGACTATCAAGAACGTGTTCGACAACAAGACCGAACAGTATGTCCAGAAAGAGTGGCTTAATTCGGACGGCAAGTTGATTGAAGGCGCCTCGCTTCCCAACGGTCAAACCTCGCTCCCGAAAGTCACGGTCGACCTGTATCGCAACCAAGAGCTCGTGGCTACGTTCGAGCTTACTGGCGAGGTCGATCAGGACGCAACGGGTTTTGAGCTGAGCGGAAAATACGAAGACACTAAGTACGAGTGCAAGGTTTGGGAGGACGCTCCGTGGCACCTTTCCATTACGGACCTTCCCGAATACTCCGAGGATGGTGAGCACTACTCGTACCTTGTCATCGAGCATGAGGTCGAAGGCTGGCATACCACGCGAGCGTACTACCCGAAGGGCGAGCCGGAACATGCTGAAGAGCAGAACCAGACAATCAAGCCCCATACCACGGTGATCACGAACACGTTGGGAGAGGGGGAGTCGACCGTCATTCCGCTCTCAAAGACGTGGCTGGACGATTCCGACCTTGAACATCGCCTGCCCTCTGTGGTCGGGGTGTATACCGCCGAAGGCAATAGCCGTGAGGTTCAAGCGGGTCTCTTCATGGGCTACGTTGTACTCACGGTCGATCAAGGCTGGTACGGCGAGCTCGAGGTGCCGGGCAAGTGGGATTGGAAGACCGACTTCACCTGGAAAGAGGTCGGCCTGGCGGCGCCTAATACGCCTTACGCTTCGCAGGCAGTTAAAGAGGACGCTACTGCAAACAACGGTGTCGATTCCGTCCCGGGTGCCGATGCTGGATCTAATCGTGAGACGCTTGAGAACGAAATGATGGATTTGGTTTCATCTACGAGAAGCGGCTTCCCTACATACGAAAACGCCAAAGAGGCAACCGAGACCTCTGAATTGTACGAGGCAAACAAAGACTGGGCGCTTAAAGGATGGAGCGAGCTGTTCGAAGAAAACGCCAAGCACTCGCGTGTTGCCACTGGCGCGGGCGGGGATGCAGAAAGCGACGGCCATGTCTATGAGATTGGTTACCGTCTTCTTGCGGCAGATGCTGATAGCTCTATCGAGATGCAGCTTCCATCGCTAAACACGAGCAACCGTCGTATCGGCTATATTGACCTGACGATAAAAAAGACCTGGAAAGACAGCATAGGTGACGGACATGAGGATCATGCCCGTCCGACGGAAGCGTATTTCGTGCCGTCCGAAACGAGCGGTGATGTGAAGTTCTCAGTCGATGATGCCGACGGGGACGGAGTGGGTCCTGTGTATGCCCAGCTCAGGTCGGGTGGCAACAAGGTTCCTTTGTTTGTGGACGACGGGTACGACTATCCTGAGAATTACACCATTCCCGGTGGTGCAACTGCTGACTCAGGTAACGATCCGTCTGTTTCGCGCACGCAACTTAAAGGCAAAGTGTCTGATGATGGCAGCGAGCTGCTGATTGAGGTTGACACGAAACTAGATAGAGAATATCGCATCAACGGCCTTCCGAAGTACAACAGTCAAGGTGAAGTCGCTGCATACGATTTGCAAGAGCGCATGGAGCAAGACACGAAAGAAGGCGAGGACTATTACACCTCAAATCGGGATATGACTGAGTACGAGGTTGGTGCTCGTCATTTCCATGATCAGCGCACATACGCGTTCGACAACGTCATCACGGGAACGAAGGACGTCATCTTCTACAAGCAGTGGCGCGACGCTTACGTGAACAACGTGCTCGGCCAGCGTCCGGATGTTTCCTTAACGTTGTACGCGCTGCAGGACGACGGGACGACGGTCAAGGCTGTCGAAGGATTCGTCCAGTATGAGACGCAACCTGTGCCAGGGCACGACGGCGACACCACTCAGCAGCAGTTCGTGTTTTCCAACCTCCCGAAATACGACGCGGAGGGCAACGAAATCGTCTACTACGCGACCGAGAACGTCTCTGCGAACGCGACCGCGCTTGATTACACTGACGTTAAGGTCATCGCGCCTAAAACTGAGGATTTGCCCGCATCGAACATCGAACCTCTCATAGACGTAACTGCCCAAAATCCAGATAGTGGGGCTACGTCAGGAAACGCCGACGATGCTCAAAATGTCGAAACCAATCCAGACAGCGGAACGGAACCTCAGATTCAGACGGGCTCGAATTGGGCGGTCGTCGAGAACGGCATCTTCGAGAACGCCCTTGCGGACACCGTCACGGTTCAAGGAGCCAAGCTGTGGGCGAACGTTCCGACGGGCTTCGACGTGACCGACCTTTCGCAGATTTCAATCTACCTGCAGCGGCGTCTTGTAGGTCAGCCTGGCATGGACGCAGAGGCGGAATGGGAAAAACTGGGCGTAAGCCAGGAGAAAAACCAGGGCGCCGAGGGCACGGTCTACGCGCCCGTTCCTAACCAGGATGGCTGGTACGTCTACGGCGCGGTCGCATGGGTTGACCTCTTTGCGGATGATTTTGAAAACTTGAACGAGTGGCATTTCAAAATGACCCACTCGGGGAACAATTCAATCACGGACTCCGTCAATGGGGCGGGAGATGGCTCTATTGTCGACAACGGAGATTCCAACGTTGGCAACGACGACTCCAGTGTCGACGGCACGGAAAGCACTCTTCCGCAATACGACGATAAGGGTAATCTCTACGAGTATCGCACGCGCGAGGCAATCTGGGGTCTTGTTGGCACGCCGGGCGGATTCGAAATGGACAAAGTCTCGGACGAGGACGAAGGCGAAGGCACCACGGACGACCTCACGTCAAACGTCTACACGGTACGTCATGGCGAAACCGGATCGTTCCTGCCCAGCAATTCGTACACGGCGGCGGACAACGGCCAGCTGACCGTCAAGAAGATTTTCGACGGCAGGGAGCCCGACAAACCCTATCCCGATGTCACCTTCACGCTGTACCGACAGTATGAGAAGGAGTCGGACACCATCGGGCCGGACGGAGCCACGACGGAAACTGTCATGAGCAATCCCGTGGAGGTTGCGCGCAAGACGATAACCGCCGAGGAGTTCGAGGCAGCCGAAGAGAACGGCGATGCAACCGAAGATAATAGCAACACCTCTGTGGCTGCAACATGCACGTTCGACGGCCTTTCCCTGTACGCTCCGAATGGCAAAGCGTGGAAATACTTCGTGGTGGAAAACGCCATCGGCGGATACACCACGCAGGTTGGTGCTGGCGACCTTGGGAGTGATGACACCTTCATCGACCCGAGCAATCCTGGCGGTTCTTCCAATCTGGACGTTATCAGCGAAGAAGAACTTAAAAAGTATCAAGAGGCCGGTCTTGTTGTAAACGGCGTCGCTTCCAACAGGGTTGAAGCCAAGGCAGCACCTTCCGAAAACGACGAGCCCGAAAACGCCGGCTCCGCGGAAGGCGAAAATGAAGGCGCCGTGGTCGATGGCGACAATGCGGCAAACAGCGAGAACAACGCAACATCCACGGTTTCCTTCACGTTCAAAAACACCTATGCACCCGATACCGTGAGTCTCCAAGGCAAAAAAAGTCTGGGACGATTACAACAATATATTTGGCGTTGACCGTCCGAGCATCACAATCACGCTGTCCCGTACTTCATTAGGCGGATACAAAGACAATGCGTGGAGCATAGAGTCAACCCATGCGGATAGCAGCAGCGAAGATTCTAACGAGTCTGGCGAAACGCCTGATGCGTCCGCCGTCGTTTGGTTTGAGATTCCTGCTGCTGGCGGTGTCAACGGCTATTGGCAATATAGTATTAGAGATCTTGAGCGCTGGGCTCCAGATGGAACGCTGTGGAGATACCAGGTTACGGAGTCGATGGGCGACGAAGGCGATGAATATCGTGTCGTGACGGGTTCGGCTTATGGAACCGCGCCGCTATCGGAAGAGACAGGTACTTTCTCCGATTTGCGAAATTCCCTAAAGGGCAGCCTGTCGGTGCAAAAGCAATGGGAAGATGGCAAAGATCCTTGGGGTCAGCGTCCTGATGCGGTGTATGTTGTTCTGCAGGCAAAAGTCGGCGATGGCAACTGGGCAATGCCTATGACGTTCTAGGACAGATTGTCGATCCCTTCTATGGTCTATACGAAGAAGGTCAAGAAACTTTTCTTGATCAAAATGGCTTTACGCAAGAATTATTGACTCAGAGACTTTATCCCGGCAACAACTGGTCTCATACGTGGGAGAGCTTGCCGACAAAAGTGAAGCATCCCACCTTGGACGAGAAGTACTACTCCATCTCATACCGTGCGGTCGAATTGTTCGTGGTTGAAGAGTCGATTGACGGGAAAGAGAGCTTGCATTCTCCGATTAGAGAAGATGAGAACGGTAATCTTGTGAGTCCCCTTCCCGACGAGAAGGATGGATTGTACAGCACAACGCCTGTCCTTTCTTACTTGACGTCGCAGAAGACGGAGCCGGATGACCAGAATGTCGGCTCGTATTCGACGCTGATCACGAACACGCTGCAGGAGACGTCGCTCAAGCTCACGAAGACGTGGAACGACCTGCATGACCAGTGGGGCATGCGCCCGACGGCGGATGATGACGACGCATCGTGGCAGGCTAAGTTCCTGCTCCAGTATGCCGTTGCCGATTCTGCCGAGAAAACGTGGACATGGATGACCACCAACGGCGAGCAGGCGGCGTCAGATTTGGAAAATGTCGTGTCTTATACCCTAAAGAGTTCGGGCTCGGCTTCTGCCACGGTGACGCTGGAGCACCTACCTTTGTGCGATAAAGATGGAAACGAGCTCGAGTATCGCGCGGTCGAGCGTGTTCCCGGCGGCTATGAAGTGGTCGGCGGCGTCGAGGTCAGTACGCCGTCGCCTGGCGAAAACGTCGAGTTGCAGCCGGGCGAGGACCAACCGGAATCCGCACAGGGCGACTACCAGACGGTCGAGTCCAAAATGGAGAACGCTGCCGAAGGCGAGACGTCGGGCGTGGTGTAAATCCCGCATCAGACGTTCGAGAACAAGCTGCTGACGACTTCGCTTTCGGGAACTAAGGAGTGGAACGACTACGGTTCGGGCGTTGCACCGAGCTTTGACAGCGGTGAGCGTCCGAAGTTGACGCTGCATCGTGCGGCGAAGGACGCCGACGGTACGCTTATCAAAGAGGAAGAGGTGTTCGACGCGGCTGGTGTCATGCCGACACCAGTTTGGAGCAATGAGGAAGGCAAAGGCTGGAAGTACTCTTATGGCGTCCTGCCGGAGACCGATGTCGATGAAAACGAGCAATCAGCGCTTCCTGATGGTGCCCTGCCGAAGACCGATGCGGACGGCAATGAGTACATCTATTGGGTGACCGAAGAGTTCAATGAGAAGGACGAGCTCAATGGCTTCGTGCCGGGCTTCTATCCGAACTACGCGAAGGATGACGCCTCGGCGACCACGGTCGATTCTAACACGGGCGATCAGACGGGTGTCGATATCACGAACGTTGCCACGCGCTTTGAACTGAACAAGATTGACAACGCTAATCCTTCCACAAATCTCAACGACGTCGAGCTTGCCGTCATCTCGTGGACGGACGACACCAAGGTGTACGCCGTGTGGCAGCGTGATTCCGAAGGCAAAGAATCCGGCTGGGTGTGGCCGGACGGCGAGGACGTGAGTGTCGTGTGGCCTGACGGCATTGGCACGCAGGAGGCGAACATCACGGACTCTGCAATCCCGATGCAAGATGAGAGCGGGAACTATCGTGGATACCTCATCGGCGTGCCGGTGGGCGAGTACCGCATTGTCGAGTCTGCTCCCGCGCCGACGGACCATGCCATGGCAGAAGAGATGACGCTGGGAATCAAGGAAGACGGCACAGTATCGTCTTCCATCCACCCGGAGGGTGTTCCCACTGACGAAGGGAATGGCGGCATCTCGACCGTGACCGTGGTGGACGAGGTCTTCCGCGGGCACGTCCGGATTACGAAGACGATCCATGCCGAGCAAACGCCCGGAACGTTGCCTGATTCTGAGGCGATCGGCTCGACCGGCAATCCTCTGAAAGGGGCAAAGTTCAATCTCTATCGCGTCCTGAACGGCGAGGATTATCTAATCGCTGAGGACATAGAAACCGGTGACGGCGGAATCTGGACATCGCAAGGCAGCGAGATTCCTTTTAAACAAAATCTTAGCAATAACGTGCTGAACAGTGCTTACTACCAGAAGCTTGGCGACGGCCTGCCGCCGGGAGAGTACTACTTCTTGGAGACCTTCGCGCCCGATGGGGCGACTCCTGATGAAAACAAGGCGAAAACCCCCTTCACTATCGAGCAATCAAACGCTAGCTGCCCGCAGGGTGACCATGGGCAGGTGGAGGATGTCTGGATTCAGAACCGTCAGTTTGCCGCTTCCGTCGAGGTTCCGAAGTTCGACTCAATTGACGGCTCTCCTGTGACAGGAGCGGAGTTCAAGCTTGAGTACTGGTCAAGCGGTCATGCCGCCTTCGAAGGAACCGCCGACAAGACGATTGGTGCCACGACGGGTTCGGACGGCATGGTCAGGTTTGGCACCCTTGTGCAAGGCTCGTACCGTTTGACCGAGTCCAAAGCGCCCGACGGCTACGTCTATGACGAAGAGAACCCGTTCTCAGCGACCTTCGTCATCAAAGGCAATCATGCTGACAGAACTTTCGACCTAACCAACCAGGATGATCGTGACGCCATTGCATTCACGGTCACGTCTGGCAAAGGCACGTTCGACAATGTGCGCGGCATCCCGAACGACCGGGATAACGTGGACCTGTCGAGCGTCAAGATCAAAAAGGTGAGCAAAAAGGTCGGCAGCGGGGAAACGAGCACGCCGGTCGACGGTGCGCTGTTCGAGCTGCGGATGCAGAGCAGCTACGTCGAGGACCTCTGGCGCACGGTCGCGCGCGATTTGCAAAGCGGCATGTCCTACACGCTCTCGGAAGACAAAGAAAACATCGCGTATTCGTCCGGGACTGACACGGGCATCCTCGAGATTAACAACTTGCTGTGGGGCACGTATCGCTTGGTCGAAACGACGCCTGCGCCCGGTCACCATTTCGAGGGTGAAGCGCCGTTCATCGAGTTCGAGATTACGCAGTCTGATGACGGTCAAGAGGGCGCAGGTGGCGGCTCGGGCGAAGAGGGCGGAAGCGTTTTCGGCCAGCAAAGCGACGAGGCGACGGGCGATGTCGGTTCTGTCCCGGACGAAGGCGCGGACAATGCCTTGGAGGACGGCGCACAAGAGCCTTCCGTGCCGACAGGAGCCGTCCTTGACCTTACGGGCGACGACTACGCCATCGTCAACGTGTTGAACGCGCTCGAGCTTTTGAAGGTAAACGAAGACGACGAGCCCCTCAAGGGCGCCGTGTTCGAGATCAAGCCGGAATGCTCCGGAACGTTCGCCGACGGCACGACCGAGCCGGTGCGTGCTACGACTGACGAACAGGGGATGCTTGACTTCGACGGCATGCTTGTTGTCGGTACGACGTACCAGCTTGTTGAGATGGTTGCTCCTGACGGGTACGCACGCATTTCGGATGCTCTCGCGATTACAGTGAACGAAGACGGCTCGCTGTCTATCAAGGGCCCCGATGCATATACGTTGGAGCTCGAGAACGGAACGTGCGTGGTCGTGGTCAATCAAGAGGCTCCGTACTTCCCGCCATGGAATCCGCCTGACGACGAAGAGGTTGTCGACCCGGACAATCCTGACAACCCGGACGAGCCCACCGACCCCGACAATCCGGACAATCCGGACGACCCAACCGATCCGGACAACCCGGACAACCCGGATAACCCGGATAATCCCGACGATCCGACGCCCGACAATCCGGACAACCCGAATCCGAGCGATCCTGACCAGCCGGGCACGCCGGACAACCCGAGCACTCCGGACAACCCGAACAACCCGAACACGCCGAGCAACTCGAGCAACCCGAGCAGCTCCGGTAGCTCGAGCGCTCCGGGCAAACCGACCGTTTCGACCCCGTCGAAGACCACGTCCACGCCGTCGAAGTCGACTGCGGCAACCACGCCGGTTGTAACCCTGGCGCGAACAGGCGACCCGACAGCTATCGCCGTAGTAGCGCTGAACCTGGCCGTCGCCCTTTCGACTGCGGTGGCAGTGCTCGTGCTCGCTCTGCGCAACCGCCGCTCGCGGGAACGCGACGGTAGCTAGCAACTAGCAAACAGGGGCGCCCTGCAGTGCGCCCCTGTGCTCTCTCTTCGAAAGTGGTGCATCCGACTGGACCTCCCCAGGGGGTCCAGTCGCTTTTTCGTGCGACTGAATTGCGCACATGCCGTGCAATCAGCGTTTCCGCGCCGACAAGTGTCATGCATGGTAAGGTGGACATAGCGCGACGATGCCCCTTTTGCGGATACCGTTCGCGTATGGCTGATTATGGTAAGAACCCGCGCTCACGGTGCTGTATTCGCGCAATCGCGAGATGGGCTGAGATGGACGAAGCTGTCGCAAACAAACCGCTGCTTTCTGAGGGCACGGAACATGACCTTCGCTACCTGAAAAGCAGGGGCGTAGAGCACTTTGTGCATTTCACCGCCGTAGATAACCTTGAGAGCATCCTCAAGGATGGCATCCTTCCGAGGGAAATGCTTGACAATCGTAGGAATGACTACAAATGGAACGACGCTACCAGATATGACGGCATGAGCCATGTGAACCTGTCTATCACGCACCCGAACATCCAGCTCTTTTTTGCCATGAGGAAGAGACATCCGAATCGCGAATATGCGGTTCTGACGGTGAATCCGGCCATTCTTTACCAGTACCCGAAAGAAAGCTCCCAGGGATACCACTTTACATCGACGAACGCGGCAAGCAGCCGTGCAACGAAGTGCAGCGTCGAGCTCTTGTTCGCTGGCGATAGGCAGGAATACTTCGAGCGGAATTGGCCGACCGACGTTCAGTCCGAGGTGCTCGTCTCGGGGCCTATTCCAGCAGAGTACATTCTTTCGGTGCAGTTTTCCCGCACAGTAGCGGATTCTGCGGGCTTTTACGGGAGGATAGATCGTCTACGGCGGATAGCCCAGTCCCGAGGGCTTGCATGCGAGTTCTTGGTTGCGGATCTGATGTTTGAGGATGTTCGACGTATCGCCTCGCAAGGCTCCCCGCGCGAGAAATGCGAGCTGTATTTCAAGTCGTGGGCTGCGCGCGAAAGCGACTACCAGCTGCTTTCGGACGAGGTCATGAAGTTGGGCAGGACGAAGACGTTCGACTCCATTGCCGTTGCATACGAGGTGGCGCAACGTACTCCAGCGCACGATCGATTGTTTGCAGAAAAAAGGGAGTGGACGCTCGACTATCGCGATGATGGGGTGAGAATCCATCGAAACAATCAAGAACTCTCGGCTATTTCCGTGTTGGAAAAGATTGTGAACCGTGGATACGTTACCGTGCTGTCTGCTTCGCTAGAGAGCGGCTTGAAAGCGCTGGGCGAATGCCGTTTCGACACCGAAACAAGGATAGACCTCGCGCACAAAATTCAGTGCTCTATCGTTGAGCTGGCAAAGCGCCAGATCATTGGCAACGGGCCTATCGCAACGGTCCTTTCCGACGGCTCCCGCGATACTTGGCTTGACGCTATAACGAAATTGGCACTTGAAGACTTGAAAGAGCTCGATGCGGCAGTATGCAGTCTGTATTCGTGCCAGCGACAGCTTGAAGGGGTTGCTCCTGCGCAACAGAGTGAAGGCGGCGGTTTCACGCTCAGGCTAGGAGACCGGTACGGGCAATCTGTTGGCGGTGAGGCAGTTATCTCTACAACGAACGTTATTGAGCGCAGGACTCCGTTCTCGTTTACACAGGTGCAGGAGCCCGTGCCCATCTCAGTGGATGCAAGTAGTATCCGCTTCCTTTTGAACTACCTCTATCGGTTCGATTCATGGCGCGAAGGTCAGTACGAAGCGGTAAAGCGAGGGTTACAGCGGAAGGACTCCATCGTCCTTCTTCCTACGGGCAGCGGAAAATCCGTCGTATTCCAATTTTTAGCACTGGTCATGCCGGGAGTTTCGTACGTGGTGTCACCCATTCTGTCCTTGATTGACGACCAGATTGCCAATCTGACAAGACGAGGAATAGGACGCGTGGTCGGCCTCAGCTCCCAGACAAAGGATCGTGACGAGGTGGTGGCAGGAATAGCTACCGGCCAATACCTCATGGCGTACATTGCTCCCGAGCGGTTCCAGAACAAGGCGTTTGTTGACAGCGTGAAGAATCATGCGGAGACGAACGCTGTATCGGTGATAGCGATTGACGAAGCGCATTGTGTCAGCGAATGGGGCCACGACTTCAGGACTTCGTACCTTGGCTTGGCTGACGCTTGCAGGGAAACGTGCAGAACGGGGAACGCTGTCCCTCCGCTGCTCGCCCTGACCGGCACTGCTTCTACGAGCGTTCTCGCTGACATACAGCATGACCTGAAGATTGAAGGCAGCGAGGCAATCGTCAAAACTAGGAGTTTCGACCGGCGGGAGATACATTACCGCATCATCCAAGCTCCAAGTTCGCAGAAGCATGATGCACTCGACCATATTGTGCGCACGCTGATTCCGGCAGATTTGGAGATTTCTGCTCGCAGTGCCTATGCGCCGCAACAGGGTGACGCGACGAACTGCGGTATCGTGTTCTGCCAGCACGTAAACGGCACGTTCGGTGTGATGGGAAGCACCGGCATGAGCCAGGGCACGGGCGTGTGGGATCACATGGACCGTCTCTTGCCAGGCGTTTGCGCCTACTATGCTGGCACGAAACCAAAGCGGTTGGTCGGCGGAAACTGGAACGACGAAAAGAGGGTGCAGGCGGACCGTTTCAAGAATAACGAAGTCGTTGCTATGGTTGCAACGAAAGCGTTCGGAATGGGTATCGACAAGCCGAACGTGCGTTGGGTGATTCACTTCGGTATGCCCGGCAGCTTGGAATCCTACTATCAGGAGGTCGGACGCGCGGCACGCGATGGCAAAGATGCGTTCGCGTACCTCATCCTGTCGAACGACTTCAAAGAGGTCAACAAGGCGATTCTTGATCCGTCCATCACTCCCGTGGACAAAGTCGAAGAATTCGAAAGCAGGAAGCCGAAATACGAAGGAGACGATATCAGCCGAACGCTCTTCTTCCATAAATCGACGTTTGCTGGAGTCGAAGCGGAACTCGCGATGGCACGACAGGTGCTCGATCGGTGCGGTCGCGACAACTATACGCGCGGGCGATGGACCGTTTCGTTTTTGCAGGCGCAGAAAAACGAAATGGAAAGGGCAATATATCGTTTTCGGCTGCTCGGCGTGTTCGAAAGGTACACGGTCGAATACCATGGTGCAGGGGGTGGTTGTTTCGTCATCGAGGCGAGTCATGTGCGCGGGGAATCTCTCAGAGAGGCAATCCTTGAGAACTATCTTGCCCACATCAAAAGCTACCTTTCGGACGCAGCGTATCTAGATGCGGCGAAAGCATCCTTCCTGCAGGCGGTGAGCTCGGCGAAGGATGACCGAGAGTACATCCTGAAGGCAATGTGGCATCTTCTGGCGGAATTTACTTACAAGGTTATCGAAGAAGGCCGACGGCGCGCGACGCTTACCATGCTCGAGGCTGCCGAACGGGCTGCGGAAGCGTCGACGTGGGAAGAAATGGACGGAACGTTCCGCGAGGAGCTGCTTGCATACCTTTCGCTTGGAGATGAGGGCGAGCGGGACGTTCTGTTAGACGTCGTGTATAACGCGACCGACGCTGCCATTCTGATGCGCGCTGTCGAGAGCGCTTCAGAGCGCGAAGAGAGAGTTCGGCTGTCACGCCGGTCGCTTCGTCTGCTTGAAGACTACCCGCAGAACTTTGGACTGTTCTTCACGCTTGCGGCTTTGGAAATGATCGACGGAGAGCCTAAGAGGGCAGTAAGGTACGTCGAATCAATGGTGAAGTTCGGGAAGGAAAACTACGGCCTGCGTCGCGTTGGCATCTTGGAGAGGCTGCTGGCGTTCTTGCATTCACCTTTGGGCGTGTTGGTAAGTGCAGAGATGCTCAACGACGTGACACCAGGCCTGGCAAGGGTGTTCGACCTGAGCGTGGACGAGTTGCTTTCGTCGATCAACACAGAACAGGCGAGATATCTTAAAACTATCAACAGGCTCTACTCGTTCGCCACAAACGTGTCAAAGGAGATGCAACAACATCAAGATAGGAGAGGAAATGTACGAATACGAAGTAGTCGAGCTTGAAGAGAAGGCAAAGGCGATTGTCGGCACGCTGGCAGAGCTCGAAGAGGAAGTTCAGGACCGACGGCGGGCGAACGACGACGCCAGGGCGGCGGTGGAGGCGCTGCGGGATTTGCTGCACCGACTTGCTGGCGCTACGGACGAAGTACGCAATGCCGCGAGGCTGCTGAACGAAAGCTCTGCATCAGAAGCGGTCGCGAAGCTTGACGAGGACGTTCGTATTCTTCAAAGCGCACAAGAGCGAATGCAGAAGTCTTCCTGTCAGCTGGAAAAATCCCTTGACCGGGCGGAAGAGGGACTGGCGGAGCGAATGCTCGAATTCACTGAGCGCATGGAACGTGCAATCGACGCGCAGTCGAAATCGTTCGACGATGCTATCTCGCGTTTGCGTGCGGAGCAGAAGGAGGCGAACGACACGCTGGAACGGCGCGTTGTCGAGGCCCTCGCCTCTATGGACGAACGTATTGGAAGAATCGACCGAAACACGCAAAAGGGCTTTGGCAAAGAACGTTCGGCTTTGTGATTCTTAAGTCGCCTAAAGGTACAATCTGCAATAGGGCAATTGTGCCCTCTCTTGCAATGATTCAAACGTGCTCGGGCTTGCTTGGCCGTGCACACAGAAAGGCAACTAAGGCGCATGAGGCCTCTAGGCTGGGACAAGATAAAGAACGCGACGGCTGGCTGGAAGGCGCCGCTCTTTGTCACGGCAGTGCTCATCCTGGTCGTGATTGCCGGGTCCTTCCTGCTGACCGAATCCGTCAGCCGCTCCGAGGAAGAGCAAAGCTTCGAACGCTTGAAGGAAGAGACGAGCTCGCTGGCCGAAGACGTCCACGACCAGATGGTCGACAACTGCGACCAGCTTGAGATCATCGCCTCGCTCATTGCCCGTACCGACGATCTGAC